>NZ_JAJSOU010000002.1:0-450451 GCF_021282405.1 Buttiauxella cochleicola
CTAAATGAATTACTGCTTGGTCACTCTTCAAGACTTGATATTTTTTTGATACCCGAAGGTATCTGAGATATCAATCCTGCGAGTGCCCACACAGATTGTCTGATAAATTGTTAAAGAGCAGTGAGTTACGCGCTTTCGCTTGCTAACTCGAGGTGGCGTATATTACGCTTTCCTCTTTCAGAGTCAACCCTTAATTTCAGGATATTTGACTCTCATCGCCGCGTTACTCTGTGATGTTGTTCACATGTTCCGTGTCGATGGAGGCGCATTATAGGGATCTCTTTTTATAGCACAACCCTTTTTTCGATCTTTTCTTCCGACTGATTAGTTTTCGCCCTTTTCGCTGCGATCATGTCCAATTCGCCTTATTTTTGATGCTTTACCTCCTTGCCATCGGTTAAGAAAGCAGCCACAGTCTATCTACGAAGAGAACTTTCAGAGGTATTTATGTCTGCAGTATTACGTCCTTTTCAAAAAACCTATCCTGAAGTTGGCCAAAGAGTGATGCTTGATAGTTCAAGTGTTGTGATTGGTGACGTGCGTCTTGCTGATGATGTGAGCATTTGGCCACTAGTTGCTATCCGTGGCGACGTTAACTATGTGGCTATTGGTGCTCGTAGCAATATTCAGGATGGGAGTGTGTTGCATGTAACGCATAAATCTTCCTATAACCCGGAAGGCAATCCACTTATTGTCGGTGAAGATGTGACTGTGGGACATAAGGTCATGCTGCACGGCTGCACGATCGGTAACCGCGTGCTCGTAGGAATGGGATCGATTTTGCTGGATGGTGTAGTAATAGAAGACGATGTAATGATCGGTGCAGGAAGTTTGGTGCCGCAAAATAAACGTCTTGAGAGCGGCTTCCTTTATCTGGGTAGCCCAGTAAAGCAGATCCGCCCTCTTACGGCTGGAGAACTGGAAGGCTTAAAATACTCAGCCAATAACTACGTTCGCTGGAAAGATGAGTATCTTGATCAGGAAAGCCAAACGCAGCTTTGATTGTCATGTTCACCAGTTGCAATTAACTCCTCTGCTTCGTCTTCCAAATCCCAACGATTAAGACGAAAGAGCTCGAGCCATGATTCTTTATTATCGCCACCATAACGGCTGGCGATAGTTTCCCCGGTAATACCGCACATCATCTGAAAGCCATTTACTAATGCAGGAAAGCAGACCGCCAGAAGTTGATCGTCCCATTGCTCGCGATCGGGAAACTGGATCGACTGGTTCACTTCGACATTTCCTGCTTTAGCTTCTCTATTACTGGCGCGATTTCTGGTAACACACCGTGCCACAAGAAAAAGGCATGTGCAGCCTGACCCACCAGCATTCCTAAACCATCGGCATAATGTTGAACACCATGTTGTTTGCACCAATGCAAGAACGGTGTATCGCCCTTTTGATAGAACATGTCATAGCAATGAACATTATGCGAAAGCAACGAAGTTGGAATGACAGGAATATCACCAGCAATGCCGCTAGAGGTGGCATTAATAATAAGATCGAACTCATGCCCCTCCAGCTCAGACTGCTCTAACGCCTGAATACTGCCAGTGTGGCTAAATAGTTGTGCGAGCTCCATGGCTCGAGAAAATGTCCGGTTGGTTATCGTTACAGAGCAATCAAGCGAGAGCAAAGGTAGTAAAACGCCCCGTGCCGCGCCACCAGCCCCCAACAGTAAAATTCGCCGACCCGGTTTGATCAGCGATAAACGCTCCAGATCGGTTAAAAGACCAATCCCATCGGTGTTATCGCCGAGCAGGCGCCCATCGTCCAGGCGCTTAAGCGTGTTCACCGCACCGGCTAATGCAGCACGCTCGGTCAGTTCATCAGCACGGGCAAATGCTTGCTCTTTAAAAGGAACAGTAATATTGACGCCTTTACCGCCCGCCTGGAAAAAATGCTCAAGAGTTTCAATAAAAGCATCAACAGGTGCCAACACACGGCCATATGGATGCTCTATTTTTAACTGCTCAGCAAACATCTGATGAATTTGCGGTGATTTGCTGTGCTGAATTGGGTTACCAAAAACGGCAAAGGTGTTCATTAATTACCCCTGGCGGAAAAGTTCGCCGGTCAAAGCGTCACGAATTTCAGACGGATTCAGCCTGCCTCCGGTATCGCCACGCAGTACCGGGAAGCCATCACCAAATTGAGCCAGGACTTCATCAGCCGTACGACAAGGTGGTAAACCAGATAAATTGGCACTGGTAGAAACCAAAGGTTTGCCAAAAACCAGGCATAAATCACGAACCAATGGATGATCAGTGACCCTCACGGCTAAGGAATCAAATCGACCCGTTAGCCAGCGCGGTGTTGAAGGAAGAGCTGGGAAAACAAAGGTCACAGGCCCTGGCCAACGAGAGAATACGGTTTCTCGCTGCATTTGCGAAAGCACGGAGCTATCTATATATGGAACAAGTTGCTCGAAACTCGCAGCTATCAGGATAAGGCCTTTGTCTACGGGGCGATGTTTTAACTCTAGTAAACGCGTAACTGCCAGCTCACTGTCAGGATCACAACCGACGCCAAACACTGCTTCGGTTGGATAAGCGATCACTTGTTGTTGTTTTAAGGCGGCAACGATCTCTTGGAGTTGCTCTGTTTGCAGGTTTGTCTTCACAAGCTTTATTCCGCCGTTACCGGCTTTCCACATTGTTTGCTGGCACAGAATTGTTTCAATCCCTGCGCCGTTTTCTTTTCGATGAGTAACGGATAGTGACACGCAGGGCATTCGCCTGCCACTGGTTTGCTATTAATGACGAATTGACAGGTCGGATAGCTATCACATGACCAAAAGGTTTTACCAAACCGAGAGCGTCTTTGGACTAATTTACCTTTCTGGCATTGAGGGCAATTGATTGCAGTTTCATCGGGTTTGTCGATAACTTCGGTATGATCACAAGTTGGGTAATTGCTGCAACCAATGAACATGCCGAAACGCCCCTGGCGTAATACCAGGTTTTCCTGGCATACAGGACAGTGTTGACCTTCAAGTACTTTAACCACATGGCCATCAGCCAGGCTTTTTAGCGGGCGAACATAATCACATTCCGGGTAATGGGAACAGCCAAGAAAAGGGCCGTGTTTACCAGAACGAATGACTAACCCTGCCCCACATTGGGGACAGGGTTCATTTTTAGGCACAGTGAACAGTGCTGATTTGGTCATAACATCTCATGCCGCGGCTTTAATTTAATGCAGCATACCTTCATTTACTTCGAAGAGTAATTCTTCCATTTGCTGATATGCATTTTCGCACCCCGGAATGTTGAACAGTACCATTAGCACCACCCACTTTAAGTCTTCCAGTTCGAACTCAGCGGTGTCTAATGCTAATACTCGTTCAATGACCATTTCACGGGTTTCGAGGTTCAGCACCTGAATCTGTTCAAGGAACAGTAAAAACCCCCGACAAGTTGCATCAAGTCGCTGGCATTCATCTGCGGTATACATACGCATTGAAAGTGGGTCAGCGGCCAGTTGCATGGGTTCAGTCAGACCTTCCTGATAGTCCGCCAGTTTTTCAAGCCATACAAGAGCGTTATAAATGTCTTCATGATCAAAACCGGCGTCGGCGAGATCACGCGTCAATTTATCTTGATCAACTCGCATTTCCACTTCGTTGTGGATGTAGGTTTCAAATAAGTACATTAGTACGTCGAACATGGCATGCCCTCCTCAATCGGACATAGCCGCCGGGTACAGCTGCGATCCATCCTGCTAACTCCAGTTCGAGTAGCTGGGCTACCGTCTCTGGCACAGGTTGGCCGGCACGTTCAGCGACGACGTCAACAGGTGTAACCTCATCTCCTACGTTAGCCAACAGCTCAGGAAATGGCAATGTGCGATCCCCTTCATTGTGTGAATATATTAATGCTTTGTGAGGTGAAGGAAGCCATTGCAGTTCGTTTTCCAGGTGCTCGAGTATGTCCGAAGGATGGCTTACCAGTGTAGCGCCTTGCTTAATCAACCAGTGTGGCCCTTCACTGCCGGGGCTACCCACTGCGCCTGGTAACGCAAACAGTTCCCTGCCTTGCTCGAGTGCATAACGGGCCGTGACCAGCGACCCACTGCGCTCACTGGCTTCGACAACAAATACCGCACGACTCAGCCCACTGATGATGCGATTTCTGCGCGGAAAATTGCCCGGATAGGGAGAGGTCGTTAGGGGAAATTCAGAGATGATCGCCCCTCCTTCCGCAATTATCTGTTCGGCCAATTGCTTATGGCGCCTGGGGTAAATTCCAGCCAGCCCATTCCCCAATACCGCGATGGTTTTCCCGTGAATGTTGATTGCCGCGCGGTGTGCCACAGCGTCGATACCCAGAGCCAAACCACTGGTTATCGTTAACCCGGCAGTAGCTAATGGTTCGCAAAACATCCGGCACCAACGCTCACCATATTGGGAAATATTCCGATTACCGACCACGGCGAGTTGGTTACTGGAAAGAAGCCGAATATCCCCCCTGACAAATAAGGCTGCAGGGTAGCAATCTATTGCACGCAACTGAGCGGGATAATGCTCACAGTCGGCCGTGAGAAGATGATGATCAGGTACTTCAAGCCAGTCCAATGACTCTTCCAGTTCTTTGTCACTAAATTCCAGAAAATGAGAAATCTGCTGGGTAGATAAGCCTGCACTCGTCAGAGAAACAACCGAACACTCAGGCTCCTTCAACAAGAAATGGGCAATTTTTAATAGCTTATCGCCACTCAGGCTTTGAACCGCCATCAGGCGTAGCCAAATCTCCATTGGTGACATAATTCCCTCCTGCCATAAGCTATAAAAGCAATCCTTGCGATTGGTCACTGATGCTGTCAATCAGGCCGGGAAATGTCTAGAATAGAGGTAATAATCTTTCTATCAATTGAACACAGCTCTGGATATTTATGTCAGTTTTGCAGGTATTACATTTTCCGGACGAGCGCCTTCGCACTGTGGCGGCTCCGGTCAAAGAGGTGAATGCTGAAATTCAGCGGATTGTCGATGATATGTTCGAGACAATGTACGCAGAGGAAGGTATTGGCCTTGCAGCAACACAGGTGGATATCCATCAACGTATCATTGTGATTGATGTTTCTGAAAACCGCGACGAGCGCCTGGTTTTGATTAACCCTGAGTTGCTGGAAAAAAGCGGCGATACTGGTATCGAAGAGGGTTGCCTGTCCATACCAGAACAACGTGCTCTTGTTCCTCGAGCGGAAAGAGTCAAAATTCGCGCTCTGGACCGTGAAGGTAAGCCATACGAACTGGAAGCTGATGGCCTGCTTGCCATTTGTATTCAACACGAGATGGATCACCTGGTTGGCAAACTCTTCGTTGATTACCTTTCACCGTTGAAGCGTCAGCGTATTCGTCAGAAACTGGAAAAAATGGCTCGTCTGAATAAGAGTGCCTAATCCATCACACAAGGGAATAATGTGTCTGATTCACTGCGTATTATTTTCGCTGGCACTCCTGACTTTGCAGCGCGTCATCTTGACGCGCTGTTGTCTTCTCAGCACCAGGTAGTTGGCGTATTCACACAACCCGATCGTCCTGCTGGGCGTGGCAAAAAGTTGATGCCAAGCCCAGTTAAAGTACTGGCGACTGAAAGGGATATCCCTGTATTTCAACCAGCCTCTTTGCGCCCTGCTGAAAATCAGGAACTGGTTTCCAGCTTGAACGCTGATGTCATGGTGGTTGTAGCTTACGGTCTGATTCTGCCAAAAGCGGTTCTGGATATGCCACGCCTGGGCTGTATTAATGTTCATGGTTCGCTGCTGCCACGCTGGCGTGGTGCTGCACCTATCCAGCGTTCGTTATGGGCTGGTGATGCCGAAACAGGCGTGACCATTATGCAGATGGACGTGGGTCTGGATACTGGCGATATGCTGGTGAAACTCTCCTGCCCAATTGAAGCCACTGATACCAGCGCAACGCTCTACGATAAGCTGGCAAACCTTGGCCCTGTGGGGTTATTAGAAACGTTAAATCAGTTGGCTACAGGCCATGCAAAACCTGAAGTTCAAAATGAAGAACTGGTGACGTACGCTGAAAAACTCAGCAAGGAAGAGGCACGTATCGACTGGTCGCTTTCTGCCTCACAACTTGAGCGGTGCATCCGCGCTTTTAATCCGTGGCCAATGAGTTGGCTGGAAATTGACGGGCAGCCCGTTAAAGTCTGGCAGGCATCAGTGATTAACCAACCGATTAAAGCAGCACCCGGAACCATTGTTGAAACCAACAAACAGGGTATTCAGGTGGCAACTGGTGAAGGGATTTTAAATCTGGAATCACTTCAACCTGCTGGAAAGAAAGCGATGACTGCACAGGACCTCCTGAACTCTCGCAGTGAATGGTTTAAGCCAGGTGCACTTCTCGCCTGAGAAAAGAAATTCTTTGCGCCCAGGTCAATCACCTGGGCATTTTTGTTTTTAAGCGCCGAAAAACCAGAGCGTACGTATGAAAAAAACATTAAATCTTCGCAGTATGGCCGCACAGACGATTGAACAAGTTGTGGAACAAGGTCAATCGCTCAGTAATGTCCTGCCTGCTATGCAACAAAAAGTCTCTGATAAAGATAGAGCATTGCTTCAGGAGCTTTGCTTTGGCGTATTACGCACTCTGCCTCAGTTGGAATGGTTGATTGGTAAATTGATGTCTCGCCCGATGACGGGCAAGCAACGCACCATCCACTATTTGATTATGGTAGGTTTTTATCAGCTCCTTTATACCCGCATTCCTGCTCATGCTGCTCTGGCAGAAACAGTTGAAGGGGCAGCTGCTATCAAGAAGCAATCACTTAAAGGTTTGATTAACGGCGTATTACGCCAGTTCCAGCGCCAACAAGAAGAGCTGATGGCAGAAGCGGCTAAACATGAAAGCCGTTTCTTACACCCGAGCTGGTTACTGCAACGTTTGAAAAAAGCCTATCCGGGCCAATGGCAATCTATTGTCGATGCCAATAATCAGCGCCCTCCTATGTGGCTGCGTGTTAATCGCCAACACCATACTCGTGAAGAATGGATGGCGTTATTAGCAGAAAAGGGGCTGGAAGGTCATGCTCATCCACAATATCGCGATGCAGTGCGCCTTGAAACTCCTGCTCCTGTTCACGCATTACCGGGGTTTGAAGAAGGTTGGGTGACAGTTCAGGATGCCTCAGCACAAGGTTGTGTTGATCTACTGGATCCGCAAGATGGCGATGCGATCCTCGATTTGTGTGCAGCACCTGGTGGCAAAACCACTCATATACTTGAAGCTGCACCTAAAGCACGCGTGATGGCTGTCGACATTGATGAACAGCGCCTGAAGCGTGTGCACGAAAACTTGCAACGTCTGGGTATGAGTGCAGAGGTTAAATCAGGAGACGGGCGTTTCCCTGAACAGTGGTGTGGTAATCAACAATTTGATCGCATTCTTCTTGATGCACCGTGTTCAGCTACAGGTGTTATTCGCCGCCACCCGGATATCAAATGGTTGCGTCGCGACAGAGACATCGCTGAATTAGCTGCACTGCAAAAAGAGATTCTGGAAGCTATTTGGCCAAAACTGAAATCGGGTGGCACATTGGTTTACGCCACATGTTCTATCCTGCCAGAAGAAAACTATCAGCAAGTCGCGGCATTCCTGGCGCAGCATCCAGAAGCAAAACTGGTGGAAACAGGTACACCAGAAATGCCAGGGATCCAGAATCTCCCTTCTCCGGAAGATGGTGATGGCTTCTTTTACGCTAAGCTAATTAAAAGCTGATTCAGGTTTGCTGAGTCTTAGGTTTCATCTCATGAAGCTATAAAACAATGAAAATAATAATTCTCGGTGCGGGCCAGGTCGGCGGCACACTGGCAGAAAACCTGGTAGGTGAGAACAACGATATAACTGTTGTTGATACCAATCAGGATCGCCTACGCAGCTTGCAAGATAAGTTCGATTTACGCGTTGTGCAGGGGCACGGCTCGCATCCGCGCGTTTTGCGTGAAGCAGGCGCCGATGATGCCGATATGTTGGTCGCAGTAACCAGTTCTGATGAAACGAACATGATTGCCTGCCAGGTAGCATATTCGCTTTTTAATACGCCAAACCGAATCGCGCGAATTCGTGCACCTGATTACGTTCGTGATGCCGAGCGTTTATTCAACGCCGAAGCCGTGCCAATTGATCACCTTATCGCGCCTGAACAGCTAGTCATCGACAATATTTATCGCCTGATTGAATATCCAGGTGCACTTCAGGTGGTGAATTTTGCTGAAGGGAAAGTAAGCCTTGCCGTTGTGAAAGCTTATTACGGTGGGCCACTCGTCGGAAATGCACTTTCGACTATGCGCGAACATATGCCGCATATCGAAACGCGCGTTGCGGCGATTTTCCGTCATGACCGTCCTATTCGCCCGCAAGGTTCGACTATCGTTGAAGCCGGAGATGAAGTCTTCTTCATTGCCGCCTCTCAGCATATCCGCGCCGTAATGAGTGAATTGCAACGACTCGAAAAACCTTATAAGCGCATTATGCTTGTTGGTGGCGGTAATATTGGGGCAGGTCTGGCACAGCGTCTTGAAAAAGATTACAGCGTTAAGCTCATTGAACGTGATCCGCAACGTGCTGCCGAACTTGCCGAAATGCTGCAAAACACCATCGTATTCTATGGTGATGCTTCCGATCAGGAACTGTTGGCCGAGGAGCATATTGAACAAGTTGATTTGTTTATCGCCGTCACCAATGACGATGAAGCAAATATTATGTCCGCTATGTTGGCTAAACGTATGGGTGCCAAGAAAGTCATGGTGCTTATCCAACGTAAAGCCTACGTCGATTTGGTGCAGGGCAGCGTAATTGATATTGCAATTTCACCACAGCAAGCCACCATTTCGGCATTATTGGGCCATGTGCGTAAAGCCGATATCGTAGGGGTATCATCTTTACGTCGTGGAGTGGCTGAAGCCATCGAAGCGGTTGCCCATGGCGATGAAAGTACTTCACGCGTAGTAGGTCGTTCTATTGATGAAATAAAGCTTCCGCCAGGTACGATAATTGGTGCTGTCGTCAGGGGAAACGATGTCATGATCGCTAATGACAATTTACGTATAGAACAGGGCGACCATGTAATTATGTTCCTGACAGATAAGAAATTTGTGAGCGATGTGGAACGTCTATTCCAGCCAAGTCCTTTCTTCCTATAACCTCTAGCGGGTAGATAAAAAATCTACCCGTCATTCTCTTAACCCAATAAACCCTCTGAATATTAAGGTATTAGCAGGGAATTCTTATTTCCTGATGTAATGGCAATCGGGTCATCATTTGTTAGACTTATTAACGTCAGCCGGTACAAGGAGAGAAAAATGAGCATGTTAAAAGAATTCCGTGAATTTGCTATGCGCGGAAATGTTGTGGATTTGGCAGTAGGTGTAATTATTGGGGCCGCATTCGGGAAAATTGTTTCATCATTAGTTGCGGATATTATTATGCCACCACTTGGGTTGTTAATTGGTGGCGTGGATTTTAAACAGTTCGCTTTAACATTAAGACCTGCAGCGGGTGATATTCCTGCCGTTGTGATGCATTACGGCGTATTTATTCAGAATATCTTTGATTTCGTAATTGTTGCCTTCGCGATTTTCCTTGCGATCAAAGCGATAAACAAACTGAATCGTAAGAAAGTCGAAGAACCTGCAGCACCACCGGCACCAACTAAAGAAGAAGTATTACTCAGCGAAATTCGCGACCTGCTGAAACAGCAGAACGAACGAATCTGAATGCGCTAGTGAAAAAAGGAAGGCCAGTGGTAAAAAAGCGATTTGCTTGTTTGCCACTGGCCTCCCAGTTACCTCGTTTGCCATGTTTTGTATTACGTTGGTAACTCCCTTTCCCTTTCTTATTCTGCTCAACTCTTTGACGAAATAGTGGGTCATGTAGCAATGCCTCAATGGCATTATCTTTGATGATCCCTCTCTTATGCTGATACTTGCTCATACAAACTCCAAATTGATTAAAATAACGGCGCGATTTTATGCCTTTATCTGAAAAATACAATTTAATCTTTTCGCTGGCTAGCTCCCTGCTCCAACGCTTCAAGGATTGAACAATATGCGCTGCTGTGGGCAGTGCCACAACATGCATCATTTAATCTCTGTAACGAGCGCTGCATATGCTGAAGCTCTTTAATTTTGGACTCCACCTCTGTCAATCTCGATTGCACAATGCTCTTCGATTCCTGGCAGGTGTGATGCTCGGGATCGATTCGGATCGACAGTAGTTCACGGATAGTTTCCAGCGTGAAACCTAACTGTTTTGCATAACGGATAAACTTCAGGCGCTGCAAATCACTTTCACTATAAAGCCGAAAGCCTCCTTCAGTTCTGACTTCATGATCCATCATTTGCTGCTTTTCATAATAGCGGATGGTATCGGGCGTCACATCTGCCAGTCTGGCCAACTCTCCAATACGAAACATGATCATTCCTCATCAATTTTATGAAGCAATCTATCAGCATACTCTCCATGTAGGAAATCAGTACTCATTCCTGCATTCTGAAGTTTGAGCTCAAGTAATAGCAATTTCTTTCTGATACCTGTGTATTCAGGATGGCTATGACCTATCGATTTGAGTAAATCATTAAGCTCAATAGCATCCTTACGATGTTGAAGCTCGGGAGGTAAGCAACCAGAATTTATCAACAGACGCCAAGCCGCTCGTAATTCGAGTGGGATATGTGAATCATCATCAAGTTCGAGAGGCTTCCCTGACCCAGGTAGTGAATCAAACTCACCATTGCGTTGTGCATCAAGAATATGACGTTCTGCCCATTGATCAAGTAACCACATAATCAACTCTGCAATAACTGGAGATGTAATAAAGATATGCTGGAAAAGCACGGGAGGACGAATTTCAGATATAAAAAAACCGGGCAAGCCCGGTTTTTTCACGTTACTACAGATTACTCTGCAGCAGCTTCTGTTTGAGACTCGGCGCGATCAACCAGCTCGATGTAAGCCATCGGAGCATTGTCACCTGCACGGAAGCCACACTTAAGAATGCGAGTGTAACCACCAGTACGGGCTGCAAAACGCGGACCCAATTCATTAAACAGTTTTGCCACGATCTCGTTATCACGAGTGCGGGCGAATGCCAGACGACGATTAGCAACGCTATCAGTCTTGGCAAGAGTAATCAGCGGCTCAACTACGCGACGCAGCTCTTTCGCTTTAGGCAGAGTCGTCTTGATGATCTCATGACGAACCAGTGAACCTGCCATATTGCGGAACATAGCCTGGCGATGGCTGCTGTTGCGGTTCAGTTGACGACCACTCTTACGATGGCGCATGACCTTATCCTTCTCAGTAAAACCTTAACCTGTGATCCGGTTACTCGTCAGCGATGCTTGCCGGTGGCCAGTTTTCCAGGCGCATGCCCAGAGACAAACCACGGGAAGCCAGCACGTCTTTAATCTCGGTAAGAGATTTTTTACCCAAGTTAGGCGTTTTGAGCAGCTCAACTTCGGTACGCTGTACCAGATCACCGATATAGTGGATAGCTTCTGCCTTAAGGCAGTTAGCAGAGCGGACAGTCAATTCCAGATCGTCAACAGGGCGCAGCAGGATCGGATCGAACTCTGGTTTCTCTTCTTTAACTTCTGGTTGACGAACATCACGTAAGTCAACGAAAGCTTCAAGTTGTTCAGCCAGAATGGTTGCCGCACGACGAATCGCCTCTTCAGGATCGATTGTACCGTTGGTTTCCATTTCGATGACCAGCTTATCCAAGTCAGTACGCTGTTCTACACGCGCAGCTTCAACATTGTAGGCAATTCGCTCTACAGGGCTGTAGCAGGCGTCGACCAGCAGACGACCAATTGGGCGCTCATCTTCTTCCGAATGAATTCGGGCAGAGGCCGGCACATAACCGCGACCGCGCTGAACTTTGATACGCATACTAATAGATGCGTTCTCATCAGTCAGGTGGCAGATCACATGTTGCGGCTTGACGATTTCGACATCACCATCATGGGTGATATCGGCTGCAGTCACAGGGCCAATGCCAGACTTATTCAGAGTAAGAATAACATCATCTTTACCTTGAACTCTCACCGCCAGCCCTTTCAGGTTGAGCAGGATTTCCAGGATATCCTCCTGAACGCCTTCTTTGGTGCTGTACTCGTGTAGTACACCATCAATCTCAACCTCTGTCACCGCGCAACCCGGCATCGATGAGAGCAGAATACGGCGCAGTGCATTACCAAGAGTATGGCCAAAGCCACGCTCTAAAGGCTCAAGGGTCACCTTGGCGTGCGTCGAACTCACTTGCTCGATATCTACCAGGCGCGGTTTTAGAAACTCTGTCACAGAACCCTGCATTGTGTCCTCTCTTTGGTACTAAGCTTTACTTGGAGTAAAGCTCGACGATCAGGTGTTCGTTAATGTCCGCAGACAGATCAGTACGCTCAGGCTTACGCTTGAACACACCTTCCATCTTAGCAGCATCAACTTCCAGCCAGGTTGGCTTTTCACGCTGTTCAGCCAGCTCCAGAGCGGCCTTCACGCGAGATTGCTTTTTGGCTTTCTCACGGATGCTAACTACGTCATTCGGAGTTACCTGATAAGAAGCGATGTTAACAACGCGACCATTTACCATAACTGCTTTGTGGCTAACTAACTGACGTGATTCTGCACGAGTAGCGCCAAAGCCCATACGGTAAACAACGTTGTCCAGACGACCTTCAAGCAGAGCCAACAGGTTTTCACCGGTGTTGCCTTTCAGACGTGCTGCTTCTTTATAGTAGTTACGGAACTGACGCTCCAGAACACCGAACATGCGGCGAACTTTTTGCTTTTCACGCAACTGCACACCATAGTCAGACAGACGCGGTTTACGCGCACCGTGCTGGCCAGGAGCTTGTTCAATTTTACACTTGGTATCGATCGCGCGAACACCAGACTTCAGGAACAGGTCTGTGCCCTCGCGACGGCTCAGCTTGAGCTTAGGACCCAAATATCTTGCCATTTTCTTTCTCCAACATTCCTAAAAACGAGCGTTATACGCGACGTTTTTTCGGCGGACGACAACCGTTGTGAGGGATCGGAGTCACATCAGTAATATTAGTGATGCGGAAACCAGCGGCGTTCAGAGCACGAATAGTAGATTCGCGGCCTGGACCCGGTCCCTTAACCATAACTTCAAGGTTCTTGATACCGTATTCTTTCACAGCTTCTGCGCAACGCTCTGCTGCAACCTGAGCTGCGAACGGAGTGGACTTGCGAGAGCCACGGAAACCGGAACCACCGGCAGTTGCCCAACCCAATGCATTACCCTGACGATCAGTGATAGTAACGATTGTGTTGTTGAAAGAAGCATGGACATGAGCCACGCCGTCAGAGACTTGTTTTCTTACACGCTTACGTGCACGAACTGGTGCCTTTGCCATTATTCAATCACCCCGATTATTTCTTGATCGGTTTGCGCGGACCCTTACGGGTACGTGCGTTGGTCTTCGTACGCTGACCGCGTACTGGCAGACCACGACGATGACGCAAACCGCGATAGCAACCAAGGTCCATCAGACGCTTGATGCTCATACTCACTTCACGGCGCAGATCACCTTCAACGACAAATTTGGCAACTTCGTCACGCAGCGTGTCGATTTGTTCTTCAGACAGCTCTCTGATCTTAACATCTTCAGCGATACCCGCCGCAGCACAAATGGCCTTTGAACGAGTCTTGCCTACACCGTAGATCGAAGTTAAAGCGATCACGGTATGTTTTTGATCAGGAATGTTAATGCCTGCTATACGGGCCACTATGCACTCCTACTATTTAGATTATGCGTCCCATACCGAAAAGCCCGTTTTCAGGATACTCAAATGGAAACGCATAGACATACAAAAGATTGGCTGGCTAATCTAGCCAGCTCAACCCAACTTTGCAAGAAAAATATACGAGATAATCAGCCTTGACGCTGTTTATGCTTCGGTTCGGCGCTGCAAATCACGCGAATAACACCGTCACGCTTAACGATTTTGCAGTTACGACATAATTTCTTGACGGAAGCACGAACTTTCATTTTTACTCTCCGTAACTTCTCAAGCGACTATTAACGGCCGTAGCCTTTCAGATTCGCTTTCTTCAATGCAGACTCGTACTGACTAGACATCATCAGAGTTTGCACTTGAGCCATAAAGTCCATGATAACCACGACAACAATGAGCAGCGAGGTTCCACCGAAGTAGAAAGGCACTTTCATTGCATCACGCATGAACTCCGGGATTAGGCAGATAAAGGTAATGTACAACGCACCAACCAAGGTCAGGCGGGTCATCACTTTATCAATATACTTCGCCGTTTGTTCTCCCGGACGAATTCCTGGTACAAATGCACCGGACTTCTTCAGGTTATCTGCTGTTTCACGTGGGTTGAAAACCAACGCTGTGTAGAAGAAACAGAAGAAGATGATTGCAGACGCATAGAGTAACACATAAAGCGGTTGCCCAGGCTGCAAATACAGCGAAATTGTAGTCAGCCAGTTCCAACCGGTACCGCCCCCAAACCACGATGCAATCGTTGCTGGGAACAGAATAATACTGGAAGCAAAAATTGCTGGAATAACACCAGCCATATTCACTTTCAGCGGTAAATGCGTGCTCTGCGCAGCATAGACACGACGACCCTGTTGACGTTTTGCGTAGTTTACCACAATGCGGCGTTGACCACGTTCAACAAAAACAACGAAGAAGGTCACTGCGAATACTAGTACTGCAACCAACAGCAACAGAAGGAAGTGCAGGTCGCCTTGCCTTGCTTGTTCGATAGTATGGCCAACGGCCGGCGGCAAACCCGCAACAATACCAGCGAAGATTATGATTGAAATACCGTTGCCGATACCACGCTCAGTAATCTGTTCACCAAGCCACATAAGGAACATAGTCCCCGTGACAAGGCTCACAACAGCTGTGAAGTAGAATGCAAAGCCTGGGTTTAACACCAAGCCTTGCATACCAGGCATATTCGGTAAACCGGTAGCAATACCGATTGACTGGAATATTGCCAGCACCAGAGTGCCATAACGGGTGTACTGGCTGATCTTACGACGACCAGACTCCCCTTCTTTCTTCAACTCTGCTAACGCTGGATGAACCACCGTTAACAGCTGGATAATAATCGATGCCGAAATATACGGCATGATACCCAATGCAAAGATAGAAGCACGGCTGAGAGCACCACCAGAGAACATGTTAAACATTTCAATGATAGTGCCTCGCTGTTGCTCAAGCAGTTTGGCAAGTACAGCGGCATCAATACCAGGGATCGGAATAAAAGAGCCAATACGGAACACAATCAGCGCACCGATAACAAACATCAGTCTGCGTTTCAGCTCGCCAAACCCGCCTTTAGCACTTTGAAAATCTAATCCCGGTTGCTTTGCCATCTGCTACTTATTCCTCGATTTTACCGCCAGCAGCTTCGATAGCAGCACGAGCGCCTTTAGTGACACGCAGGCCGCGAACAGTTACCGGACGAGAAACCTCGCCAGACAGAATCACTTTCGCGAACTCGATCTGGATACCGATAATGTTTGCTGCTTTCAGCGTGTTCAGGTCAACTACGTCGCCTTCAACTTTCGCCAGATCGGAGAGACGAATCTCACCAGTGATCATTGCTTTGCGAGAGGTGAAACCGAATTTCGGCAGACGACGGTACAACGGCATCTGGCCACCTTCGAACCCACGACGTACGCCACCGCCAGAACGAGAGTTCTGACCTTTGTGACCACGACCGCCGGTTTTGCCGAGACCAGAACCGATACCACGACCCAGACGCTTTGAAGCGTGCTTAGACCCTTCGGCCGGAGACAGAGTATTTAAACGCATCTCTTACTCCTCAACTTTAACCATGTAGGAAACCGCGTTGACCATACCACGTACAGCAGGAGTATCCTCGCGCTCTACGGTGTGGCCAATACGACGCAGACCCAGGCCAAGCAGCGTTGCCTTGTGTTTCGGCAAACGACCGATCGCACTGCGGGTTTGTGTAATTTTAATAGTCTTTGCCATGGTCAATTACCCCAGAATTTCTTCAACGGATTTACCACGCTTGGCAGCGACCATTTCCGGAGACTTCATATTCGCCAGGCCATCAATAGTTGCACGAACCACGTTAATCGGGTTGGTGGAACCATATGCTTTAGCCAAAACGTTATGAACTCCAGCGACTTCCAGAACGGCGCGCATTGCACCACCGGCAATAATACCGGTACCCTGGGAAGCCGGCTGCATGAACACACGAGATCCTGTGTGCACACCTTTAACAGGGTGCTGCAGGGTGCCGTGGTTCAGCGCGACGTTAATCATGTTGCGACGGGCTTTTTCCATCGCTTTCTGGATAGCTGCTGGAACTTCACGCGCTTTTCCGTAACCAAAACCAATGCGACCGTTACCATCGCCAACCACTGTCAGTGCAGTGAAGGAGAAAATACGACCACCTTTAACGGTTTTAGATACGCGATTTACCGCGATCAGCTTTTCCTGCAGTTCGCCAGCTTGTTTTTCGATGTGAGCCATCTTACACCTCTACCTTAGAACTGAAGGCCAGCATCACGGGCAGCATCTGCCAGTGCCTGGACACGACCATGATATTGGAAACCAGCACGGTCAAAGGATACTTTCGTAATACCTTTTTCCAGTGCGCGCTCTGCAACAGCTTTACCCACAGCTGTAGCGGCGTCTTTATTTCCAGTGTACTTCAGTTGCTCAGCGATAGCTTTCTCTACAGTAGATGCAGCTACCAGGACTTCTGAACCGTTTGGTGCGATAACCTGTGCATAAATATGACGAGGCGTGCGGTGAATCACCAGACGAGTCGCACCCAGTTCTTTGAGCTTGTGACGTGCGCGGGTCGCACGACGGATACGAGCAGATTTCTTATCCATAGTGTTACCTTACTTCTTCTTAGCCTCTTTGGTACGCACGACTTCGTCGGCGTAACGAACACCCTTGCCTTTATAAGGCTCAGGACGACGGTAGGCGCGCAGATCAGCAGCCACTTGTCCAATCATCTGCTTATCAGCGCCTTTCAGCACGATTTCAGTTTGAGTTGGACATTCAGCAGTGATTCCCGCTGGCAGAGCATGTTCAACAGGATGAGAGAAGCCCAGGGCCAAACTCACCGCATTGCCTTTAACTGCTGCACGATAACCTACACCAACCAGCTGCAGCTTCTTAGTGAAGCCTTCGGTAACACCGATAACCATTGCATTTAACAGCGCACGAGTGGTACCCGCTTGGGCCCACGCGTTAGCAAAACCTTCGCGCGGAGCGAAAGTCAGTGCATTATCAGCGTGTTTAACTTCAACAGCATCGTTGATTGTACGAGTCAGCTCGCCGTTCTTACCTTTGATCGAAATAACCTGACCGTTGAGTTTTACCTCTACGCCAGCAGGAATAACGACCGGTGCTTTAGCAACACGAGACATTTTATTCCTCCAATTAGGCTACGTAGCAGATAATTTCGCCACCAAGACCAGCTTGGCGCGCTGCACGATCAGTCATAACACCTTTAGAGGTAGAAACGACAGCAATACCCATACCGGCCATAACTTTAGGCAGCTCATCTTTTTTCTTATAGATGCGCAGACCTGGGCGGCTGACTCGCTGAATGCTCTCTACCACAGCCTTGCCCTGGAAATACTTAAGAGTCAGTTCCAGTTCAGGCTTGATGTCGCCTTCGATTTTAAAATCTTCAATATAGCCTTCTTCTTTCAGCACGTTGGCAATTGCCAATTTCAGCTTGGAGGAAGGCATGGTGACCGCAACTTTATTCGCGGCTTGACCGTTACGGATACGGGTCAGCATATCCGCAATTGGATCTTGCATGCTCATCTGTCTTTACTCCCGTGATTCAATTGGATATTACCAGCTAGCCTTCTTCAAGCCAGGTACTTCACCGCGCATAGCGGCTTCACGAAGCTTGATACGGCTCAACCCGAATTTGCCCACATAACCATGCGGACGACCAGTTTGGCGGCAGCGGTTACGCTGACGGGACGGGCTGGAATCACGCGGCAGAGACTGCAGCTTAAGAACAGCATCCCAACGTTCTTCGTCGGATGAGTTCACACCAGAGATGATAGCTTTCAATTCCTCGCGTTTAGCGCGGTATTTGTCGGCCAGTTTCACGCGAACGACTTCGCGTGCTTTCATCGATTGCTTAGCCATTAGTAACCCTACCTTACTTACGGAATGGGAAGTTAAAGGCTGCCAGCAGAGCACGGCCTTCATCATCAGATTTCGCAGTAGTGGTAATGGTAATATCCAAACCACGAACGCGATCGACTTTGTCATAGTCGATTTCTGGGAAGATGATCTGCTCACGGACACCCATGCTGTAGTTACCACGGCCATCGAATGACTTAGCGGACAAGCCACGGAAGTCACGGATACGTGGTACAGCAATGGTGATCAGGCGCTCAAGAAACTCCCACATGCGTTCGCCACGCAGAGTTACTTTACAGCCGATCGGATAGCCCTGACGGATTTTGAAGCCTGCAACTGATTTGCGTGCTTTGGTGATCAACGGTTTTTGACCGGAGATTGCTGTCAAGTCAGCTGCTGCATTATCCAGCAGTTTCTTGTCAGCGATCGCTTCACCCACACCCATGTTCAGGGTGATCTTCTCGACCCGAGGGACTTGCATGACAGAATTGTAGTTAAACTCAGTCATGAGTTTTGTAACTACTTCGTCTTTGTAGTAATCATGCAGTTTCGCCATCGTACTACTCCAAATTACTTGATAGTTTCGCTGTTAGATTTGAAGAAACGGACTTTTTTGCCCTCTTCGAATCTAAAGCCTACACGGTCAGCCTTGCCGGTTGCCGCATTGAAGAGTGCAACGTTAGAAACTTGAATAGCAGCTTCTTTTTCAACGATGCCACCTGGTTGGTTCAGGGCCGGAACCGGCTTCTGATGTTTCTTAACCAGGTTGATACCTTCAACAATTAGCTTGCCGGAAGACAAGACATTCTTAACTTTACCGCGCTTACCTTTATCTTTACCGGTTAACACGATAACTTCGTCATCACGACGGATTTTAGCTGCCATGATTCGCTCCTTAGAGTACTTCTGGTGCCAGAGAGATAATTTTCATGAACTTTTCATTACGCAGTTCACGAGTTACCGGCCCAAAAATACGCGTGCCGATTGGTTGCTCGCTGTTATTGTTTAAAATAACGCATGCATTACCATCGAAGCGAATGACAGAACCGTCCGGGCGACGAACACCCTTCCTGGTGCGCACCACTACCGCTTTCAGGACATCGCCTTTCTTCACCTTACCACGAGGAATTGCTTCCTTGATGGTAATTTTGATGATGTCGCCGACGCCTGCGTAGCGACGGTGCGAGCCACCCAGAACCTTGATACACATTACGCGACGCGCGCCGGAGTTGTCGGCTACGGTCAGCATAGTCTGTTCTTGGATCATTTCAGTGCTCCGCTAATGTCAACTACTACTTCGGGACCCATAATTAGGTCGTTAAAAAGCCCCATAAACGAGGGCGCGGCATTATAACACCGGTTCCTGAATATGGGTAGAAAAAATAAACGGCTCATTTACTGAGCCGTTTATTCGTTAGACAAAGCTCACTGTATTACAGAACAGCTTTATCTACAACGCGAACAAGCGTCCAAGACTTAGTCTTAGACAGTGGGCGGCATTCGCGGATTTCAACCACGTCACCGATACCACATTCATTGTTCTCGTCATGTACGTGCAGTTTGGTCGTACGTTTGATGAATTTACCGTAAATCGGGTGTTTCACCACACGTTCGATAGCAACAACAATGGATTTCTCCATTTTGTCACTAACAACGCGACCTTGCAGAGTACGGATTTTATCGGTCATTACGCACCCGCCTTCTGAGTCAATAAAGTCTTAACACGTGCAACATCACGACGCACTTGCTTCAGCAGGTGAGTCTGTTGCAGCTGGCCACTTGCTGCTTGCATACGCAGATTGAACTGCTCACGCAGCAAATTCAGCAGCTCGGTGTTCAGCTCTTCAACACTCTTTTCACGCAGCTCTTTTGCTTTCATTACATCACCGTCTTAGTTACAAAGGTGGTTTTAATCGGCAGTTTCGCTGCTGCCAGCTTGAATGCTTCACGGGCCAGCTCTTCTGGTACGCCGTCCATTTCATACAGGACTTTGCCAGGCTGGATCAAGGCAACCCAATACTCTACGTTGCCTTTACCTTTACCCATACGCACTTCAAGCGGCTTTTCGGTGATCGGTTTGTCCGGGAATACACGGATCCAGATCTTACCCTGACGCTTAACTGCACGGGTCATTGCACGACGTGCTGCTTCGATCTGACGTGCAGTCAGACGACCACGGCCAACAGCTTTCAGACCGAAAGTGCCGAAGCTAACATCCGTACCAGCAGCCAGACCACGGTTGCGGCCTTTGTGCACTTTACGGAATTTTGTACGCTTTGGTTGTAACACAGCGACTCTCCTTACTTACGGCCTTTACGCTGCTGCTTTTTAGGTTGAGCAGCCGGTTTTTCCGGTTGTTCAACAGCAGCCATCCCACCCAGGATCTCACCTTTGAAGATCCACACTTTAACGCCAATTACACCATAAGTGGTGTGCGCTTCAGAGGTGTTGTAGTCAATGTCAGCACGCAGAGTGTGCAACGGCACGCGACCTTCACGATACCATTCGGTACGTGCGATCTCGGCGCCGCCCAGACGGCCGCTAACTTCAACTTTGATACCTTTAGCGCCCAGACGCATGGCATTCTGTACAGCACGCTTCATAGCACGACGGAACATAACACGACGTTCCAGCTGTGAAGTGATGCTATCAGCAACCAATTTTGCGTCCAGTTCAGGCTTACGAACTTCGGCGATATTGATCTGTGCAGGAACGCCAGCGATATCCGCTACGACCTTGCGCAGTTTTTCTACGTCTTCGCCTTTCTTACCGATTACGATGCCAGGGCGAGCAGTGTGAATAGTCACACGGATGCTCTTAGCTGGACGCTCGATAACGATACGAGATACAGACGCCTTCGCCAGTTCCTTAGTCAGGTACTGACGAACTTTAAAATCGCTGTCCAGGTTGTCAGCGAATTCTTTGGTGTTCGCAAACCAAGTAGAGTTCCAAGGTTTTACAATACCCAGGCGAATACCATTAGGATGTACTTTCTGACCCATTGCTAGTCTCCAGAGTCTCAGCGATCGGACACAACCACAGTAATGTGGCTGGTGCGCTTCAGGATGCGATCTGCACGACCTTTTGCACGCGGCATAATGCGCTTCATGCTTGGGCCTGCGTCTACGAAGATTTTCGCGACTTTCAGATCGTCAATGTCAGCGCCATCGTTGTGTTCAGCGTTAGCAATGGCAGATTCCAGAACTTTCTTGACCAATACCGCAGCTTTCTTGTTGGTGAAGGTCAAAATTTCCAGTGCCTGCGACACTTTCTTACCGCGAATAAGGTCTGCAACAAGGCGAACCTTTTGAGCAGAAGAACGAGCGTGGCGATGTTGAGCTAAAGTTTCCATCTCTTCCTCCTACTTATTTCTTCTTGGCTTTTTTATCAGCAGCATGGCCGCGATAAGTACGTGTCGGTGCAAATTCACCCAGTTTGTGACCGACCATCTCGTCGGAAACAAATACCGGAACATGCTGACGACCATTATGGACAGCGATGGTCAAACCGATCATGTTAGGAAAGATCGTTGAACGACGGGACCAAGTGCGCAGGGGCTTCTTGTCACCGCTTTCCACCGCTTTCTCTACCTTCTTCAGCAAGTGCAGGTCAATAAAAGGACCTTTCTTGAGAGAACGTGGCATGGCTTATCCTCTAAAATTATTTGCTACGGCGACGTACGATGAATTTATCAGTACGCTTGTTGCTGCGGGTCTTCTTACCTTTGGTCTGAACGCCCCACGGAGTTACCGGGTGCTTACCAAAGTTACGACCTTCACCACCACCGTGTGGGTGGTCGACTGGGTTCATCGCAGTACCGCGAACGGTAGGACGAACACCACGCCAGCGAGCAGCACCTGCTTTACCCAGAACGCGGAGCATATGCTCAGAGTTACCGACTTCGCCCATGGTTGCACGGCAGTCAGCTTCGACTTTACGCATTTCACCAGAACGCAGACGCAGGGTAACGTAAGCACCATCACGTGCAACGATCTGCACATAGGTACCAGCAGAACGTGCAAGCTGACCGCCTTTACCTGGTTTCATTTCTACGTTATGAACGGTAGAACCAACCGGGATATTGCGCATCGGCAGGGTGTTACCTGCTTTGATTGCAGCATCAACGCCAGATTGAATCTGGTCGCCAGCTTTCAGGCCTTTAGGGGCCAGGATGTAACGGCGTTCGCCATCTTTGTACAGAACCAGTGCGATATTCGCAGAACGGTTCGGATCGTACTCAAGACGTTCAACAACTGCCGGGATACCGTCTTTGTTGCGTTTAAAGTCAACAATACGATAAGCCTGCTTGTGACCACCACCGATGTGACGAGTAGTGATACGACCATTGTTGTTACGGCCACCGGATTTGCTGTTTTTTTCAACCAGCGGAGCAAATGGTTTGCCCTTATGCAGCTCAGGGTTGACCACTTTAACTACGTGGCGACGACCCGGAGATGTCGGTTTACATTTAACAACTGCCATTGTTTTTCTCCTCCGACTTACTCAGCGCCGCCGACGAAGTCCAGATTCTGGCCTTCCTTCAGGGTGACGTAAGCTTTTTTCCAGTCGCTACGACGACCGATACGCTGTCCATGACGCTTAGTTTTACCTTTAACAAGCAAGGTATTAACGCCTTTAACTTCAACTTCGAACAGTTTCTCAACAGCAGCAACGATCTCTGCTTTGGTCGCGTCTTTTGCAACTTTGAGAACGATGGTATTAGTTTTTTCCATCGCCATAGATGCTTTTTCAGATACGTGCGGCGCGCGCAGTACTTTCAGCAGACGTTCTTCACGGATCATGCCAGCATCTCCTCAACTTGCTTAACTGCATCAGCAGTCATAACGACTTTGTCGAAGGCGATCAGGCTAACTGGATCGATTGTTGCTGCGTCGCGCACGTCAACCTTATGCAGGTTACGCGCAGCCAGGAACAGATTCTCATCCAGTTCGCCAGTTACGATCAGCACATCTTCCAGGGCCATGTCTTTCAGTTTCTGAGCAAGCAGCTTAGTTTTAGGCGCTTCAACAGAGAACTGTTCGACAACGATCAGACGATCCTGACGTACCAGTTCGGACAGAATGCTTTTCAGCGCTCCGCGGTACATCTTTTTGTTAACTTTTTGACTGTGGTCCTGCGGGCGAGCAGCGAAGGTTACGCCACCGGAACGCCAGATCGGGCTCTTGATAGAACCTGAACGCGCACGGCCGGTACCTTTCTGGCGCCACGGCTTTTTGCCGGAACCAGTTACTTCAGCACGGGTCTTCTGAGCACGAGTACCTTGACGGGCACCAGCTGCATAAGCAACTACAACCTGGTGTACCAGCGCTTCGTTGAAATCACGACCGAAGGTAGTTTCGGAAACAGTCAGCGCGCTTTGCGCGTCTTTCAATACTAATTCCATTGCTATCTCCTCACGCCTTCACAGCTGGTTTAACAATAAGGTCGCTACCGGTTGCACCCGGAACTGCACCCTTAACCAGCAGCAGGTTGCGCTCAGCGTCAACGCGTACTACATCCAGGCTCTGAACAGTTACACGTTCGTTGCCCAGTTGGCCTGCCATTTTCTTGCCTTTGAACACTTTGCCCGGAGTCTGGTTCTGACCGATAGAACCCGGAACGCGGTGAGACAAGGAGTTACCGTGTGTAGCATCCTGGGTACGGAAGTTCCAGCGCTTAACGGTACCTGCGAAACCTTTACCTTTAGAGGTGCCAGTTACGTCAACTTTTTTAACTTCAGCAAACAGCTCAACGCTAACGTCTTGACCTACAGTGAACTCTTCGCCTTCTGCAAGACGGAATTCCCAAAGGCCACGGCCAGCTTCTACGCCAGCTTTAGCGAAGTGACCAGCTTCCGGCTTAGTTACACGGCTAGCTTTTTTAGCGCCAGTGGTAACTTGAACAGCACGGTAGCCATCGTTAGCCAGGTCTTTGACCTGAGTAACACGGTTTGCTTCTACTTCGATCACGGTTACTGGGATAGAAACGCCGTCTTCAGTGAAGATACGGGTCATACCCAATTTTTTACCGACTAAACCAATCATTGTTTCAACCTCTCAATCGTCAATGACCTGATTAACCCAGGCTGATCTGCACGTCAACACCAGCAGCCAGATCCAGACGCATCAGAGCATCAACGGTTTTCTCAGTTGGCTCAACGATGTCAACCAGACGCTTGTGAGTGCGAATTTCGTACTGATCACGCGCGTCTTTGTTGACGTGCGGAGAGATCAGAACGGTAAAGCGCTCTTTGCGGGTCGGCAGCGGGATCGGACCACGTACTTGCGCACCAGTGCGCTTAGCAGTCTCGACGATTTCCGCAGTTGATTGATCAATCAGACGATGATCAAACGCTTTAAGACGGATACGGATTCTTTGGCTCTGCATGAGACCATAGCTCCAATTATTTTATAGACGAAAAAAATCACTACTCACACCCATTACGATTGATGGGGGAGTGTAATCGTTCATACATAGTTCCCCAATTGGGAACATTGTCGACAGCAACTTCACTGTCAGGCTCGTATTGAGCCAGCCGTCGATTAAGACAGGCCCGCGCATTATACGTAAATATGCCCCTTAATCAAGCCATGGATACGAATTAAACAATCTTTTATGCGGGGGTACGGCACACCTTCAACTCGAGATGCAAAATTGACTAACCATAGAATATTCCCTGGAGGGCTGCTCGCGCCTGAATAATCTTCATTTTGTTTTCACATGTATATTAATTTAGTGTTGAAAATCATATCACTGCAGAGTCATCAATGGCTATGTCTACATCCCCTACCCTATTCGAACTTCCCTTTCTCGCACTCTATATTGGGCTTTTACTACGGCTAGCCTGGATAGATTATCGATGCATGTTGCTCCCGGATAATCTGACCTACTCTTTGTTATGGTCTGGGTTACTGTATCAGCTGTTTTTTATACCCGAGAATTTAGCAACATCAGTACTTGGCGCTATTTGCGGGTATGTCAGTTTGTGGGGGTTGTACTGGATTTATTTTTATTGGAGAAACTGTGAAGGCATCGGCTACGGCGATATGAAGCTTTTGGCTGCCTTAGGAGCATGGCATGGATGGCAGAGTTTGGGGTGGATATTGTTCACAGCCTCATCATTGGGCCTGTTTTCAGTGTTAATAAAAAAGTTACTAAGAAAGAACAGAATGTCACTGACTACCACTCCGCTACCCTTTGGCCCATACCTTGCGATAGCGGGTGGTTCAGCAGGATGGATATATTCCTCCTTCCCACTGTTTAAAGAACTCAATTTCCTTCTTTGATTTGCGACTGAATATAATTCTGCAAACCAATTTTAGAGATGAGATCTAATTCAGTTTCCAACCAATCGATATGATGCTCTTCCTCTGCAAGAATTTGGATCAGCATGTCTCGACTGACATAGTCATGAATGGTATCTGCGTAAGCAATGGCTTCACGCAAATCTTTGGCACCTTCCATTTCTAATTTAAGGTCAGATTGAAGCATTTCTTCAACATCTTCACCAATATGGAGCTTGCCTAAATCTTGCAGATTTGGAATGCCTTCGAGAAATAAAATACGCTCGATGTACTTATCGGCATGTTTCATTTCATCAATGGATTCGTGGTACTCAACTTCGTTGAGGCGCATCAGGCCCCAGTTTTTGAACATTCTCGCATGGAGAAAATACTGATTTATCGCGACAAGCTCGTTTCCCAACAATTTATTGAGATAATTTATTATCTTAGTATCACCTTTCATTTTTTACTCCCTCCGCTTCCACTACATGAAGCGTAGATGTAGCACGGAGTAAGTCAAAAAAAAGTGACCGTCTTAGGCAATCTCTTTAAATTCTGGGATCTGCAATAGCTCTTCTTGCATGATTTCTCGTGCTGCGCGAATGCATTTGCCACATTGGTTTCCCACTGGCACAAACTTGCGAAGCTGCTGGAAAGATTGTGGATGAAACTGGCGCACTGCCTGCCGAATTTTTTTATCACTTACACCATTACACAAACAAACGTACATAAGCACTCCCGTTCAAATTACGCGCAAAGTGTAAATGAGAATAGTTATGATTACAATAGCACACCCATGTTGCTTGAGTGAGTAAGCGGCAAAAATAGCAAAAAAAAAAGAGCGCCTAAGCGCTCTTTTTTCATACAAAGGTATCAGCGATTAAGCGATAACTTTAGCAACAACGCCCGCGCCTACAGTACGGCCGCCTTCACGGATTGCGAAACGCAGACCGTCGTCCATCGCGATTGGGTGGATCAGGGTAACAACCATTTTGATGTTGTCGCCCGGCATTACCATCTCAACGCCTTCTGGCAGTTCGATGGTGCCAGTCACGTCAGTTGTACGGAAGTAGAACTGTGGACGGTAGCCTTTGAAGAACGGAGTATGACGGCCGCCTTCGTCTTTGGACAGGATATAAACTTCTGACTCGAACTGAGTATGTGGCTTGATAGAGCCTGGCTTAGCCAGTACCTGACCACGTTCGATATCTTCACGTTTAATACCACGCAGCAGAACACCAACGTTCTCACCAGCACGGCCTTCGTCCAGCAGTTTGCGGAACATTTCAACGCCAGTACAAGTTGATTTCACGGTATCTTTGATACCAACGATTTCAACTTCTTCACCAACTTTAACGATACCGCGCTCTACACGACCGGTAACAACAGTACCACGACCGGAGATGGAGAATACGTCTTCGATTGGCAGCAGGAACGGCTTGTCGATAGCACGTTCTGGTTCCGGGATATAGGTATCCAGGTAGCCAGCCAGTTCGATGATTTTAGCTTCGTAATCCGCGTCGCCTTCCAGTGCTTTCAGCGCTGAACCACGTACGATTGGAGTATCGTCGCCTGGGAAGTCGTACATAGACAGAAGTTCACGAACTTCCATTTCTACCAGTTCCAGCAGCTCTTCATCATCAACCATGTCGCATTTGTTCAGGAACACGATGATGTAAGGAACGCCAACCTGACGACCCAGCAGGATGTGCTCACGAGTCTGTGGCATTGGGCCATCTGTCGCAGCAACAACCAGGATAGCGCCGTCCATCTGAGCAGCACCGGTGATCATGTTTTTAACGTAGTCGGCGTGCCCTGGGCAGTCAACGTGCGCGTAGTGGCGAGTCGGGGTGTCATATTCAACGTGGGAAGTGTTGATGGTGATACCACGAGCTTTTTCTTCTGGTGCGTTATCGATCTGGTCGAAAGCACGAGCAGAACCACCGTAGGTTTTAGCCAGAACGGTAGTGATTGCTGCAGTCAGAGTGGTTTTACCATGGTCAACGTGGCCGATAGTACCGACGTTGACGTGCGGTTTTGTACGTTCAAATTTTTCTTTAGACACGGCTATATTCCTTACTGTTGCGCTCTCCCCTCAAGGAGAGAGCACGGGATCAATGTTTTTTAAAACTCTGGGCTTATTTGCCGCGAGCTTCGATTACGGCCTGAGCAACGTTGTTTGGCGCGTCATCATACTTCAGGAATTCCATGGAGTAAGATGCACGACCTTTGGTCAGTGAACGCAGTTGAGTTGCGTAACCGAACATTTCAGACAACGGAACTTCAGCGTGAATCTGAACGCCAGTAGCGTTAGATTCTTGACCTTTCAGCTGACCACGACGACGGCTAAGGTCACCGATAACGTCACCGGTGTTCTCTTCCGGAGTTTCAACTTCAACCTTCATGATAGGCTCAAGCAGAACTGGTTTCGCTTTCTTAAAGCCATCTTTGAAGGCAATAGAAGCGGCCAGTTTAAACGCCAGTTCAGAGGAGTCAACGTCGTGGTAAGAACCGAAGTGCAGACGCACGCCGAGATCCACTACTGGGTAACCCGCCAGAGGACCAGACTTCAGCTGCTCCTGGATGCCTTTATCAACAGCAGGGATGTATTCCGTTGGGATCACACCACCTTTGATGTCGTTGACGAACTCGTAACCTTTCGGATTCGAACCCGGCTCCAGTGGGTACATGTCGATAACAACATGACCGTACTGACCGCGACCACCAGACTGCTTAGCGTGTTTACCTTCAACATCGGTAACTTTCGCGCGAATCGCTTCACGGTAAGCAACCTGAGGTTTACCAACGTTAGCTTCAACGTTGAATTCACGTTTCATACGGTCAACGATGATGTCGAGGTGAAGTTCACCCATACCAGCGATGATGGTCTGGTTGGTTTCTTCATCAGTCCATACGCGGAATGATGGATCTTCTTTAGCCAGACGACCCAGAGCCAGACCCATTTTTTCCTGGTCAGCTTTGGTTTTTGGTTCAACAGCGATAGAAATTACCGGTTCAGGGAATTCCATGCGCTCCAGAATGATCACATTGTCCTGATCACACAGGGTATCACCAGTAGTCACTTCTTTCAGACCAATAGCTGCAGCGATATCGCCCGCGCGAACTTCTTTGATCTCTTCACGTTTGTTAGCGTGCATCTGTACGATACGGCCCAGACGCTCACGTGCTGATTTCACCGGGTTGAACACGGTGTCACCAGAGTTAACCACGCCAGAGTAAACGCGGAAGAAGGTCAGGTTACCAACAAACGGGTCAGTTGCGATTTTGAACGCCAGAGCAGCAAACGGCTCGTTGTCGTCTGAGTGACGAACAGCCGGAGTGTCTTTACCGTCGTCCAGCATACCGTTAATCGCGGTAACGTCAGTTGGAGCTGGCAGGTATTCAACAACCGCATCCAGCATCGCCTGAACACCTTTGTTCTTAAATGCAGAACCACAGGTAACCAAGATAATTTCGTTGTTCAGTACGCGCTTACGCAGAGAAGTTTTGATCTCTTCTTCAGTCAGCTCTTCGCCACCAAAGAATTTCTCCATCAGTTCGTCAGAACCTTCAGCGGCGGCTTCAACCAGTTTCTGGCGCCATTCTTCGGCCAGTTCCTGCATATCAGCTGGGATCTCTTCGTATTCGAAGGTCACGCCCTGATCAGCTTCGTTCCAGTTGATGGCTTTCATTTTCACCAGGTCAACAACACCGGTGAATTTCTCTTCCGCGCCGATAGCCAGTTGCAGAGGCACCGGAGTTGCGCCCAGACGTTTTTCGATCTGGTCAACAACTTTCAGGAAGTTAGCACCCATACGGTCCATTTTGTTAACGAACGCGATACGTGGAACTTTATATTTGTTTGCCTGACGCCATACGGTCTCAGACTGTGGCTGAACACCACCAACAGCACAGTAAACCATTACCGCACCATCAAGAACACGCATGGAACGTTCAACTTCGATGGTGAAGTCAACGTGCCCTGGGGTGTCGATGATGTTGATGTGGTGTGGTTCGAACTGTTTGGCCATACCAGACCAGAAACAGGTGGTCGCAGCAGACGTGATGGTAATACCACGTTCCTGCTCCTGCTCCATCCAGTCCATAGTGGCTGCGCCATCATGAACTTCACCGATTTTGTGGTTTACACCGGTGTAGAACAGAACACGTTCGGTAGTAGTTGTCTTACCGGCGTCGATGTGAGCACTGATACCAATGTTACGGTAACGCTCAATGGGTGTTTTACGAGCCATTTGATTCCTCTATATCCTAGGACGTTCATTTAAGTAACCCAAAGCGGGCAGCTCACATGAAGCGCCCGCTTGGTGACTAACACTCCGAAGGGATTACCAACGGTAGTGAGCGAACGCCTTGTTGGCTTCAGCCATACGGTGAACGTCTTCACGTTTCTTAACTGCAGTACCTTTGTTCTCTGCAGCATCAGAAAGTTCGTTCGCCAGGCGAAGAGCCATGGATTTATCACCGCGTTTACGAGCAGCTTCTACGATCCAACGCATTGCCAGAGCATTACGACGAACCGGACGTACTTCTACTGGAACCTGATAAGTAGAACCACCAACACGGCGGGACTTAACTTCGACAGTCGGACGAACGTTGTCCAGAGCGACTTCGAAAGCTTCCAGTGCTTGTTTACCAGAACGCTGAGCCAGGGTCTCCAGCGCGGTATACACGATAGATTCAGCAGTAGATTTCTTACCATCTACCATCAGAATGTTTACAAATTTGGCCAGCAACTCTGATCCGAACTTAGGATCTGGAAGAATTTTACGTTGACCAATGACGCGACGACGTGGCATGGGAATACTCCGTTGTTAATTCAGGGTTGTCCAAAACTCTATTGAGTTTGACATTTATTTAAAACGTTTGGCCTTACTTAACGGAAACCATTAAGCCTTAGGACGTTTCACGCCATACTTGGAACGAGATTGCTTACGGTCTTTAACGCCGGAGCAGTCAAGTGCACCACGAACGGTGTGGTAACGAACACCTGGCAAGTCTTTTACACGACCGCCACGGATCAGGATCACGGAGTGTTCCTGCAGGTTGTGACCTTCACCGCCGATGTAGGAGGTAACTTCAAAACCGTTAGTCAAACGCACACGGCATACTTTACGCAGTGCGGAGTTTGGTTTCTTAGGAGTGGTAGTATATACACGAGTACATACGCCACGTTTCTGCGGGCAGGCTTCCAGCGCAGGCACGTTGCTTTTTGCAACTTTGCGAGCGCGTGGTTTGCGTACCAGCTGGTTAACTGTTGCCATTAAATAGCTCCTGGTTTTAGCTTTTGCTTCGTAAACACGTAATAAAACGGCCTCATATAATATGAGGACGCAGAATTTTAGGGCTGAGCCGAAAAGGTGTCAAGAAATATACAACAATCCTGGATTTTACCAGGAAATATGTTGTTCGTGTTTAACCGTCAATGCAACGAAGTCAGTATAGCTGACCTTGCCTACACCGGTTGAAATTTGAGCAGTTAAGCCGCGAGCCTCGATATCTTCCTGCAGAGCATACACAGAAATGGGGGCTGAGAGCAGTAAATCAAGGGCTTTGGTCCCTGAGATGGCTGCAATGACCGCATCTTGCCGTAATAAAAGTTCATCACCGCATTTCAAACAGCGAAGCAACGATTCAAAATCGGCCTGAAAAGGTGAGTGTTGTAAAATATGCAGCATGTTGCCTCAGAAGGTTAGCACCACATCAAATTGGTGCAGCATTTCGCACAATGCATCAGGCTCAAGCGGTTTAGCATCGAGAACCCAGGTTCTTTCTGGCGATAATCCTCGTTCACGAATCGACGCCGCGCAGAGATAACACTGCTCGATATCGTACAATGGCAGCACGCGGAATGTCGCGATGTAGTCTCTGGAGAGGATAAGGCCTGGTTGCTGATCTGGTATCAGTTGCAAAACCCCATCGCCAATGAAAAACACGCCGATATCTTCGGTTAGTGCTGATGTGGCAAGTAAGGCATCAAGCCCTTCACGCCCGCTGGCGCTTCCATGAGGTGCTGATTTAAATACGAATGCTACACGCTTCATCAGAATTGTACCGTCCGATCACAGCTCAACGAAGCCTGAGCCAGTGCCCCTAACCCACTAAGGGTGAAGCCAGGCTGCATATTATGACAAGGTAAACCAAGCTGTTTAGCTTGCTCTGCGTCAGTAACACCGCGACGCAGAGCCGCTGCAACACAGATGTGCAATTCAACGCCATGCTGTTCATTGAGCTGCTGCCATGCTCGAACAATATCAAATTCATCATTTGCAGGGGATGTAAGAAGGTTTGCGTTATAAACACCTTCGCGGTAGAAGAACACGCTTTCTAATGTGTGTCCTTGAGCAATAACGGCCTGAGAAAACTGCAATGCACTACTCGCCTGCTGCGTACCATAAGCCGGGCCTGTCACCAGGATGGCAAAACGCATTACTTATCCTGCCCCTGGAAATCACCGTTTTTGAATTGACGGATGTAAAGATAAACCGTGTGCTTAGAAATATTCAAACGATCGGCAACCTGGTTAATCGCATCTTTGATATCAAAGATACCTTTCTCGTAAAGGTTCAGCACAATCTGCCGATTCTTGGCATTGTTGGACACATTGCGATCGGCATTCACTTCTTCAATCGTGAATTCCAGAGCCTGCATAACCAAATCTTCAACTGAGGACGCAAAGTTCACCGATGAAGCCACTTCAGGCGTTTCTGGCGGAATGAACGTCGACATAATTTGCGAGAATGGAACATCAAGATTGATGTTGATACACAACAGGCCGATAACACGTTCATCACGGTTACGAATGGCGATAGTCTCTGACTTCATCAGGACACCGCTTTTTGCACGGGTGAAATAGCATTTGGAAACACTACTATCCGCACCGGTCATATCATGCAGCATGCGTAAGGCAAGATCGGTAATCGGGGAGCCAATTTTTCGCCCAGTGTGTTCACCATTTGCGATGCGAATAGCGGAACACTTCAGATCTTGCAGCGAGTGCAACACAATTTCACAGTGAGAACCAATCAGCATCGCTAACCCGTCCACCACCGCTTCGTAGGATTTTAATATTTCAAAGTCGGTTTGTTCGAAAGGACGCTGGTCCAGTAAATCAAGCTCACTGGTTTCATTGGTTAAAAGCGAATTGGACATTTAAAGATACCACCCTCTACAGAGAGCCTGTCGCGCTTAAATGGTGTCAGGGCAGACTCATACTCGTTGTTGCGCAGCCTGCTAAGGTAATACAGCGTAAGAGGCGCTTTCCAGCTTTTATTATATCCTGCCTCAAATAAAAAACCGCCGCCCCTGAGGACGGCGGTTAATAATGCCTTATTTGCTCTTAGCTGCATCAGCTTCTGGAGCGGCTTCTGGTTTCGCGTCAGCTTTAGGTGCTGGCTTGATATCCAGCAACTCTACGTCAAATACCAGAGTTGAGTTAGCAGGGATCCCCGGAACGCCAGTCTTGCCATAAGCTAGTTCTGGTGGAATAACCAGTTGGATTTTACCGCCCTTCTTCAAGTTCTTCAGGCCTTCAGTCCAACCAGGGATTACACCATCAAGACGGAAAGAGAGTGGTTCGCCACGGGTGTAAGAGTTATCGAACTCTTTACCGTCGATCAGCGTACCTTTGTAGTTAACGACAACAGTATCGCTGTCAGTTGGTGCTTCACCTGTACCCGCTTTGTCGATTTTATACATCAGACCAGTTGGAGAAGTTTTAACACCTTTCTCTTTTGCGAAAGTATCACGGAAGGTTTTGCCTTTATCCGCGTTTTCTTTAGCATCTTTTTCCATTTTCGCTTGAGCGGAAGACTTCACGCGAGCTTCGAAAGCTTGCAGCGTCTGCTCAATTTCCTGATCGGATAATTTGCTCTTATCAGCAAATGCATCCTGAACACCAGCGATAAGCTGGTTCTTATCCAGCGTGATCCCCAGCTTTTCTTGTTCTTTCAGAGAGTTTTCCATATAACGGCCCAGCGAAGCACCCAATGCATACGCAGATTTCTGATCGTCATTTTTGAATGCCGCATTGCTTGCAGCTGGGGCATCTTTAGCGGCAGCAGTTGCCGGGGCAGCGAACGCCGGAGCGCTCAGGGCAACGGCCATCGTGGTCGCCAGTAGCGTTACTTTAAACAGTGATTTCATCCATTTCTCCAGGGCCGGGGCCTCTAACCCCAAGGTTATTATCAACTAAGACACGTACTATAACGTCGTGGAAGAAATCTACACAATCTCTCCGCGCCTTATCGAGACAAATTCAGACTCTTTTTGTATAAAGAAGTTTCTTCCTAAGTAAAACAGCGCTGTAACGTGCTGGATTTTTCAGTAGAATCGCCCGAAATTGTCCATCCGCAGGCCAGGAGTATTAGCCATGCAACAGAAATCGACCGAACAACGGCTAGAAGAACTTGAGAGTCGTCTCGCTTTCCAGGAGATTACTATAGAAGAGTTAAATCAGACGGTAACGGCTCATGAATTGGAGATGGTCAAACTGCGCGAGCATTTCCGCTTGCTGGTTGAAAAACTAAAAGCAAGCCAGCCTTCGATGGTGGCATCAGAAGCCGAAGAGACTCCACCTCCGCATTACTAGTTCCCAAAAGAAAAGGCGTGTCACTGACACGCCTTTTTTTATCTTTCGCAGATTAGTGGCAACCGCAACCGCCATTACCGCCACAACCGCCTTTCCCATGTTCATGTTCATGGTCGTCGCCGTGACCGTGACCACCACAGCAACCACCTTCATGGTCGTGATCATGGTGATGATCGTGCTCGCCGTGAACGTGGCCATGAGCCAGTTCTTCAGCAGTTGCTTCGCGAATCGCGATAACTTCTACGTTGAAGCTCAGATTCTGGCCTGCCAGCATGTGGTTGCCATCGACAACAACGTGTTCATCTTCAACGCCAGTAATTTCAACTGGTACTGGACCCTGGTCGGTGTCAGCCATAAAGCGCATACCAACTTCCAGCTCATCAACGCCCATGAACACGTCTTTAGGAACGCGTTGCACCAGATTTTCGTCATACTGGCCGTAAGCGTCATTTGCGCCAACATTCACGTCGAAACGATCACCAACAACGTGACCTTCCAGCGCAGTTTCCAGACCTGAAATCAGGGAGCCGTGACCATGCAGATAGTCCAGCGGCGCACTCACCGGAGACTCATCAACCAACACACCGTCTTCTGTACGTACCTGGTAAGCCAGGCTGACCACCAGATCTTTTGCTACTTTCATGATATCTCCTGAGCGAGCGTGAGAAAAAAAACTGGCGCCGATTGTAGCGGAATTTAGCGCCGGTGTACCCCTAAGCTTAAAAAAAGCTGGGGCATCTCGCTAGTCCGGATGAAAAATCCCAATGACTTGCTCTTGTTCGCGAACATGCTCACGAACTTGCTTATCGGCTTCACGCATTTGGTGGCCGCACTTAACACACTCAACAATATCGACATTATTCTCACGCCACATCGCGAGGGAATCTCGCGCCTGGCATTCGGGGCAAACAGCCCCGGCAATAAAACGTTTACGCACCGGCATTCGCTTCACCTTATTTATTCAAATTCATCCCAACCATCGAACTGCCGACGCTCTTGCTGCATCTCGCGTTCGAAAATCTCTTCTAACTCACGACGCGCTTCACGCACCCTGGAAATTTGTGCGTTATCAGTATGAATTGGCATTAACTCACGCAGCATACTCATATCCAGACGGCGGAAATGGAGCTGTGCGCGGTGCGCCTGATGAGGATGCATCCCCAATGTCATCAGCGCCTTGCGCCCTAATTCCAGCGCACTGGAGAAGGTTTCACGTGAGAACTGTGTCACTCCAGCTTGCAACAATTCATGCGCTTCTACACGCCCTCTGGCTCGCGCCAGTATCGCCAGATGTGGAAAGTGTTGTTGACACAAATGGACGACTTTCATTGTGTCTTCCGGCTCATTACAGGTGATAACAATAGATTTTGCGGTCTCCGCTCCTGCCGAACGCAGCAACTCAAGCTCGGTGGCATCGCCGTAATAGACCTTGTAGCCATATTTGCGCATCAGACTAACGGAGCTAATGTCTCTCTCAAGAACTGTAATGCGCATTTTGTTCGCCATCAGCAAGCGGCCAATCACCTGCCCAAAACGCCCAAAGCCCACAATAATGACTTGCGGCTGATCGTCTTCCACATAAGGCTTTTCATCGTTTTCGTCATCAGCAACATTAAATCGCCGCGCCAGAATGGCATCAACGCCTTTCATCAATAGCGGCGTAGTCATCATTGAAAGTGTGACCGTCACCAGTAACAGTGGCATCTGGTCACCGCTGAACAGCTTTTGCGATGAAGCCGTCGAGAAAAGTACGAATGCGAACTCCCCGCCCTGGCTTAGTACACCTGAAAACTGTAGGCGCTCAGAGCTACGCAACCCGAAAAACCACGACAGGCCATACAGCACGCCGGCTTTAACTGCCACCAACACCACAACACCTAAAACAACCCAGAAGATATGGGTGTAAAGCACCCCGAGGTTTAATGCCATGCCAACGGAGATAAAGAACAAGCCGAGCAATAATCCTTTAAAAGGGTCGATCGCGATTTCCAGTTCGTGCCGGTATTCACTTTCCGCCAATAGCACGCCCGCGATAAATGTCCCAAGCGCCATTGAAAAGCCCAGCGCATCCATAAATAGCGCCGAACCCAAAACCAGCAACAATGCCGCCGCCGTAAACACTTCCCGTACCCCGGAACCCGCAATAAAGCGGAACACAGGTTTCAGCAGATAACGCCCGCCAACCAACATCCCCGCAAAAGCCAGCACTTTGAAGCCGATCTTTATCCAGTCGGTATGGCCGCCGTCATTGCCGGCTAACAACGGTACCAGCGCAATCGCCGGAATTACCGCCAAGTCCTGAAACAGCAGCACTGAAAAGCCCAGTTGTCCGGACTCGTTGCGATTCATGCCCTTATCACGCATCAGCTGTAGCGCCATCGCCGTTGACGACATCGCCAGGCCAATCCCGCCAATCACCGCGGCTTGCCAGGAAAACTGCGTCAACATCAGTAATCCAGCCAGGATCGTGGCACTGAGTAAAACTTGTGCCGCACCGACACCAAATATCGAACGCCGAAGCTGCCAAAGCTTGGAAGGGTTCAGTTCCAGCCCGATGATAAACATCAGGAATACAACGCCCAATTCCGAGAAGTGAAGGATTTCATCTACATCGCTGATAAATCCTAATCCCCACGGCCCAATCGCAATACCTGCCAGTAAATAGCCCAGCACCGCGCCAATACCTAAACGCGCAGCAATTGGCACAGCCACAACCGCAGCAAACAAAAACAACACGCCAGCCAGCAATACATCTGAACCTTCCATCAGCGGCCTCCCGGTAATGTCGGTGAAGCCAACCATTCGCCATAAGCTTTCGCATGGCTGGCCAGCTCTTGGGGAGATTGCCGACGTGCCCAGTAAACAATCATCGGGTTCATCCAGTGCATACGGCACATGGCGGCAGTGAGTTCAAAGGGACGTAAAATATCGGTCAGCGGGAAGCGGTTAAAACCATCGTGCCGGTAAGCACCTTCTGGCTCGCCGGTGGTAATCACACTACGCCAGTACTTTCCCGCCAGAGCAGTACCTCCGACACCACTGGCAAAACCACGACTTAGAACGCGATCCAGCCACTCTTTGAGTAACGCCGGGCAGCTATAGGTATAGAGAGGATGTTGAAAGACGATGACATCGTGCTCTTGCAGCAATGCCTGCTCGCGATAGATATCAATAAAAAAGTCGGGATAGTGCGCATAAAGGTCATGCACAGTGACATTGGCAAGCTGCTGCGCCGGCTGGAGTAAGACGCGGTTTGCGACCGAGTCTTGTGACTCCGGATGGGCATATAGCAGCAAAACTTTCGGCGGCTGCGACATCATTACCCTCCAGGGCGTCGTCATAGTGATTTTTTTGGGCTACCATGCAGCCCGACGCGGTGCCGATGGCATCACGTTACCTTAATATAATGACAATTTAACATACTCTGAACATACGGCGCTTTATGATTGTTTTCTCCTCGTTACAAATTCGTCGCGGTACCCGCGTTCTGCTGGATAACGCCACCGCTACCATCAATCCGGGCCAGAAAGTGGGTCTGGTGGGTAAAAACGGCTGCGGTAAATCCACGCTGCTGGCGCTGCTGAAGAACGAGATCAGCGCCGATGGCGGAAGTATGACCTATCCTGGTAACTGGGCGCTGGCCTGGGTAAACCAGGAAACCCCTGCACTGGCGATGCCAGCCATTGAATATGTTATTGATGGCGATCGTGAATTCCGCCAGCTTGAAGCGGAACTGGCAAAAGCCAATGAGCGCAACGATGGCCACGCGATTGCACTGGTGCACGGTAAACTTGACGCGGTTGATGCCTGGACGATTCGCTCACGCGCGTCGAGCCTGCTGCACGGTTTAGGCTTCAGCAATGAACAACTTGAACGCCCGGTCAGTGATTTTTCCGGTGGCTGGCGTATGCGCCTGAACCTGGCACAAGCGCTGATCTGCCGCTCAGATTTACTTCTGCTTGATGAACCAACCAACCACCTGGATTTAGACGCCGTTATCTGGCTTGAGCGCTGGTTGAAAAGTTATCAGGGCACATTGATTCTGATTTCTCACGACCGCGACTTCCTTGACCCGGTGGTGGGCAAAATTATTCATATCGAACAAGAGTCGATGTTTGAATACACTGGCAACTACTCTTCGTTTGAAGGCCAGCGCGCGACGCGCCTTGCTCAGCAGCAGTCGATGTATGAAAGCCAGCAGGAGCGTGTTGCTCACTTGCAAAGCTTTATCGATCGTTTCAAAGCCAAAGCCAGCAAAGCAAAACAAGCGCAGAGCCGCGTGAAGATGCTCGAGCGCATGGAATTGATTGCTCCGGCACACGTCGACAACCCGTTCCAATTCAGTTTCCGCGAGCCAGAAAGCTTGCCGAATCCGCTATTGCGAATGGAAAAAGTCAGTGCTGGTTATGGCGAGCGCGTCATCCTTGATTCAATCAAACTGAATCTGGTGCCTGGCTCGCGCATTGGTTTGCTCGGCCGCAACGGTGCTGGTAAATCAACGCTTATCAAACTGCTGGCGGAAGAAATCAAACCGTTGCAGGGCGATATCGGCCTGGCAAAAGGCATCAAGCTCGGCTACTTCGCTCAGCATCAGTTGGAATATTTACGCGCTGACGAATCCCCGCTTCAACATCTTGCACGTATCGCACCAAAAGAGTCTGAACAGCAACTGCGTGATTATCTCGGCGGTTTCGGCTTCCGGGGCGATAAAGTTACCGAGCAAACAGCTCGTTTCTCTGGTGGCGAAAAAGCACGTCTGGTTCTGGCATTGGTTGTTTGGCAGCGCCCTAACCTACTGCTGCTCGATGAACCGACCAACCACCTTGATCTCGACATGCGTCAGGCGCTAACCGAAGCGTTAATTGATTTCGAAGGCGCGCTGGTAGTGGTATCGCACGACCGTCACCTGCTGCGTTCAACCACAGACGATCTCTACCTGGTTCACGATGGCAAAGTGGAAGCGTTTGATGGCGATCTGGAAGATTATCAGCAATGGCTTATTGATCTGCAAAAGCAGGAAAACCAGCCTGATGATTCCGCGAAAGATAACACCAATAGCGCCCAGGCACGTAAAGACCAGAAACGCCGTGAAGCTGAATTACGCACACAAACTCAGCCGCTGCGTAAGCAAATCACCACGCTTGAAAAACAAATGGAAAAGTTAAATGCGCAGCTTACTGAAGTCGAAGAAAAACTGGCTGACAGCGCCATTTACGATCAAAGTCGCAAAGCAGAAATGACCGAATGTCTGCAAACTCAGGTGAAAGTGAAGTCAGCTCTGGAAGAATGCGAGATGGAATGGCTTGATGCTCATGATCAGTTAGAACAGATGATGCAAAGCGAATAAATAAACTCGCGAAAATTATCACTTATCCCGGGAGAACTCTATAAGATAACATCCCGGGAAACCTCCTATTTCTTCGCATATATGAATCTTATCGCAATGATGGATTTGTTACATTGCTTATTCGTTAATCAATAGAGTACAACTGTGCCAGATAACATGTTTATTCGTTATCACGCACACTATATTTTTACAGCCATCTACACAATGACGGTCATAAAATATAAAAACTCACTTCAATGGAATGAATATAATGAGACGACTAATTACATCCATCATTATGCTTTCTGCATTTGACCAACTGGCCTATGCAAATGACTTTAATAATTTTGCACCCTCACTAGAACCCGAAAGTTTATCTATAGGAACATCGCTAGGTATTCTGGGCGGAAAATCTACAGAACGAGTATATGATGACAAAAGCGGTAAAAAAATAAGTCAACTTGAGTGGAAAATAAAAAACACTCCTGTTCTTAAAGGTGAAATAAACTGGGATGCCTGGCAAAGACTCACACTTAATGCCAGAGGGTGGACATCTCTGGCCTCGCGCGGCAACACGATGGACGACTATGACTGGCTTGATGATAAAAAATCTGGCTGGAGTGACTGGTCACATCATCCCAATACCCCTCTCAATTACGCTAATGAATTTGATCTCAGTCTCAGGGGTTGGTTATTAAAAGCTGACAACTACAAATTAGCAGCAGTGGCTGGTTATCAACAAACTCGATTTAGCTGGAGTGCATATGGTGGTAACTACAATTACGATAATGGGACTGATATTGGTAACTTACCCGATGGCAAGCGCACTATTGGTTACCAACAGAAATTTTCATTACCCTATATCGGCTTTGCTGGTCAATACCTATATCAAGGTATAGAGATTAATACATTATTGAAATTCAGCGATTGGGTTACCGCAAAAGATAATGATGAGCACTATTTACGAGATACCACATTTCGTGAAAAAACAACGAACTCTCGTTATTATTCGGCCGCAATCGAAGTCGGATATTACATTACACCGAATGCGAAAGTCTCGACTGAGTTTGCTTATAACTATTATTCAGAAGGTAAGGGCGGGAGTGAAATGATCAACCGCGCGACAGGCAAAACTGAATACTCAGGTGGTGATTCTGCAGGAATTAAAAACGAAAATTACATCATTTCCGCCGGAGTCCAATACCGCTTTTAATCAAACAAATTGGCCCACTTGTGGGCCAATTACTCGTCTGAACATTGACTTCATTCTTAGTGCCAAATCAGCAACACACACGCCGCAGTCAGTAATCCCATAAAGACGTTAAACAGAGTCCAGGCACGGCGACTACGCAGAAGCGTACCTATCAAGCTACCAAACGCAATCCAAATCATCCCCGCAACAATGTTAACCAGTGCAATACCGATGCTGATTAACGCCACAGAATGCAAGTACTGAGAACCCGCCAGACTAAAACTTGCGACAGCACCTAGCGCCATCAACCAAGCTTTTGGGTTAATGACTTGCAGCAAACCGCCCTGCCAGAATGGAATTGGCTCGGGTGGTGGCGCATCTGTTTCCAGGCGTTCGTAGGTCGCTGTACCAATTTTCCATGCCAACCATAAAAGATAAGCACTACCGGCAACCTTCAGAATCAGGTGTAAAGCGGGGTACAATAGAATTAAGCTACCCACACCAAAAGCTACCAATAATAAAATGCACTGCATACCAAGCATGATACCTATCATCAATGGTATGGTGCGCAGGAATCCGTAATTCGCGCCGGATGAAGTGAGTAGCATGTTGTTTGGGCCTGGTGTGATAGCAGCAACCCAGAGAAAGCCCAGCATTGAGAGAAAAAGCGTTTCCATGAAATGGGTGTTCCACACCCCGTAAAGTTAATTAGCAAACTAAATGAAACTAACAGTGTGATATGGCTACGACAAGTCCCGCAGTATTGAATTTTAATCACGAAGAAGATGAACAATTCCGTCCGTTGAAGGGTGTCAGTAATCCACACCTGCAAACCATGCTTCCGCGTTTGATTCGCCGTCGCCTCAATTTCAAACCTCACTGGCAGCGTCTTGACATGCCGGACGGGGATTTTGTCGATCTAGCCTGGAGCGAGGACCCGCGCCAGGCAATGCATAAACCACGGTTAGTCGTTTTTCATGGACTCGAAGGTAGCCTGCACAGCCCATACGCCCATGGTTTAATCGAGGCCGCCAGCAAGCAAGGCTGGTTAGGCGTGGTAATGCATTTCCGCGGATGTAGCGGGGTGCCAAACCGCATGAAGCGCATTTATCACTCGGGTGAAACTGAAGACGGAAGCTACTTCTTAAACTGGCTGTCTGAGCGTTATGGCAAAGTACCGACGGCGGCGGTCGGTTTTTCTCTCGGCGGCAACATGCTCGCCTGCCTGATGGCAAAACAGGGTGCCGATTGTACGCTTCAGGCTGGTGTAGTGGTTTCAGCCCCACTGATGCTTGAACATTGCAGCGCACATATTGAAAAAGGTTTCTCCCGCGTTTATCAGCACTATCTTTTGAATCTGCTGAAGAAGAATGCCGCACGTAAGCTAAGAAGCTATCCGGGCACACTCCCGGTAGATATGCGTCAGCTTAAAGGAATGCGTCGTCTACGCGAGTTTGACGATTTGATTACTTCAAAAATTCACGGCTTTGCTGACGCTATCGATTATTACCGCCAGTGCAGCGCGATGCCGCTGCTGCCACAAATCAAAACGCCGACGCTCATCATCCATGCAAAAGATGACCCGTTTATGGATCACCATGTGATCCCCGATAAAGCTATCTTACCTGCCAATATCGAGTATCAGCTGACACGCTACGGCGGGCACGTTGGATTTGTTGGTGGCACGCTGCGTCGCCCGGAAATGTGGCTTGAGCAACGTATCCCACAGTGGCTGAATAAATTCCTGGACCAGTAATATGATGATTCCCTGGCAAGATCTTCCTCCCGAAACGCTTGATAATCTGATTGAATCCTTTGTATTACGCGAAGGCACCGATTATGGTGAACAAGAGCGTTCACTGGAGCAGAAAGTGGCCGATGTTAAGCGCCAGCTGCAAAGTGGTGAGGCTGTGCTGGTATGGTCGGAACTCCATGAAACGGTAAATATTATGGCTCGCGGGCAGTTTCGCGGCTAAGCGTTTAACTTCTATACTGCATAATAAAACCACCCTCACCCAGCTATCTCCCTGAGAGTGAGGGCCAGCCCTTACTTACACACACTTGCGATCACCCATGGAGTTGTTGCCTTATGTCAGCCAAACATCCGGTTATTGCCGTAACAGGTTCCAGCGGCGCGGGAACGACAACCACCAGCCTTGCCTTCCGTAAAATCTTCCAGCAACTCAATTTACGTGCAGCGGAAGTCGAAGGTGACAGTTTCCATCGTTTCACTCGTCCTGAAATGGATATGGCTATTCGTAAAGCACGCGACCTGGGGCGCCATATCAGCTATTTCGGCCCAGAAGCCAATGACTTTGGTTTGCTTGAACAGACGTTCATTGAATACGGTAGAACCGGGCAAGGTAAGTCACGCAAGTATCTACATACTTACGATGAAGCCGTACCCTGGAACCAAATCCCCGGAACCTTTACGCCATGGCAGCCATTGCCAGAACCCACTGATGTTTTGTTTTATGAAGGTTTGCACGGCGGTGTAGTCACGCCACAGCACGATGTGGCTAAAGCCGTCGATTTGCTGGTTGGTGTGGTACCGATTGTGAACCTGGAGTGGATACAAAAGTTAGTGCGAGATACCAGTGAGCGCGGGCATTCCCGAGAAGCGGTAATGGACTCTGTGGTTCGTTCTATGGACGACTATATCAATTACATCACACCGCAATTCTCCCGCACCCACATCAACTTCCAGCGCGTCCCAACTGTTGATACCTCTAACCCATTTGCAGCTCGCGGCATCCCGTCTCTGGATGAAAGTTTTGTGGTGATTCATTTTCGCGGGCTGGATGACATCGATTTCCCGTATTTGCTCGCCATGCTACAAGGCTCATTTATTTCGCATATCAATACATTGGTGGTGCCGGGCGGCAAGATGGGGCTGGCGATGGAATTGATTATGACACCGCTGGTTAAGCGTCTGGCAGAAGGTCGGAATATCAATAATCAGGGCGGTTGAACCCGCCCGTTTTCACTCTTTAGCCTTCAATCACTTCATAGCTATGTGTAACGTTTACCGCTTTTTCAAGCATCAGTGCAACAGAGCAGTACTTCTCAGCAGAGAGGTCTACTGCACGGGAAACTGCAGCATCTTTTAGCTCTTTGCCTGTCACGATGAAATGCAGATTGATATGCGTAAACAAACGCGGAGCCTCTTCACGGCGCTCAGAGGTTAGTTTCACTTCACAATCGGTCACGGTGTAGCGGCCTTTTTGCAAAATAGAAACTACGTCAATTGCACTGCAACCGCCAACGGACATCAGCACCATTTCCATTGGGCTTGGTGCTTTATCACCTGAATTGCCATCCATAAGGATCTGGTGCCCTGAAGCGGACTCGCCCAGGAAGGTAAACCCTTCAACCCATTTCACTCGTGCCTGCATGCTACTCACTCCTGTAGAAAAATTACCTTTCAGAGTACGCAGATTCAGCAAATCTGGCAACGGAAGGCGACATGCGTCAAGCTGAAACGAGACAACAGGAGACACTTGTCAAAAGCTATGCTAAAACAATCCAGATGCTACATCGATACATTGACGTTATGCATGTATGCAGAGGACATCACTAATTACAGGCAGCAAGAATGACTTGCATGCCATCTCCCCAAGGTGGGGAATATTCTAATTACTTGCAACGCCAGACAGGATGTTTAGCGTCCTGTCGTTGGTAGCCAGTTATAAAACAGAGGATAACCGCGCATGGTGCTTGGCAAACCGCAAACAGACCCGACTCTCGAATGGTTCTTGTCCCATTGCCACATTCATAAGTATCCATCGAAGAGCACACTCATTCACCAAGGTGAGAAGGCAGAGACGTTGTATTACATCGTCAAGGGCTCTGTGGCTGTTCTGATTAAAGATGAAGAGGGCAAGGAAATGATCCTCTCCTATCTAAATCAGGGCGATTTCATTGGTGAGTTAGGGCTGTTCGAAGAAGGTCAGGAACGTAGTGCCTGGGTTCGTGCTAAAAGTGCCTGTGAAGTGGCTGAAATTTCTTATAAAAAATTCCGCCAGCTGATCCAGGTCAATCCAGACATTCTGATGCGCCTGTCTTCACAGATGGCTAACCGTCTGCAAGTCACTTCAGAGAAAGTAGGCAACCTGGCATTCCTGGACGTTACCGGTCGCATCGCGCAGACGCTGCTGAACCTGGCTAAACAACCTGATGCAATGACTCACCCAGACGGTATGCAGATTAAAATTACCCGTCAGGAAATCGGTCAGATCGTGGGTTGCTCTCGCGAAACTGTTGGTCGTATCTTGAAAATGCTGGAAGATCAAAATCTGATCTCCGCTCACGGTAAAACGATCGTCGTATACGGCACTCGTTAATCTCCGTCTAAAAAATGGCGTGTTGCTTCATAACACGCCTTTTTTGTCTCTAAAAAACTAAATCCGAAACCCGATTAATTGAAGTTGCAGCAAGGCAGCAAGTGAGTTCATCCCGATGAGCTTACTCAAGTAAGTGATTCGGGTGAATGAACGCAGCTAACGCCGCTGCAGCTTTAAGTAAGAAGGGTTTATGTGGCGAAGACTGATCTACCATCCCGAAGTTAACTACGCACTGCGGCAGACGCTGGTGCTGTGCCTTCCGGTGGCAGTAGGTTTGCTCGTCGGCGATCTCCAGTCTGGTCTGCTTTTCTCTTTAGTCCCTGCCTGTTGCAACATTGCCGGTCTTGATACTCCGCACAAACGTTTCTTCAAACGCCTGATCGTCGGTGGCTGTCTGTTTGCTGCCAGCAGTTTGATCATGCAGCTTTTGCTGCTTTACACCACTGTGCCACTGCCCGTCATTCTTGTTGTGATGGCGCTCTTGCTGGGTGTCACGGCAGAAATCAGTTCCCTGCACGCTCGTCTGCTTCCCGCATCACTCATTGCTGCCATATTTACGCTCAGCATGGCCGGGAATATGCCGATCTGGAAACCGATGCTGCTGTATGTCTCCGGTACGATTTGGTACGGCGTATTTAACTGGTTTTGGTTCTGGATGTGGCGCGAGCAGCCACTGCGGGAATCATTGAGTCTGCTCTATCGGCAGTTGGCAGATTACTGTGAAGCAAAATACGGCATGCTGACTCAACATACCGATCCGGAAAAAGCGCTCCCACCGCTGCTGGCTCGTCAGCAAAAAGCGGTGGATCTCATTACCCAGTGCTACCAACAGCTTCATATGCTGGCGGCAAACCAGCAAAACGGCTACAAGCGTTTGCTGCGTGCATTCCAGGTAGCATTGGATTTGCAAGAGCACATCTCGGTAAGCCTTCACCAACCAGCTGAAGTTCAGAAGCTCGTCGAGCAAAGCCATGCAGAAGCAGTTATTCGCTGGAATGCACAGACCATCGCGGCGCGGTTACGTGTACTGGCTGACGACATTCTTTACCATCGTTATCCACAGCGTTTTACGATGGAAAAACAGATCGATGCCCTTGAGAAAATCGCCCGTCAAAATCCAGATAACCCGGTTGGGCAATTTTGCCATTACCACTTCAGCCGTGTCGCTCGCGTGCTACGCACCCAACGCCCACTGTATGTCCGTGATTTAATGGAAGACCGGCAACGCCGTTTACCGTTGTGGGCGGCATTGAAAAGTTATTTATCATTGAAGTCAGCGGCGCTTCGCAACGCAGCAAGATTGGGTGTGATGCTCACGATAGCCAGTCTGCTGGGTGCATTTTTACATCTGCCCAAGCCCTACTGGATTTTAATGACGGTAATGTTCGTGACGCAAAACGGCTACGGTGCCACACGAGTTCGTATTCTCCACCGTTCGGCTGGCACCATTGCAGGCCTTGCCATCGCAGGTATTGCGCTTCACTTCCACTTCCCGCAAAGCATTGCTCTGGGCGCGATGCTGGTCATTACGTTGGTGAGCTATCTGTTTATTCGCAAAAGCTACGGCTGGGCGACGATAGGCTTTACGGTGACCGCCGTTTATACCCTGCAATTGATAACATTAAGTGCCGAGCAGTACATCGTCCCTCGCCTGATAGATACCTTGCTAGGCTGCTTGATAGCCTTTGGCGGCATGGTGTGGCTGTGGCCACAATGGCAGAGTGGCTTGTTACGCCAGAATGCCCACGATGCGCTGGAAAGAGATCAAAATGCAATTCGCCTGATTCTAAGTAATGACCCCGAACCAACGCCGCTCGCTTATGAACGTATGAAGGTTAACCAGGCACATAACGCCCTGTTTAACTCCCTGAACCAGGCGATGCAGGAACCTGGGTTTAACTCGCATTATCTGGCGGATATGAAATTGTGGGTGACGCACAGTCAGTTTATCGTCGAGCACATCAATGCGATGACGACTCTCGCCCGCGAGCATAATATGCTGACGCCGGATCTCGCCCAGCGTTATCTGCAGTCGTGCGAAATCGCGCTACAACGATGCCAACAGCGGCTTCAGTATGATGGGCCGGGGGAAACCAATGACGCGAATATTCTCGACCCGCTGGAAGGGCTTCCAAACGGGCCATTAAGTACGATGGAACAACATTTACAGCGGATACTGGGCCATCTGAGCACCATGCATACCATATCTTCGGTTGCCTGGCGTCAACGGCCACATCATGGCATCTGGCTAAGCCGCCTACGACGGCCAGGCTAAGTATTACGCTTTAATCACCTTCGCAACTGCTTTAGCGAAACGCTTCATACCTTCTTCAATATCGGTATCTTCAACAATCAACGCAGGTGCGAAACGCATTACGTCAGGCCCGGCATTCAGCACCATCACACCCTCTTCCGCTGCCGCGTAAAGGAACTCACGTGCGCGGCCTTTGTATTGCGGTTTGAGCTCAGCACCGATCAATAACCCCATCCCACGGATATCGCTAAACAGATCAAACTGCTCATCGATCTGTTGTAAATGGCTGACGAACTGTTGCCGCTTCGCCGTCACACCACTGAGCACTTCAGGTGTGTTGATGATATCAAACGCCGCGCCCGCGACCGCGCAGGCCAGAGGGTTACCGCCGTAAGTTGAACCGTGTGTACCGACATGAAACGCCGATGCAATTTCCTGAGTCGTCAGCATCACGCTGACCGGGAAGCCACCGCCGAGTGCTTTTGCGCTGGTCAAAATATCTGGCGTCACGCCGTAGTGCATATAGGCAAACAGCTCACCGATACGCCCCATGCCACACTGCACTTCATCAAATACCAACAAAGCTTTGTGCTCATCACACAGTTCGCGCAAGCCTTGCAAGAACTCTGGTGTTGCCGCCGTAACGCCGCCCTCACCCTGAATCGGCTCAACCACGACCGCGCAGGTATGGTCGTCCATCACGGCTTTTACCGCGTGCAAATCATTAAATGGCACATGAATGATGTCAGCTGGTTTCGGGCCAAAACCATCGGAATACTTAGGTTGCCCACCAACTGAAACAGTAAACAGAGAGCGACCATGGAAGGCGTTATGGAAAGCGATAATCTTGGTTTTATACGGGCTATGGCGCGTGGAAGCGTAGTAGCGGGCCAGTTTAAAGGCTGTTTCATTCGCTTCGGTGCCGGAATTCATAAACAGCACGCGTTCAGCAAAAGTGGCGTCAATCAGCTTGCGGCCAAGGCGTAGAGCGGGTTCATTGGTGAAAACGTTGCTGGTATGCCATAACGTTTCGCCCTGAGTTTTTAGCGCTTCAACTAAAGCTGGATGGCAGTGACCTAGCGCAGTAACAGCAATCCCACCTGCGAAATCCACATATTCTTTCCCTTGTTGATCCCATACGCGGCTACCTTTACCTTTTACCGGGATAAACTCTGCCGGTGCATAAATCGGCAAAATAACTTCATCGAAAGTTGCGCGGGTAATTGCTGATTGTTCAGTTGCCATTTATTGCCCATCCCCTTTTTACGCGTGAAAGCTTCATGAGAAAATGAAAATATAATCATGAAATATGCATAAAAAATCATTAACTGGCAATAAAAAATCAACGTTTAAGGAAATTGGCTAACAGCTGGTGTCCCTGCTCGCTGAGAATGCTTTCTGGGTGAAACTGCACACCTTCCAGGTCAAGTTCGCGATGGCGAATGCCCATAATTTCCTGCTTATCCGTCCAGGCGGTCACTTCAAAACAGTCGGGTAAGGTGGCGGGGTCGATCACTAAGGAGTGATAACGCGTTACGGTTAAAGGGTTGTTCAGGCTGTGGAAAACACCGTGATTGCTATGCGAGATAACCGAGGTTTTACCGTGCATCACTTTTTGCGCGCGAACAATAGTCGCGCCGAATGCCTGCGCAATCGCCTGGTGTCCAAGGCAAACGCCGAGAATCGGCAACTGCCCGGCGAAATGCGTAATCGCCGCAAGAGAAATTCCTGCTTCGGTGGGCGTGCAAGGGCCAGGAGAGATGACCAGTTTTTCTGGTGCCAGGGCAGTGATATCAGAAAGAGTCAGCTCATCGTTACGTTTCACCACCACTTCTGCGCCTAATTCACAAAAGTATTGATAAAGGTTCCAGGTAAATGAGTCGTAATTGTCGATAAGCAGTAGCATCGCGGCTCCAGGGTAAATAAGAACCGCGCTATTCTATTCGCTTTCGCGCGCTTCACTCACGACTTTAGTGAAAATCTCGATGAGCAGTGTCAAATCACCCAACGCCCCGGTTTGATTCGCCGTTGCCCATGCTTCAGGCGATACGTCTTTCCAATCGAGGATGTAACCGGCATGAATCGCTAACTGCTCGAAGAACACACGCTGCGCCCGACCACTGCCAACAAAGAACGGATGAAGGACGTTAATTTCACAATAGTAATGTGACAGGCGCAGAACGAACTCAGTTCTGGAAAGTCCGACGAGATAATGCTCGTCCTCCATTTCTTGCATCAGATCGTTGCCTTCATTTTCGATGTACTCGAAATGACAGAACTGTATCTCCCCTTTGGAAATATCAACATCTCGTAGCTCGCCTGCCCAGTCGAAAACATCCTGAAAAAGCTGCTGATGGATGGCACACAACCAGGGTAAGCCGCGATGCAACGGGCCAAGTTCAATCGTATCTACACGCTGCGCGATAATCTCATCTTGCGCATGAGGCTCAAGGATATCCAGCCGGCTGCTGGCATGAAATGAACGGCTGCGCAATTGCTGCCAAAGGCGGGATTTTTGTTTGTCGGTCAGTTTCTTTGCCATGATGCCTCCCTAAATGACGACCCGTTGTTGCCACAAGTATAAGCAGCAATCGGTGGAAGTGCAGGAAGCGGTAGATTGCGCGAGTACGGAATACTCGCGCAGGAATTTTTTACGGCAGGACTTTAGCGGAGAGGATAACTACAGGTTTTGACGGAACATTTTGGTATGGGCCGACATCATGAGTCTGGACCTGGGAGATCTTATCGGCAACGTCCATCCCTTTCACAACTTTACCAAATACTGCATAACCGAAGTCGCGCTGGCCGTGATCGAGGAAGGCGTTATCTGCCACATTGAGGAAGAACTGGCTGGTCGCGCTGTCTTTATCGGCAGTACGCGCCATGGAAATAGTACCGCGAGTGTTACGCAAGCCGTTATCGGCTTCATTTTTAATCGGTGGGTTAGGCTGCTTCTGATTCATATCTGCAGTGAAGCCGCCGCCCTGAAGCATGAAGCCCGGGATCACGCGATGGAAAATGGTGTTGTTGTAGAAACCGCTGTTAACGTAATCCACAAAGTTTTTCACAGAGACTGGGGCTTTCTGGCTATTTAACTCAAGCTCAATTTCACCCGCTGATGTGGTCAACAGGACATGTGGGTCACCTTTAGCAGCAAGTGCCGCAGGAGAGAGAGCGGTTAGAGCAAACACAGTTGCTACAGCCGCCAGAGTCGATTTGAGCATGAATAATTCCTTACGAATGCAGTGAATGAGGCAAGTTGCTAGATTGTAAAGACGCACTCAAGTATGCGCCAGCCATTTACGGTTTTTTACTTTCACACAAATCAATAAGTTAAATGAATCAATAATCAAATAACACGATTAATCGTGACGCTGGTCACCTTAAATACAAGTCGTTGCAGCAAATGAATTATAAATTGTATGAATGAGTCACGTTTTTGACTAAAATCCATTCTTCTCGAGTGCTGTCAAAGCACTTTACATTTCTATTCACAGGCTTGTCATGACTAACAGCAACCGCATTAAGCTCACATGGATCAGCTTCTTCTCCTACGCACTCACTGGTGCGTTGGTAATCGTCACCGGGATGGTGATGGGCAATATCGCCGAATACTTCCACGTCCCCGTTTCCAGCATGAGTAACACCTTTACTTTCCTGAACGCCGGCATTTTGATTTCTATCTTCCTTAATGCCTGGTTAATGGAAATCGTACCGCTCAAAACTCAACTGCGTTTTGGTTTCATCCTGATGGTGCTGGCCGTTGCCGGACTTATCTTTGGCGATAACCTGACTATCTTCTCAGTCGCGATGTTTGTACTCGGGCTGGTCAGCGGTATCACGATGTCCATTGGTACGTTCCTGATTACGCACATGTATGAAGGCCGTGAGCGTGGTTCACGCCTACTGTTTACCGACTCCTTCTTCAGTATGGCAGGGATGATCTTCCCAATGGTGGCCGCGATTCTGCTGGCTCGTAGCATCAACTGGTATTGGGTTTATGTCTGCATCGGTCTGGTTTATGTCGCTATCTTCATCCTGACCATCGGTTGTGACTTCCCGGCATTGGGTAAACACGCACCGCAACCGGAAAAAGTCGCCGAGAAAGAAAAATGGGGTGTGGGCGTACTGTTCCTGTCCATCGCAGCTTTGTGCTACATCCTCGGCCAACTGGGCTTTATCTCCTGGGTTCCGGAATATGCCAAAAGCCTGGGTATGAACCTGAATGACGCAGGCCAACTGGTCAGCGATTTCTGGATGTCTTACATGTTCGGGATGTGGGCGTTCAGCTTTATTCTGCGTTTCTTCGATTTGCAACGTATTCTGACTGTTCTGGCGGGTGCGGCGACTGTTCTGATGTACCTGTTTAACAAAAGCGAACCGGCACATCTGGCATGGTTTATTTTGGCGCTTGGCTTCTTCTCCAGTGCGATTTACACCTCTGTAATCACCCTGGGTTCATTGCAGACCAAAATCGCTTCGCCAAAACTGGTTAACTTCGTACTGACCTGCGGCACCATCGGCACCATGCTAACCTTCGTGGTCACTGGCCCGATTGTGGCTCACAGCGGCCCGCACGCGGCTCTGCAAACTTCAAACGCCTTGTACGCAGTGGTATTTATCATGTGCCTGATTCTCGGCCTGGTAACGAAACACCGCCAGCATAACGCTGCTGCTGCGCACTAAAAGCGTCGGCTTACGCTACGTTTATCCGCCCTACGCGGTTTTGTAGGGTGGATAAGCTCAAGCGTCATCCACTACTTCTCACCCACGAAACGTTATCTCTTCAGCTCCATCCAGCATCACCCAGGTTTGTGACAACTGCGTGGTCGCAATCACCTTCCCAGCGCGAATAGACCAACGCACCGGCACCTGACGGCGCACAGCATCAAAGCCATTTTCTGCCGGAAGAATAATCAGGTTCGCCGCATTCCCCTCAGCAATACCGTAATCTTTCACGCCAAAAGTGCGCGCGCTGTTATCGGTAATCAGCTTCAAACCTTCATCAATTTGCTGGTAACCCATCATCTGACAGACATGCAGCCCCATATGCAGCACCTGCAACATATTGGCTGTTCCGAGCGGATACCACGGGTCAAACACATCGTCATGACCAAAGCAGACGTTAACTCCTGCTTCTAGCAACTCTTTCACGCGAGTGACGCCCCGGCGTTTCGGGTAGTCATCAAAACGCCCTTGCAGATGAATATTCACCAGCGGGTTGGCGACAAAGTTAATGCCGGACATTTTCAACAAGCGGAACAAGCGCGAAGTATAAGCGCCGTTGTAAGAGTGCATCGCCGTGGTATGGCTGGCGGTTACGCGCTGCCCAATACCATCTCGCAGCGCCAGGGCTGCAACGGTTTCGACAAAACGCGATTGCTCATCGTCAATTTCATCGCAATGAATATCTAACGGGCGATCGTATTTCTGCGCCAGAGCGAACGCCTTGTGCAGCGATTCCACGCCGTATTCCCGGGTAAATTCAAAATGCGGGATTGCCCCAACGACGTCTGCACCCAGTTGCAACGCTTCTTCAAGCAGCGCCTCACCGTTGGGGTACGACATAATCCCTTCTTGTGGGAAAGCGACGATCTGCACTTCAATCCAGGGGGCAGCTTCTTGCTTCACTTCCAGCATAGCTTTGAGCGCCGTCAGCGTCGGATCTGAAACATCAACGTGGGTACGCACATACTGAATGCCGTTGGCGATTTGCCATTTCAGTGTTTGCCAGGCGCGTTGTTTGACGTCTTCGTGCGTCAGCAGCGCTTTGCGCTCAGCCCAACGTTCAATGCCTTCAAACAAAGTGCCTGACTGATTCCAGCTCGGTTGCCCGGCAGTCTGCGTAGTATCAAGGTGAATATGAGGCTCAATAAATGGGGGGATAGCAAGGCCGCCTCGCCCATCAAGCACCTGTTGGCTTTCGGTTTGGGTTTCACTCATTGGTTTTATGGTGCTGATGCACCCATTTTCGATGGCTATTTTCCATAAGCCTTCGCGCCCGACCAGACGCACATTTTGAATTAACTCCAACGCCAGATTGCTCATACCCACTCCTTGTTAATTAGCCGCCCCTATTTCATAGCACACAAGGCAAAATGGGGACATTTATTGTCTTCCCGCGAATAGCTAAACATTTCCGCAACTTAGAAAAACCCACTAAAATCAGCAATATACCTATTAAGAGGTATATAAAGGTGTATTTGATTTGTATCAATAATCGCCATTGCTGAATCGTTAAGGTAGGCAGTAATAGAAAAGAAATTGAGGCAATTATGAGCAAAGTCAAAATCGCAATCATCGGTAATGGCATGGTCGGCCATCGCTTTATCGAGGACTTACTTGATAAAGCCCAGCCAGGCCAATTCGACATTACTGTTTTCTGTGAAGAGCCGCGCAAAGCCTACGATCGCGTGCACCTGTCTTCCTATTTTTCCCATCATACCGCTGAAGAATTATCCCTGGTACGTGACGGCTTCTACGAGAAGCACGGTGTAAAAGTGCTGGTCGGCGAACGCGCCATCACCATTAACCGCCAGGAAAAAGTCATTCACTCGAATACTGGCCGTACCGTGTATTACGACAAACTGGTCATGGCGACCGGTTCTTATCCGTGGATCCCACCGATTAAAGGTTCTGAAACACAAGACTGTTTCGTCTACCGCACTATCGAAGATTTGAACGCTATCGAAGCCTGTGCCCGCCGCAGCAAGCGCGGTGCCGTGGTCGGTGGTGGTCTGCTGGGCCTTGAAGCCGCAGGCGCGCTGAAAAACCTCGGCGTTGAAACGCACGTTATCGAATTCGCACCAATGTTAATGGCCGAGCAACTCGACCGCATGGGCGGCGAGCAACTGCGCAATAAAATCGAAAGCATGGGCGTGCGCGTTCATACCAGCAAAAACACCCAGGAAATCGTCCAGGAAGGCACGCAGGCGCGTAAAACCATGCGCTTTGCCGACGGTACGGATCTGGAAGTCGACTTTATCGTCTTCTCAACCGGTATCCGCCCTCGCGATAAACTGGCTACCCAGTGCGGCCTGGCAACTGGTCAACGCGGCGGCATTGCGGTCAACGATACCTGCCAGACTTCTGACCCGGACATTTACGCCATCGGGGAATGCGCGAGCTGGAACAACCGCACATTCGGCCTGGTTGCACCTGGCTACAAAATGGCGCAGGTTACCGCTGACCACCTGCTCGGCTCAGAAAATGCCTTCGAAGGCGCAGATATGAGCGCCAAGCTGAAACTACTCGGCGTGGACGTTGGCGGGATTGGTGATGCGCATGGTCGCACCCCTGATTGCCGCAGCTATGTTTATCTCGACGAAAGCAAAGAAGTTTATAAGCGCCTGATTGTTAGTGCCGACAACAAAACCCTGCTCGGCGCGGTTCTGGTGGGCGACACCAGCGATTACGGCAACCTGCTGCAACTGGTTCTCAATAACATCGAGCTGCCAGAAAACCCGGATGCGCTGATTCTGCCTGCACATGCCAGTTCCGGTAAGCCAGCAATTGGTGTTGATAAACTCCCGGACAGCGCGCAAATCTGTTCCTGTTTCGATGTCACCAAAGGTCATCTGGTTAAAGCCATCAACAACGGCTGCCATACTGTCGCGGCATTGAAAGCAGAAACCAAAGCCGGCACCGGCTGTGGTGGTTGCATCCCATTGATCACTCAAGTGTTGAATGCTGAGCTGAGCAAACAAGGTATCGAAGTTAACCACAACCTGTGTGAACACTTCGCGTTTTCACGCCAGGAGCTTTATCACCTGATACGCGTTGAAGGAATTAAATCCTTCGACGAGCTATTGCAAAAGTACGGCAAAGGTTACGGCTGCGAAGTCTGTAAACCGACCGTAGGTTCTCTGCTGGCTTCTTGCTGGAACGACTATGTGCTGGCACCACAACACACACCGCTTCAGGACACCAACGACAACTTCTTGGGCAACATCCAGAAAGACGGGACTTACTCAGTCATTCCACGTTCCGCTGGCGGGGAAATTACGCCAGAAGGTCTGATGGAAGTGGGCCGTATCGCACGCGAATTCAATCTCTACACCAAAATCACCGGTTCCCAACGTATCGGCCTGTTTGGTGCGCAAAAAGATGATTTACCAGAGATCTGGCGTCAGCTGATTGAAGCCGGTTTTGAAACTGGCCACGCGTATGCGAAAGCACTGCGTATGGCTAAAACCTGTGTTGGTAGCACCTGGTGCCGTTACGGCGTTGGCGATAGCGTTGGTTTCGGTGTTGAGCTGGAAAATCGCTACAAAGGTATTCGTACCCCGCACAAAATGAAGTTTGGCGTGTCCGGTTGTACCCGTGAGTGTGCGGAAGCACAGGGTAAAGACGTCGGCATCATCGCGACTGAAAAAGGCTGGAACCTGTATGTGTGCGGTAACGGCGGTATGAAACCACGTCACGCAGATTTACTGGCCGCAGATTTAGACCGCGAAACGCTTCTCAAATATCTCGACCGTTTCATGATGTTCTACATCCGTACCGCAGACAAACTGACCCGTACCGCACCATGGCTCGACAGCCTGGAAGGCGGCATTGAGTATCTGAAACAAGTCATCATCGAAGACAAGCTGGGCCTGAACGCTCAACTTGAAGCTGAGTTAGAGCGCCTGCGCGAGAAAGTGATTTGCGAGTGGACTGAAACGGTGAATACCCCGGAAGCTCAGGTTCGCTTCAAGCACTTCATCAACAGCCCGGTGCGCGACCCGAACGTGCAAATCGTGCCTGAACGTGAGCAACATCGCCCGGCGACACCTTACGAGCGTATCCCGGTTACCCTGGTAGAAGAAGTGGAGGAAAATGTATGAGCCAGTGGACTACTGTTTGCCAGTTAAACGACATCCTGCCTGCTACCGGTGTCTGCGCGTTGGTAGGTAATGAGCAAATTGCAATTTTCCGCCCACGTAATGACGACCAGGTTTTCGCCATCAACAACATTGACCCGTTCTTCGAAGCGAGCGTGTTATCTCGTGGTCTTATCGCCGAACACCAGGGTGAACTTTGGGTCGCCAGTCCGTTGAAAAAGCAGCATTTCAGACTGCGAGACGGACTGTGCATGGAAGACGAGAGCCGCTCAATTGCGCACTACCCGGCGCGCGTTCAGGACGGACAGGTTCAGATTAAAGCTTAAAACAAGCCCTTGAGGCTTCATCGTAGAGCGGAAGACGTAAAACGCTTCCCTCTGCGATTTTTTAGATTCTCTTTTTCTTTCAATTTGTTGGGATAACAAAAATGTTCACCGATACCATTAATAAATGTGCAGCGAATGCCGCTCGCATTGCCCGATTGTCGCAAAACAACCCGCTTGGTTTCTGGATCAGCTCCGCAATGGCTGGTGCATATGTAGGCCTTGGGATCATTCTAATATTCACCCTCGGTAACCTGGTCGAGCCATCTTTGCGCCCACTAGTGATGGGAGCGACCTTCGGTATCGCCCTGACACTGGTTATCATTGCTGGCTCTGAATTATTCACCGGCCACACTATGTTCCTGACTTTTGGTGTTAAAGCAGGCACCATTTCCCACGGTCAAATGTGGGGCATTTTGCCGCAAACCTGGCTAGGTAATCTGATTGGCTCCGTGTTTGTTGCCCTGCTGTACAAATGGGGCGGCGGTAGCCTGCTGCCGTTAGACACAAGCCTGGTTCACACTGCGGCGCTGGCAAAAACTTCGGCTCCAGCCATGGTGCTGTTCTTTAAAGGTGCGTTGTGTAACTGGCTGGTTTGCCTGGCAATCTGGATGGCAGTCCGTACTGAAGGTGCTGCGAAATTCATTGCTATCTGGTGGTGCCTACTGGCATTTATCGCTTCCGGCTATGAACACTCCATCGCCAACATGACGCTGTTTGCTCTGTCCTGGTTTGGTCATCACAGCGATGCATATACTATGGCGGGAATCGGCCACAACCTGCTGTGGGTAACGCTGGGGAATACCCTTTCTGGCGTAGTATTCATGGGTCTGGGTTATTGGTATGCTACTCCGAAAGCCGAGCGTCCCCAGCCTGCGCAACTCACCGCGTCGGAGACTGCCCGCAACTAATTTCTTTTGAGGATTGAACGTGGATCACCTGCCTATATTTTGTCAATTGCAAGGTCGTGCCTGCCTACTCGTCGGTGGTGGCGATGTTGCAGAACGTAAAGCGCGTTTGTTGATGGAGGCAGGTGCACGAGTCACTGTAAATGCCCTGGATTTCTCCCCGCAATTTCATGTGTGGGTGGAACAGGGCATGATTACCCTTGTTCAGGGTGAGTTCGACGCCGCACTGCTCGATGTTTGTTGGCTGGCCATCGCCGCGACAGACAACGATGTAGTGAATCAGCAAGTCAGCGATTCGTGTGAATCCCGCCGTATTTTCTGTAACGTGGTTGATGCGCCAAAACAGGCCAGCTTCATCATGCCATCGATTATCGACCGCTCACCGTTGATGGTTGCCGTTTCTTCCGGTGGCACCTCTCCCGTTCTTGCTCGTCTGCTGCGTGAAAAACTCGAAGCTATTCTGCCGCTGCATCTGGGGAAAATTGCCTCTTATGCCGGGACGCTGCGTGGCCGGGTAAAAGCGAATTTCAAAACTATGGCCGAGCGTCGCCGCTTCTGGGAAAAATTCTTCACTAACGACCGGCTGGCACAATATCTGGCAAACGAAGACAAGCAAGCCGTCGATAAAGAAACTGAGTCGATGTTTGCCACGCCTTTAGATCATCGTGGTGAAGTTGTTTTAGTCGGCGCAGGCCCAGGAGATGCAGGGCTTTTGACACTCAAAGGGCTACAGCAAATCCAGCAGGCCGATGTGGTGGTTTATGACCGCCTGGTTTCCGACGATATCATGAACCTGGTGCGCCGTGATGCCGACCGCATATTCGTTGGTAAACGCGCGGGTTATCACTGCGTCCCGCAAGAAGAGATTAACCAGATTCTGCTGCGTGAAGCGCAAAGCGGTAAACGCGTGGTGCGTCTGAAAGGCGGCGACCCGTTTATCTTTGGGCGCGGTGGCGAAGAGTTAGAAACCCTGTGCGATGGCGGCATTCCGTTCTCCGTCGTACCAGGAATTACTGCTGCGTCGGGCTGTTCAGCTTATTCCGGCATTCCGCTAACTCACCGCGATTATGCGCAAAGCGTACGTCTCATTACCGGCCACCTGAAAACAGGTGGCGAGTTGGACTGGGAAAACCTGGCTGCAGAAAAACAGACGCTGGTGTTCTATATGGGCTTAAACCAGGCTCCTGCTATCCAGGAGAAACTGATTCAATACGGTATGTCCGCGGAAATGCCCGTAGCGTTAGTTGAAAATGGTACTGCGGTTAAACAACGCGTGGTCAGCGGAATATTAAGTGAGCTTGGTGAATTATCGACGCAGGTTGAAAGCCCGGCCTTAATTATTGTCGGCCGAGTTGTTGCATTGCGCGATAAGTTGAACTGGTTCTCGAATCATTAATTTTTATTTAAGATAACAAAAAGGCTTGCCCGAGTATTCTCGCCAAGCCTTTTTGTTTATAAGCAGTTAATTAATTTACCAATCATCATAAGCAATATTTATTTCATGCAATAACGTGTCTGATTTCAGACTTAGTAATACCATTAGTAAACCCTATAATTAACCACCTTTTTGAAAGGTCATTACATATACCAAAAACAATTCGAGTTGCACAAAGGCGGCAAGTGCGCGAATCCCGATGAGCTTACCCTGGTAAGTGATTCGGATAGGTAAACGCAGCCAACGCATATGCAGCTTGAAGTATGACGGGTATAAAAATAATTAATGATAGGGAATATCAATGAACAAGTTCGTAAAAGCTGCTTCTGCACTAGCTGTCCTGGCTCTGTTGTCTGGTTGTACAGGTCACATTGAGAACAAAGATAAATCTTGTGGTTATGATTATTTACTGCACCCAGCAATTTCTATTTCAAAAATTATTGGCGGCTGCGGCCCAGCATCTCCACAATAATAATTCAGAAGCAAATATAAAAACCGCCCAAATATAAGGGCGGTTTTTTTTATTATTAGACAGCTACGATGTCCTCCCCATTAAGAGAGTAAACGAGCCATAAGTCATTAAGGCTGTGCGACAAACCCAATCACTTCATAGACTTTCTTCAGCGTAACGCTGGCATGTGAACGCGCTTTTTCAGCACCATCTTTCATCACTTGCTGCAAATAAGCTTCATCATTACGGAAATTGTGATAACGCTCCTGCAATTCAGTCAACATACCAGATACGGCATCAGCAACTTCACCTTTCAGGTGGCCATACATTTTGCCTTCGAACTGCTGCTCAAGTTCAGGGATAGGCTTACCAGTAACAGCAGAAAGAATATCCAACATATTGGAAACCCCTGCTTTATTCACCGGATCGTAACGCACAACAGGTGGCTCGTCCGAGTCAGTTACCGCGCGTTTGATTTTCTTCACGACCGATTTCGGGTCTTCCAACAGGCCGATAACGTTATTACGGTTATCATCTGATTTAGACATTTTCTTGGTCGGCTCAAGCAGAGACATCACGCGCGCGCCTGATTTAGGAATAAACGGCTCAGGCACTTTAAACACGTCGCCATACAGCGCATTGAAACGTGCTGCGATATCACGACTCAGTTCCAGGTGTTGTTTTTGATCGTCACCAACCGGCACCAGATTGGTCTGGTACAGCAAAATATCTGCTGCCATCAATACCGGGTAATCAAACAGGCCGGCATTAATGTTTTCAGAATAACGAGAAGACTTGTCTTTAAACTGAGTCATACGGCTCAGCTCACCAAAATAGGTGTAGCAGTTCAGAGCCCAGCCCAACTGTGCATGTTCTGGCACGTGAGACTGTACAAAGATGGTGCTTTTAGCCGGGTCGATACCACAAGCCAAGTACAGAGCTAACGTATCGAGTGTCCGGCTACGCAATTGCGTTGCATCCTGACGCGCGGTGATCGCGTGTAGGTCAACGATGCAGTAAATGCAGTGGTAATCATCTTGCATGTTGACCCACTGACGCAGCGCACCCATGTAGTTACCAATGGTCAATTCACCTGATGGCTGCGCGCCACTAAAGACGATGGGCTTGCTCATGTTCTTATTCCTGATGTTCTTTGTTAGAGAGCCCTAATGCGGGCAGTAAATCGTTGAAATGGTCAAACACGTAATCGGGTTTGCTCAACTCGATGGACTCACCATAGTTATAACCGTAAGTCAGGCCAATGGAACAGCATCCAGCCGCTTGAGCGGCGAGAATATCGTTGCGGGAGTCACCAACAAAAAGCAGTTCTTCCGCGCTAAGATTCAACTCTTCCATCACTTTATGCAGCGCTTCGGGATGCGGTTTTTTGTTTTCCACATCATCGCCACCAATTATGACTTTGAAGTATTGCGCGATGCCCAATCTTTCCAGCATTGGTAAGACAAACGGTGTCGGCTTGTTAGTTACCAGCCCCATCGGCAAGCCTTTTTCGGCCAAAACAGCCAATGTATTAGCGACTTCCGGGAACAAGAAGCTGCCCTCTTCTGCTGTTTGCGCATAGTAGGCGTCAAACAGTTTACGAGCAATGCTGCATCGATCGGCTTCAGGCTCTTCACCTTTGAGCGCCCAGGTCAATGCGCGCTTAACCAGTACATCAGCACCGTTGCCGATCCACTTTTCAACTTTGTCTTCACCCGCGGTCGGCAACTCCAGCGCATAAAGCGCCTGATCCATTGCCTGCGTCAGACCCAATGCTGTGTCGACCAGTGTACCGTCTAAATCAAAGGCGATACCGCGAATTTTACTTAACTTATCCATGACTTACCTTTGCTAACTCACTACGCATACGATCAATAACGGCTTTGTAATCTGGCTGACTGAAAATCGCCGAACCGGCAACAAACATATCAGCACCTGCCGCAGCAATTTCAGCAATATTGTCTACTTTCACGCCACCATCCACTTCCAGGCGAATGTCATAGCCAGAAGCATCAATGCGCTCACGTACCTGACGCAGTTTTTCCAGCGTATGTGGAATAAATGATTGTCCGCCAAAACCTGGGTTAACAGACATCAGCAAAATGACATCGAGTTTGTCCATGACGTGATCAAGCCAACTCAGCGACGTTGCTGGGTTAAGCACCAGGCCTGCTTTACAGCCGTGCTCTTTGATCAGTTGCAGGGAACGGTCAACATGCTCTGACGCTTCCGGGTGGAAGGTAATGATGTTGGCACCGGCCGCGGCGAAATCCGGAATAATGCGATCAACAGGCTTCACCATCAGATGCACATCAATAGGGGCAGTAATACCGTAATCACGCAGCGCTTTTAACACCATAGGACCAATGGTGAGATTAGGAACGTAATGGTTATCCATAACATCGAAATGGACGACATCCGCACCTGCAGCCAGCACCGCAGCCGTGTCTTCACCCAGGCGGGCAAAATCGGCTGAGAGGATTGAGGGGGCAATCAAAAACTGTTTCATCCGCTTCTCCAATAGCAAATCAAAAAAGACCGCGGACGAAACGTCTTAGGCACTGACTTTATACAGCGCCAGCAGTTCGTCCACCTTGTTACGTGTTCCACCATTCCGGCTAATGCTGCGACGCACCTGCACGACATGCAGTTTTGCCTGGTGATACCACAACCGGGTGAGTTCCGTATCATGGTTAGAAATCAGCACCGGAATGCGATTTCCTTGCAAATTTTCGGCTAACTGCGCGAGATGTTGCTGCTGCACAGCGTTAAAGCTATCGGTGTGATACGCCGTAAAATTAGCCGTTGCAGACAAAGGCGCGTAGGGAGGGTCGCAATAAACAACAGATCCCGCACTGACATTTGCCATGCTGACATCGTACGACTGACACAAGAATATGGCGTTTTGTGCTCGTTCGGCAAAATGATACAACTCTTCTTCAGGAAAGTAGGGTTTGATGTAACGGCCAAACGGGACATTGAATTCACCACGTAGGTTATAACGACACAGGCCGTTGTAACAATGGCGGTTCAGATATAAAAACAGCAGTGCACGACGAAACTCATCTTTGCACTGGTTAAATTCGGTACGATTGAGATAGAACGCCTGCTCATCGTTTTGCTCGGCAGTAAAGAGTTTACGTGACTCCTGAACATACTCATCCGTGCGGGTTTTGACGATGTTATAGAGGTTAATCAGATCGCTATTAATATCTGCGAGGATGTAACGAGAGTATTCAGTATTCAGAAAGACTGAGCCGGCACCAACAAACGGCTCAATCAGACAATCACCTTTCGGCAGATACTTTTTAATGTCTTCAAGCAGGGGGTATTTCCCCCCCGCCCATTTCAGAAAAGCGCGATTTTTTTTCATGCTGCCTAACTATTTACACCTTTTCCTGCTGTGGAAAGGTTCCAACAGCGGCTGCGCTTGTTCATCACTTCAGATCAGACTGAACCTGATGGATAGGTTTTGCCCATGGGTTCTTGGCCTGCACATCGGCTGGTAATGTTGCAACGGCACGTTTTGCCTCATCTTTGTTGGCATAAATACCGCTAACCAACACATACCACGGCTGACCATTTCGCACAGTCTGGTAAACCATATAGTGCTGCAGGTTCTCTTTCTTCGCCCAGGCATTCAGGTTTGCTGAGTTAGAAGAGGAGCTGAGCTGCAAGGTATAATGGCTTCCCGGAGCACCTTTGATTGCACCTGCATCACCCGCGACAGCGCCAGTTGCGGCCGTTGCAGGAGCAGCTTCTGCGGCTTTCGTTACCGGGGCTGCTGCAGTTTGAGTAGCAGCAGCTTTAGGTGCCGCAGCACTGACTGGTGCTTTAGCTGGTGCAGTCGCTGTTGGCGCAGGAGCTGTAACAGGCTCACTACGTTTTGCCGTAGCTACCGGTTTTGGTTCCGCTTTCACCGCTGGTTGTTTTACAGGCTGAGCCTTGTGCTGGGACTCAATCACGACAGTTTTACGTTCCTGACGCGGAGCTGCTTGTTTCTCTGGCTCTGATTTCACTACCGCACGCGGAGCTGTAGTTGCACCCGCAACTGCCGCAACAGTAGCCGGTGCTGTTGGCAATGTTGAGCTATTAACTGCATTGTCAATCTGGCCGGACTGTTGAGTCAGTGCATTATTCAGGTCGCCCGGAACTTCAACACGCTGTTGTCCCTGTGGCGCAGGTTGAGTTTGCGCATCAGACGGCGTTGAAGAAATTGCAGGAAGAGTCACTTCTTGCGGGTTACCTGCGGTTTCGGTCTGATTAGCAGCAGAGGTGTTGCCTGGCTGCGGTTGTGCGCCATTAGCCTGGTCAGCAGCAGCGCCGGACAAGTCGATATTCTTTTCAGCGTTCGGATTGTTATTCGCTGTTTCAGTATCAGTAGAAGGGGCCTTCAGGGCCGAACCAATTCCGATGATTAGCAGCAACAGTACAAGAATACCAATGCCCATCATCAGGTGCTGGCGGGAGACCGGAACTTTCTGTTTAGCGGATTTTTTGCGGGTACGCGCCGGGCGACGTTCTTCTGCATCAACTTGCAGATCATCGTCGTTTTCATACTCTTCTTCATCACGAGCACGACGGGTACGCGCTGGACGAGGCTCATCAGAGTCTAATTCAACATCATCGACATTGATTTGCGGCTCATTATCGCGCTCATCAGATTTACGGTTACGGCCTGAACGACGATCGCTGGGATCGGGTTTCAGCTCGTCTTCCGGTTTAAATTCATCCATTTAACACCCCACTCAAAGGCTTGTGCCAGCAATTCAAAGTCAGCACATCGCCCGAAGTTAAAAATCGCCTGACTTCAGCGACCGAAATTTCTAATAATTAAGCCTGCTGACAATCAGCAATGGCGGACAAAACGATATCGTGTGGAACTCCGCCACGCATTTCACTCTTCCCGATTGCCAGCGGCAGCACTAAGCGCAGCTCACCAGCCAAAACTTTTTTGTCACGCATCATGTGGGGCATATACGCGGCAGCAGACATTTCTTTCGGCCCAGTAACTGGCAGCCCGGCACGTTGCAGCAATTTAATAACGCGCTGCACATCTGCCTCACTGAAGTTCCCTAAACGCTGAGCTGTTCGTGCCGCCATAACCATACCTGCGGAAACAGCTTCACCGTGTAGCCAATTGCCATAGCCCATTTCTGCTTCTATAGCGTGACCAAAGGTGTGGCCCAAATTCAGTAAAGCACGTAAGCCACTTTCGCGCTCGTCAGCGGCAACAACTTCTGCTTTCAGCTCACAACAACGACGAATACACCAGGCCATTGCTTTACCATCCAGCGCAAGCAATGCATCCAGGTTTTCTTCAAGCCAGTTAAAGAAATCGCCGTCGAGAATAATTCCGTACTTAATGACTTCTGCCAGACCAGATGCCAACTCCCGAGCAGGTAAAGTATTTAGACAGTCGAGATCCACCACTACCGAAGCAGGTTGGTAGAACGCGCCAATCATATTTTTACCGAGGGGGTGGTTAACGGCTGTTTTACCGCCAACAGAAGAGTCCACTTGCGAAAGCAAAGTGGTTGGAACTTGAATAAAGCGCACGCCGCGTTGATAACTCGCCGCGGCAAAGCCAGTCAGGTCACCGACGACACCACCGCCCAAGGCAATGAGTGTCGTATCACGACCATGTGGCTTTTCAAGCAACGCAGTAAAGACAGTGTCTAATACAGCGAGACTCTTAAATTGTTCGCCATCCGGAAGGATGACGGAATCGACTTTAACGCCCGCTTGCTCCAGCACGCCACGCACCTTATCCAGGTAGAGCGGCGCCAGGGTTTCATTGGTCACCAGCATCGTCTGGTCGCCAGCTTTCAGCGGCCCAAAAGATGCCGAGTCACTAAATAACCCAGCAGCAATGGTGATAGGGTAACTACGTTCCCCGAGAGTGACTGTTAACCTCTCCATAACGCGAAGTCCACCTTGATGTTGCTTAGCCCGCAGGCGTTTTTTTCGATTAAGCCAGAATCAGTTGCTTTCCAACATATTAATAATCTGGTTAGCAACCACTTTGGCACTTTGGTCGTCAGTGCGAATCGTCACATCAGCAATCTCTTCATAAAGAGGATTGCGTTCCTGAGCTAAGGCTTCAAGAACTTCACGCGGTGGAGTCTCAACTTGCAGTAGTGGGCGTTTTTTATCACGCTGCGTACGAGCGAGCTGTTTTTCAATTGTGGTTTCAAGATACACCACAACTCCACGGGCTGAGAGACGGTTACGGGTCTCACGAGATTTTACAGAACCGCCGCCAGTTGCCAGCACAATGCCCTGTTTTTCAGTGAGTTCGTTGATGATTTTTTCTTCGCGATCGCGGAAGCCGTCTTCGCCTTCAACGTCGAATACCCAGCCCACATCAGCTCCGGTACGTTTCTCAATCTCTTGATCAGAATCGAAAAATTCCATATTGAGTTGCTGAGCTAACTGACGCCCAATAGTGCTTTTGCCGGCACCCATAGGCCCAACCAGAAAGATATTGCGTTTCTCTGCCATTTTTTCGGTACTACTAAGACAATTCGTTGATGATAAACCCGCCCTGTTACAACCAGGTGCAGCGGGACATGAACTGAAACCTCATAAGCGATAGTGCGAGAGTCAGACTGAAAATTATCTCAATACTCAAGGTGGTTTGGCAACCGATTATATTCCCCAGCCTTCTTATGAAGAAGAAAATGCATAAATCGGGGTTATCTGTCACAAGACTTGAGCAACCAGCCTCTCGAAACGGTACACCTTGTAAGCTAATTCCTCTCTGCCGTCAAACACCTGGGCAACGTTTCAAAGAAAAACTGCACGATGAGGAAAGAAAACACTACGAAACAGGGATAAGTCGAGGGGTAATAAATACCACTAATTCACGGCGTTGATGATTTTTTGCATCATGGCGAAACAGGCTGCCCACAATAGGTATTGAGCCAAGCAAAGGGACGCTGTCGCTACTGTCAGTGTTGTGTTGCTGGAAGATCCCACCAAGGGCAAGGGTTTCGCCATTTTTCACCGCAACAACAGTTTCAATTTCTTGCTTGTCAATCGCCAGAACTTCGCCATCAGATTGCTGAATGCTACGGCCAGGCATGTTCTGGCTGATGCGCAATTTTAGACGAATATTGCCATCTGACTGAATAGTGGGCGTCACTTCCATCCCCAGAACAGCTTCTTTAAACTCGATTGCAGTTGCCCCGCTCTCGCCACTGGATACCTGATAAGGGATCTCCGTACCTTGCTTGATGCTGGCAGGCTGTTGATGTGCCGCCATCAGGCGCGGGCTGGCAATGATTTCAAGCTGTTGCTGTTGTTCCAGAGCAGACAATTCAAGCTCCAACAGTCGGCCATCTATTCGAGCGATATTAAAACCGACCTTTGTAGTAGCGTTCTTGACGGAAAGATCGGCTGAAAAACCTGTGGTCTGATGAAGCTTACTTTCCCCTTTTTGCTCGGCAGTAGACCACTTCACGCCAAGTTCACGTAACTTATCCTGGTTAATAGTGACGATATGGGCTGAAATTTCTACTTGCCCGATTGGCAAATCCATTTCTTTCACCCAGTCAGCAATCTGTTTGAGCACTGTCTTATTATCACGCACAATCAGCCGGTTAGTGCGTTTGTCAGCCGTGATATTACCCTGAGCACTCAATAACTTATTTCCACCAGATTTTAGTGATGTCGATAAATCTTCAACATCGGCATGATGAGGAGTGAAGACCTGGTAGAACATCGGTTGATCAAGTGCCTGCTGTTTTCGTTGCTCCATCGCTTGCGCTTGTTGCTCACGTAAGCGAGCCTTCGGAAAAATCTGTATTACATTTCCTTCACGCTGCTGGCTAAGCTCCGCACTATTCAATACCAATTCAAATGCTTGCTTCCACGGTACGTCAATCAAGTTAAGCGAAAGAACTCCATCCACGCCAGGAGCAACCATAAGGTTAACGTTTTGGTTTTCAGCTAATGCCTGCAAAACCTGGGTTACCGGCGCGTTATCGAGGACCAGAGAAATACCTTTACCAGCCTGGCTGGAGAGAGGCAGAGCCAACACCAGAAGAAATACCCGCATCCATGGCATATGTTTTTCCTTTTATTTCCCAACGATAAGAAGAGGGTTTGCAGGCAGGATTAACCCTCGCCACCACATACCCCATCCCGACATTTTCAATGCGAACATCGGGAAATAGCTCTTTATCAACTTTGATTCGCTGCCCGATACCTTGTGGACTGAGCATCAGCGCAGTATTCGCAGTGGGCGAACTGATTACTCCCTGTAATACCCAGGCCGCCAGTTGCACGGTCAGTTTTTCACAAGGAGAAATATGCTGCTGAAAGGGGTTTGGAGGCATCGCACTCACGGTTGAAATGACCATGAATCCTACCCAAAAAATGTTACGCTCCATCTGAAAACTCCATTTTTATCACAAACTTGAGTAAGTCACCTTGTTCAGTAATGGTGAAAGAGTGCCCCGATACCACTCGATATTCTGCAAGCCTGGTAAATAAACCCGGTAGCTCTTCCCATGGCAAAAGAATTTCCAGTGTTCCCTCCTTATTTTCAGGCTGCCACTTCAGCAACTTCCCCCTTGATTCCCCAACGAACTCCGCCACAGAAAATACCCGTAAATTAGATGGACGCATGTGCAGTTCAGAGGGTGAAACTTGAAGGACTTTGCGTTGCAACTCAGCAATGCGTTGAGTTGTCTGCTTGTTGTCCACTTCCAGCTGAGAAAAATGAGAATGATGTGGCCGTATCAAACTCACCCAGGCAACAACGCTGACTAAGCCCGTTACGACGACAATCATCGCCACACGCCTCCAGCCTGGCCCACTCAGCCAGCGTTCAATTAACCAGGGCATTTGCCACCTCAGATATCGTTAAGGTGAAAACAAAACCAAAACCGCCCTGTGCTTCGCGCTGGACCGCACCTGTCCGAACTGTAGAAACACCTTCAAGATGAGCAAGTTCCTTTTCCAGCCCCTGTAAATCTTCAAGAAGGTTGGTGCGTCCCTTTACTATCAATTGCCCTTTTTGCAGTGTTAGGGAAGACAGCCAGGCCCCACCTGGCATAAAGCTAGCGATATGGATCAAACGTTTTTCCCAAATCCGAATAGCTTTTTGCTGCTCTTCACGAATGCGCTGCAAACGCAGTATTTCTTGGTTCTGCTTTTGTAAAACCAGCCGCTGCTGATAGAGATGCTGCAATGCTGATTGCATGCTTGTCAGGTGGTCGTTTCGTGCCTGCTGTAGGCGAATTTCCCATACGGTGAACTGCAGCGCGCCCATTACAAGCAACGGCACAAGCACCAAAATCAGGCTGAATAACAGGCTCCAGCGGCGTACACGTTGCTGGCGCTGTATCTGACGCCAGGGTAGTAAATTAATCAGGCGCATCAGCTGAATACTCTACCTATCGCCAGCGCTATCGCGACCGTAAACTCAGCGCCATTACGCGGTAATGGTGGCTGTAAACGGGAAAATGCTCGCCAGGCATCCAAAGATAAAATCTTCGCCGGTACTGGTGACGATTGCGCAAGGCTCAATGCAACCAACTCAGGCTCGGTTTTTAATTGCTGACACAAGTCGAAAATTGTTGGCACCGCGTTGGTATCACTCCATCCCCAACGTGGCACAGGCTCGGTAGAAGCCCACAGCCAATGGCCCTGTTCTTGATGAACCAGGTACTGATATTTCTCCAGACGACACGGAGAAACGAGTGCCGGCAATGCGCTGGCTCCGGGGGTTAGTGTCGTGGGATAGAGCCTTATCGCGGCCAGACTTTTGAGCAACGCAGCAACATCTGTCTGGCGCGCAGCTACTATCAAATGTGGGTCAGCAACATCTTGTGACGGTAAATAATCCCAACACAATTGAGCCGATGTCATTTGCAACTGACGGGCAGTTGCTGAGGCGATATAAGCTTCTCTTGCTGGTTCAGACAAACGTTTATCGGGAGCCGGGACCGGGCGTTGTAATGTCCGTGACACAGGAAAAGAGATGCGTATCTGGTGACGTAGAGGTAACTCTTTTCGCCACTCCACCAGTGCTTTAGTCAGCGCTTCAGTATTCATTATTAGCCCATCGCTGAAGGTGCCTTCAGGCAATGGCAATTGCCACCAATGCCGAAGTTGCCACCCTTGCCGTTGGCGCTGAACAGCCACAACACGAATGCTTTCGCGTTGAATATCCATGCCAATTTGCCAGGTTGTGAATACCATGTTTACGATCTCCTTATCGCCGGTTACGGAAAATGCCATACCAATGCCACTGGCTTGCCTTTATACTACCGCGCGGTTGTTTATAAACTGCCCAATGGAAACGTAATGGGAAATTTAAGGTGAAGTTCGTAAAGTATTTATTCATCCTTGCAGTATGTTGCATTCTGCTGGGAGCAGGCTCGATCTTCGGGCTCTACAAATTTATTGAGCCGCAGTTGCCTGATGTCGCCACGCTGAAAGATGTGCGACTGCAAATTCCAATGCAGGTTTATACAGCTGATGGCGAGTTAATCGCGCAATACGGTGAAAAGCGCCGTATTCCGGTTACGCTCGATCAAATTCCGCCGGTGATGGTGAAAGCATTTATTGCGACTGAAGACAGCCGTTTTTACGAACACCACGGTGTCGATCCGGTTGGGATCTTCCGTGCCGCCAGCGTGGCACTGTTTTCTGGTCATGCATCGCAGGGCGCAAGTACTATCACCCAACAGTTGGCACGTAACTTCTTCTTAAGTCCTGAACGCACGCTGACGCGTAAGATAAAAGAAGTGTTCCTGGCAATTCGTATTGAGCAGTTGCTGACCAAAGACGAAATCCTAGAACTGTACCTCAACAAGATTTATCTCGGTTACCGCGCTTATGGCGTGGGTGCTGCAGCACAAGTCTATTTTGGTAAGTCAGTTGATGAATTGAGCCTGAGTGAAATAGCGGTTATTGCCGGTTTGCCAAAGGCACCGTCAACCTTTAACCCGCTTTACTCGCTTGATCGTGCAACTTCCCGTCGTAATGTGGTGTTATCACGTATGTTGAGTGAGAACTACATCACTCAGGCGCAATACGATGAAGCGCGGAATCAGCCAATAGATGCGAACTACCACGCACCGGAAATCGCGTTCTCCTCACCTTACCTGTCTGAGTTAGTCCGCCAGGACATGGTTGCTAAGTATGGTGAGAAGGCCTATGAAGATGGTTATAAGGTTTACACCACCATCACTCGCAAAACGCAGGAAGCCGCGCAACAAGCCGTACGTAACAACGTAATGGCCTATGACATGCGCCACGGCTATCGCGGCCCATCAAACGTGTTGTGGAAAGTAGGTGAAACACCGTGGGACAAAACGAAGATTGTCGATTCGCTAAAGAATCTACCGGCCTACGGCCCGCTTTTCCCTGCTGTGATTACAGAAGCATCACCGAATGAAGCTACCGCATTGTTGGCGGATGGCAGCGCCGTTTCCATCAATATGGACGGTATGCGCTGGGCGCGCCCTTATCGTTCAGATACTGCACAGGGCCCAACGCCACGAAAAGTGACCGATGTGGTGCAATCCGGGCAGCAAATATGGGTGCGTAAAGTCGATGATAATTGGTGGCTTGGACAAGTCCCGGATGTGAACTCCGCCCTGGTTTCCATCAACCCACATGATGGTGCTGTAGTCGCACTCGTCGGTGGCTTTGATTTCAACCAGAGCAAGTTCAACCGCGCAACGCAGGCATTACGTCAGGTTGGCTCCAACATCAAACCATTCCTCTACACAGCGGCAATGGATAAAGGTTTGACGCTGGCGAGCGTGCTCAACGATGTGCCAATTTCGCGCTGGGATGCCGGTGCGGGTTCCGACTGGCGCCCGAAAAACTCCCCGCCAGAATATGCCGGACCAATAAGATTGCGTCAGGGTCTTGGTCAGTCGAAAAACGTGGTAATGGTGCGTGCGATGCGCGCTATGGGCGTGGATTATGCGGCTGAATACCTGCAACGCTTTGGCTTCCCTGCGCAAAACATCGTGCATACCGAATCGCTGGCATTAGGCTCGGCATCCTTCACACCAATGCAAGTCGCGCGTGGTTACTCGGTGATGGCTAACGGTGGCTTCCTGGTTGACCCGTATTACATCTCTAAAATTGAGAATGAAATCGGTGGCACAATCTTTGAAGCGAAGCCGAAAGTAGCTTGCCCGGATTGTGATATCCCGGTGATTTATGGTGAAACGCAGAAGTCTAACGTGCTGGAAAATCAGAACGTAGAAGACGTAGCGCAGTCTGAGGAAAAACAGAATGTTAGCGTTCCGATGCCGAAGCTTGAACAAGCGAATAACGAGTTGGTTGCGCAGAGCAGCCCGCCTGAATACGCGCCACATGTTATCAACACCCCACTGGCTTTCCTGATTAAGAGTGCGTTGAACTCAAACATCTATGGCGAACCAGGTTGGCAAGGTACTGGCTGGCGTGCAGGGCGTGATTTGAAACGCAATGATATCGGCGGCAAAACCGGTACGACAAACAGTTCGAAAGATGCATGGTTCTCAGGCTACGGACCGGGCGTGGTGACTTCTGTCTGGATTGGCTTTGATGATCATCGTCGCGATCTTGGACGTACATCAGCATCAGGTGCGATTAAAGATCAAATCTCAGGTTATGAAGGTGGGGCGAAGAGTGCTCAACCAGCCTGGGATGAGTTTATGAAAGCCGCACTGGAAGGTGTTCCGGAAGAGCCGTTAACGCCGCCACCAGGCATTGTTACGGTCAATATCGATCGCAGCACCGGGCAACTTGCCAATGGCGGGAATAGCCGTCCTGAATTCTTTATTGAAGGTACCCAACCGACGCAGCAGGCTGTGCATGAAGTCGGGACTACGATAATTGATAACGGCGAGACCCACGAGCTGTTCTAGGTAGTGATAAAGCCCGTTTCACCTTGAAACGGGCTTTAAGAGAAAAGTTACAAACGCCCCTGCTCTTTCAACCATTCACGCACGAGGAAAAGCGCACTCACATTCCGCGCTTCGCTAAAATCTTCCTCGTTAAGCAGATCAAGCATTGATTCTATCGGCCAAAGCACTTGCGGTAGTTCTTCTGGCTCATCACCTTCCAGAGATTCTGGATAGAGATTTTCAGCAATCACGATGTTCATTTTGCTGGAGAAATAGGATGGTGCCATCGTCAATTTTTTCAAAAATGTCAGCTGATTAGCTCCGAAGCCAACCTCTTCTTTCAACTCGCGGTTCGCTGCTTCAAAGACCGTCTCGCCCGGGTCAATTAACCCTTTAGAGAAGCCAAGTTCATATGATTCCGTGCCAACCGCGTATTCGCGAATCAAAATCAAATGGTTATCAACGATAGGGACTATCATTACAGCTTCGCGGGCAGATGGGCGCATGCGCTCATAGACTCGGCGCACACCGTTGCTGAACTCCAGGTCCACCGTTTCGACATTAAACAGCCGTGAACGAGCCACTGTTTCAACATGTAAAATGGTCGGTTTTTGTAATGGTTTGCTCATCGTTGCAGGGCTAACAGTAAATACAGGTGCTCCATTGTGCGTTATGCCACATATCTCACGCAACGGACATTAGTTATTATTTACATTTTTGCAACTTTAGGTGATTTTTCAAGACCTCCGTCACGTGTCAATAGACGACAAATGAAATAGGAATTTGCTGATATTTCTCGTAAAGTCGCTTTGCTAACATTATGTTACAGCAGGCTATACATACAAAAATGCCTCAAGATTGAGGCCGTACCTGCCGATAACGTTTTTTACACCCAGATGCTGTAAAGGGTGCAACTTGCTGCGTTTTAATAAGAAAACGAGTGTTTGATGGGGAAGGCATGAGCACCTTATTACTTCTTTTAGCTGCTATGCTGGCCTGCATCTTAATTGCGGGGTGGCTTATCTGGCGCAGCCTGCGTTTACGCGCTCGTGCTTCACAAGCCCAATCGTTTAGCGGTGCAACTTCGCGCAAGTTGACCACAGACGAACGCAGCGCCGTTGAAAACTATATTGAATCATTAGACCGCACGCAGGATATCGTGGGGCCTTCAGGTGCCAGTGCTGCACCGACAAAACTAGTATTAAATTCCCTGAGCAACACAGCACTTGCTCTCACACGCTCCATCACCCGCTATGGCTTATCAACTGACGACCCGAATAAGTGGCGCTATTACCTTGATTCAGTAGAGGTACATCTTCCGCCATTCTGGGAACAGTACATTACTAACGATAACTACGTTGAGTTGATTCGTACTGAAACCATGCCGTTGGTTATCTCCCTTAACGGGCACACCCTTATCGACTACAGCAGCGAAAATCGTGGTTTTGCACTGGAACAAACTCCTCATAGTCAGGCCTCTATTCGTGGCGAAGAAAGCGAACAGATAGAGCTGCTCAATATCCGCCAGGAAACGCCCGAAGAGTATGCACTGAGCCGCCCCGATGGGTTACGCGAAGCCATTCTTATTTGTGTCGCCTTTGTAATGCTGTTTTTGTGCCTGGTTACGCCTGCAGTTGTGTTGCCGTGGTTAGTCGGTGGTGCATTTATGCTACTGGCTGCGAGCCTTTGGGGCCTATTTGCGCCTCCGGCAAAGAATGCGCTGCGTGAGGTCCACTGTTTACGTGGGACACCTAAGCGCTGGGGGCTTTTTGGGGAATCGAATCAGGATCAGGTTAACAATATCTCTTTGGGGATAATTGATCTGATCTACCCTGCGCACTGGCAACCTTATGTTGCTCAGGACCTGGGGCAAAAAACCGATATTGATATTTATCTCGACAGGCATGTTATTCGCCAGGGTCGATTCCTGTCACTGCATGACGAAGTACGCAACTTCCCTATTCAGCATTGGGTTCGCAATCTGGTGATTGCCATTGGAAGCCTGGCCGTTTTAATCATGCTGACAATTTGGGTGCCGCTGGAGATGCCTTTAAAACTGAGTATCTCCAAGCTAAAAGGCGCGCAAACTATAGAAGCGACCACCGTAGCTGACCTCGATAAAACGACGCTTCGTGTTGGTGATACGCTGAAAGTAAACGGTACTGGCATGTGCAATATCCACACGCCTAGTAATTATACCAATCGACAATCTTATCCGTTTACCCCCTTCGACTGTTCGCAAATCATCTGGAATAACGCACAGGCGTTGCCGTTGCCTGAATCCGATATTATGGATAAAGCCACAGCACTAACTCAGGCGGTGAGTGGGCAAATTCATCCGCAAACCAGTGATGATTCAAAAGTTAACCCGCAGCTACGCAGCGCTATTCAGAAATCAGGCATGGTGTTGTTGGATGATTTCGCCGGTATTGTGCTGAAAACACAGGCACTATGTACCGCAGAAGATGAATGTGTGCGCCTGAAAAATGCGCTGGTCAATCTGGGTAATACCAAGGATTGGGATACGCTGACTAAGAAGGCAGATTCAGGAAAACTCACAGGCGTAAATGTTCTGCTGCGACCGGTCAGTGCCGAGTCACTAGATAACCTGGTCACCACCTCGACAGCGCCGTTCTTTATTCGTGAAACAGCACGCGCAGCACAGTCTCTGAACAGTCCTGCTCCTGCTGGATATGTGATTATTAGCGATGAAGGAAGTGATCTCGTAGACCAGCCTTTGCCACCGGTTCCGTTGTATGACATTCCGGCCCAGGAGCAGTGGAGTGAATTCCAACGCCTGGCAGATATGCTGCTTAAAACACCGTTTAGTGCCGAGGGCATTATTACCGGCATCTACCAGGATGCTAACGGTACGCAGCACATCACCCTGCATAAAATCCCGGATAGCAGCAGCATGTGGCGCTACATCAGTACTACACTGTTGCTTATCGGCATGATTGCCTGTCTGCTCATTAACGGCGTGCTGGCGATTCGCCGCTATCGCCGCAGCCGCAATCGCCTGGCGCAAATCCAGCAGTACTACGATAACTGTATAAATCCATCGTTAACCACGATCTCCGCTGTACGCCCGCTGTTCTAAACGTCACGCGGCAGGTTGTGCTAACCTGTCGCGCAGTTTCCTCTAATCAGGTCCGAACCTATGCATATTGATATTGCCTGGCAGGATGTCGATACCGTATTGCTCGATATGGACGGCACATTGCTGGATCTCGCGTTCGATAGCCACTTCTGGCAAAAATTGGTGCCAGAAACAGTCAGTGAGCAAAGGAACATTCCACTGGATGAAGCCCATCAGTTGATCGCCCGCGAATATCACGCCGTACAACATACGCTAAACTGGTACTGCCTGGATTTCTGGAGTGAGCGTCTTGGCCTGGACATTTGTGCCATGACTACAGCTCAGGGGCCAAACGCGGTGATACGTGAAGATACGGTCCCGTTCCTTGATGCCCTAAAATCCTGTGGCAAACGTCGTATTTTACTGACGAATGCTCACCCACATAATCTGGCTGTCAAACTTGAGCACACTGGTTTAGCTCAGCACCTTGATTTATTGCTTTCCACCCACACATTTGGTTATCCGAAAGAAGATCAGCGGTTGTGGCAAGCCGTTGCCGAGCATACCGGGCTGGAACCCGCCAGAACGCTATTTATTGACGATAGCGAAGCTATTCTGGATTCCGCCGCGAAGTTTGGTATTCGTTATTGCCTGGGCGTAACCAATCCCGATTCTGGCCAGGCTGACAAAACTTATCAGCACCATCCGGCATTGAACGACTATCGCCGACTACTCCCGAAGTTGATATCTAAGGAGTCGTGATGAAAGAAAAATCGTCTGAAGGTGTGCGTCTCGACAAATGGCTGTGGGCTGCACGTTTTTATAAAACGCGTGCTATTGCCCGGGAAATGGTTGAAGGCGGTAAGGTGCATTACAACGGGCAACGCAGCAAACCGAGTAAAATCGTTGAGCTGAATGCCATGCTGACGCTACGTCAGGGCAATGACGAAAAAACCGTTAAAGTGCTGGCGCTAACTGAACAGCGCCGCCCGGCCACCGATGCCTCGCAGCTTTATGAAGAGACAGCAGAAAGTATCACTAAGCGGGAAAAAGTAGCGCTGGCACGCAAAATGAACGCGCTGACCATGCCCCACCCCGACCGACGCCCGGATAAAAAAGAGCGTCGTGATTTGATGAAATTTAAACACGGTGGCAACGAATAAAAGATGTCATCCGAATGAGAGAAAATTATGACCCAACACGACCAACTACATCGTTACCTGTTTGAAAACTTTGCCGTTCGCGGTGAACTGGTAACGGTTTCAGACACCTGGCAGCAAATCATGCAAAACCATGATTACCCAGCCCCGGTAAAAACCATTCTTGGTGAATTGCTGGTCGCAACCAGTCTACTGACTGCAACGCTGAAGTTTGATGGTGATATTACTGTGCAATTGCAGGGTGATGGCCCAATGACCCTTGCAGTGATTAACGGCAACAATAACCAGCAAATGCGTGGTGTTGCGCGTTTTAAAGGTGATATCCCTGCCGATGCGGATCTGAAAACGTTGGTTGGCAATGGCTATCTGGTCATTACTATCACCCCGGCTCAAGGAGAGCGTTACCAGGGTGTTGTCGGGCTTGAAGGTGATACTCTGGCGGCATGTCTGGAAGATTACTTCTTACGTTCCGAGCAGTTGCCAACGCGTCTGTTTATTCGTACTGGTGATGTTGAAGGCAAACCAGCTGCGGGCGGCATGTTGCTGCAAGTTCTGCCAGCGCAAGATGCGCAGGCTGACGACTTCAACCACCTGGCGGCACTGACTGAAACCATCAAGGCTGAAGAGTTATTGACCCTGCCAGCTAATGACGTGCTGTGGCGTTTGTACCACGAAGAAGAAGTGACACTTTACGATCCGCAAGACGTTGAATTTAAGTGTACTTGTTCACGCGAACGCTGTGCCGATGCACTAAGAACTCTGCCTGATGAAGAAGTGAATAGCATCATTGCAGAAGAAGGCGAAATCGACATGAACTGTGATTACTGCGGTAATCACTATGTGTTCAACGCCATGGACATTGCAGAGATCCGCAACAACGCATCCCCAGCCGATCCGCAAGTGCATTAATGCCTTCTGCCCTTCCGTTTGTGGAAGGGCAAATCTGCGTTTCATAGAATTGAGTGCTTAATCACACCTCGTCCGTTAATCGCACTATTTTTTAACATATTCAGAATATTTTCCCTGCCGTATTAGCATTTCCTGCCATACTCTCACCCCGTTGTGACTCGCTTCACAGCGTTTTCCGCTATACCCAAGCTATTCAAAATGCCGGTAGGCGGCAATCGAGTGAATCCCGATGAGCTTACTCAAGTAAGTGATTCGGGTAAATGAGAGCAGCCAACACCCCCGCATTTTGAAGGGCGAAGGGTATATATGGATTCGAGTGGATGCTCAAATCTATGATAGGTGTCGCGGTTAACAACCAATAAACAACCCTACAATCTCAGGCAGTACAAATTGGCTAAGGAGCAGTGAAATGCGAGTTAAAGGCATAACCCCGCAAGATCTCAAGGCTTATGGAATTCATGACGCAAGTGAAGTGGTTTACAACCCCGATTACGACACTCTGTATCACGAAGAACTCAATCCCAATCTGGAAGGTTTTGAGCGCGGCATAGAAACCAATCTCGGTGCAATAGCTGTAGATACCGGCATATTTACCGGCCGCTCCCCAAAAGATAAATACATCGTCCGTGACGACACCACCCGCGACACTCTGTGGTGGGCAGATAACGGCAAAGGTAAAAACGACAATAAACCGCTAAGTGAAGAAACCTGGCAGCATCTGAAAGGTCTGGTTACTACACAACTCTCTGGCAAACGCCTCTTTATTATTGATGCTTACTGCGGTGCGAATGCAGACACCCGTCTGTCGGTGCGTTTTATTACCGAAGTGGCCTGGCAGGCTCACTTCGTTAAGAACATGTTCATCCGTCCAACCGAAGAAGAGCTTGAAACATTCGAAGCAGATTTTGTGGTAATGAATGGCGCCAAGTGCACCAACCCACAATGGAAAGAGCAGGGTTTGAACTCTGAAAACTTCATCGCGTTTAACCTCACCGAGCGCGTGCAGCTTATTGGCGGCACTTGGTACGGTGGCGAAATGAAGAAAGGGATGTTCTCGATCATGAACTACCTGCTGCCGCTAAAAGGCATCGCTTCAATGCACTGTTCGGCAAACGTCGGCGAAAAAGGCGATGTTGCTGTGTTCTTTGGCCTGTCTGGAACAGGCAAAACAACGCTTTCTACCGATCCGAAACGCCGCCTGATTGGTGATGACGAACACGGATGGGACGATGACGGCGTGTTCAACTTCGAAGGTGGTTGCTACGCAAAAACGATTCGTTTATCCCAGGAAGCAGAGCCAGAAATTTATAATGCGATTCGTCGTGACGCGCTGCTGGAAAACGTAACGGTACGTGCCGATGGTTCAATTGATTTTGACGACGGTTCGAAAACCGAGAACACTCGAGTTTCTTACCCGATTTACCACATCGAAAACATCGTTCAGCCGGTTTCGAAAGCCGGGCATGCCAAGAAAGTTATCTTCCTGACTGCTGATGCTTTTGGTGTATTGCCACCGGTTTCGCGCCTGACTGCCAACCAAACCCAGTATCACTTCCTGTCAGGCTTCACGGCCAAACTTGCGGGTACCGAGCGTGGCATTACTGAACCGACTCCAACTTTCTCTTCCTGTTTTGGCGCTGCATTCTTATCGCTGCACCCGACACAATACGCAGAAGTGCTGGTGAAACGCATGCAGGCGGCAGGTGCACAGGCCTATCTGGTTAACACTGGCTGGAATGGCACAGGTAAGCGTATCTCCATTAAAGACACGCGCGCGATTATCGACGCTATTCTCAATGGTTCTCTGGACGATACCGAAACCTTCACGCTGCCAATCTTTGGTCTTGCTGTTCCAACAGCACTGGCAGGTGTGGAAGCCAATATTCTGGATCCGCGTAAAACGTACGCATCACCAGAACAGTGGCAGGAAAAATCGGAGCAGCTGGCTAAGTTGTTTATCGAGAACTTCGAGAAATATACCGACACTCCAGCGGGTGCAGCCCTTGTAAGCGCAGGGCCAAAGCTTTAATTTTCGAATAGCAAATGAGTTCGTAAGGTGGATTGGCGCAAGTGACATCCACCATCTACGCTAACCCGACCTACAAAAAAGCGAACCTTAAAGGTTCGCTTTTTTATTTATCACTCAGCTTTCTTTTAGCTGGCTGACCGTTTTGTTCATCGGTAACGGTAAATAAGCCCGTATCCGCAAACCGCCCCGCTCGCTAACGCCGATATCCAACAGGCCGTTATGGTTGTCGATAATACGCTGCACAATCGCCAGCCCTAAACCGGTGCCGCTGGTGCTCCGCGCGCTATCGCCACGCACAAAAGGCTGGAACAGGTGTTTGAGCTGGTCAGGTTTAATCCCTGGGCCGTCATCTTCCACCTGGAACCAGGCGCGGTTTAACTCGCCGCCACTGCTGACTTTAATCCAGCCATTTCCGTAACGCGCAGCATTCACCACCATATTGGCCACGGCACGTTTAATGGATAACGGGTGGATGTTGACCAGCAATTCGCCGGCTTGCAGATCGGTGTCGATTTCTCGCTCGTATCCACTTTCCGCAGCCACCACTTCGCCCAACACGGTATTGAGATCGGCAGTTTCCAGCGGCATCTCTTGCCCTGTACGCAGGTAATCGATGAACTGCTCGATTATCGCATTACACTCTTCGATATCTTTGTTAATCGATTCAGACAGATAGCCATCTTCTTCACTCATCATTTCTGTTGCCAGACGAATACGAGTGAGGGGGGTACGCAGATCGTGACTAACACCCGCCATTAGCAGCGTGCGGTCATCGGCGAGTTGCTTCACACCAGCAGCCATATGGTTGAAGGCTCGCGTTACCGAGCGCACCTCAGAAGCACCATATTCACGAAGCGGTGGTGGAATGATCCCCTTACCTACTTGCAAAGCAGCATGTTCAAGGTCAACCAAGGGTCGGTTCTGAATACGAATAAACAGCCATGCGCCACCTATCGCCAGCAGCATTATTGCAAGCGTATAGCGGAACAGTGGTGAGAAGTCGCCCTGATGAATTTCAGTCAGAGGAACGCGAACCCAGATATTCGGTGACAGCCAAGTCTTCAACCAGACAACTGGCGAGCTTTTGTTAACCTCAACACGAACTTCGGTTGGGCCACCCAACTGCTGCGCCATTTGATGGCTGAGGAATTCGTAATGCTGAGCCCAACGTAAACCCGCGTCTTCCGCCGCTTCATTGGAATAAAGAGAGATACCCAATTCACGGTAGATTTCACGCCGAAATGCAGGCGGAACCACCAGTTGCGTGCCATCTTCCAGTTGCAGCTTATCGGTCATCAGCATACGGACTTCGTAAGCCAGTACCTTATTAAACTGTTGCAAACTCGGCAGAATGGCGAAGTTCAACACCACAAGATATGTCGTCACCAGGCTGACGAACAGCAAGGTGACGATCAGTAACAGCGTGCGTGCAAACGAGCTTCTGGGGGAGAAGCGGACTCGCCTCATGCCTTGGAACCGTCCGGCACGAATACGTAGCCCAGGCCCCATACGGTCTGGATATAGCGTGGATGCGCAGGGTCTTCTTCAACCATGCGGCGCAGGCGGGAGATCTGCACGTCAATAGAACGTTCCATCGCACTGTATTCACGGCCACGGGCCAGGTTCATCAGCTTATCGCGTGATAATGGCTCACGAGGGTGGCTCACCAGTGCTTTCAGCACCGCGAACTCGCCGCTGGTTAATGGCATAGGCTCATCTTCACGGAACATCTCACGGGTGCCGAGGTTCAGCTTAAACTTACCAAACGCAATAACCGCCTCTTCCTGAGAAGGAGCGCCCGGCAGTTCATTGGCCTGGCGGCGCAGAACAGCACGGATACGCGCAAGCAGTTCACGCGGGTTAAATGGTTTTGGAATGTAGTCATCGGCACCAATTTCCAGACCAACAATACGGTCAACTTCTTCGCCTTTGGCGGTGACCATAATGATTGGCATTGGATTGCTTTGACTGCGCAGACGGCGACAAATAGACAAGCCATCTTCACCTGGTAGCATCAGATCAAGCACCATCAGGTGGAAGGACTCACGGGTTAGCAGGCGATCCATCTGTTCTGCGTTAGCAACGCTACGGACCTGGAAGCCTTGTTCGGTGAGATAACGTTCTAACAGCGCGCGCAGGCGCATGTCGTCATCCACGACCAGAATCTTATAATTCTCTTGCATTCTTATACTCCCAAAGGCACGAACAGTGAGTGCGTATTCTTAAAAAACTGGAGCGTTACGACCAGTCAAATCTGGTATATATTCTAGTCGAAATTGTTACAAAGCATATTAAACAGATGGTTATAGGCACTTTTTAACACAGAATAATGACTTACTTCGCAAATCTCCGGGATTACCATCACCCTGATATTTCGGTTTAAATCACCTTTAATTGTTTCACCCATGCAAGGCTTGCTGATGAAAACGCCATTAATTACCCGCGAAGGCTATGAAAAGCTCAAACAAGAAAAGGACTACTTGTGGCGTGAAGAGCGTCCAGAGGTGACAAAAAAGGTCACCTGGGCGGCAAGCCTTGGCGATCGCAGTGAAAATGCCGACTACCAGTACAACAAAAAACGTCTGCGAGAAATAGATCGTAGAGTGCGTTATCTCACGAAATGCCTCGAACAGTTGAAGATTGTCGACTATTCGCCACAACAGGAAGGCAAAGTGTTCTTCGGCGCGTGGGTTGAGATTGAAAACGATGCAGGAAACCAGATGCGTTTTCGCATTGTGGGCTACGACGAAATTTTTGGGCGCAGAGACTACATCTCTATCGATTCGCCGATGGCGCGTGCGTTGCTGAAAAAAGAAGTCGGCGACTTGGCCATCGTGCAAACACCTGCCGGTGAAGCGCAGTGGTACGTTAACGAAATCGAGTATGTGAAATAGCCCGCAGGCCAGCAACAGAACCGTCCGATTCATCACCTCTCGGGCGCTGTAGCTGGCATTTTTGCCCTCCAATCCGTATAACTACACCCCTGATATGTCAGTCTACACAGATGAAAAAACCATGATGAATGATTCACTCTGCCGCATTATTGCCAGCGAGCTTAAGGCCAGAAATGAACAGGTTGACGCCGCCGTTCGCCTGCTGGATGAAGGGAATACCGTGCCGTTTATTGCACGTTATCGTAAGGAAGTCACCGGCGGTCTGGACGACACGCAACTGCGTCAACTGGAAACTCGTCTGGGCTATCTGCGCGAATTAGAAGACCGTCGCCAGACGATCCTCAAGTCCATTACCGAACAAGGCAAACTGACCGACGAGCTCGCCGCAGCCATCAACGGCACGCTGAGCAAAACCGAGCTCGAAGACCTCTATTTGCCGTATAAACAAAAGCGTCGCACACGTGGCCAGATTGCTATCGAAGCAGGTCTGGAGCCGCTGGCTGAGTTGCTGTGGAATGACCCTTCCCACACGCCGGAAGAAGCCGCTGCAAGTTATGTTGACGCCGATAAAGGTGTTGCCGATACCAAAGCCGCACTCGATGGCGCACGCTACATTCTGATGGAGCGTTTTGCCGAAGATGCGGCGTTGCTGGCAAAAGTGCGTAACTACTTGTGGAAGAACGCGCACCTGGTCGCAAACGTGGTTGCAGGCAAAGAGGAAGAAGGCGCGAAATTCCGCGACTATTTCGACCATCACGAACCGATTGCCACCGCTCCTTCTCACCGCGCCCTCGCCATGTTCCGTGGCCGTAACGAAGGCATTTTACAGCTCGCGCTGAATGCCGATCCGCAACACGATGAACCACCGCGTGAAAGCTATTGTGAACAAATCATTATCGACCATCTCGGTTTGCGCCTGAACAATGCTCCGGCAGACACCTGGCGCCGCGCAGTGGTGAGCTGGACCTGGCGCATTAAAGTGCTGATGCACCTTGAGACGGAGCTGATGGGTACAGTACGTGAACGCGCCGAAGACGAAGCGATCAACGTTTTTGCCCGTAACCTGCATGATTTATTGATGGCAGCCCCTGCTGGACTGCGTGCGACTATGGGTCTCGACCCAGGTTTGCGTACCGGCGTGAAAGTGGCAGTAGTTGATGCAACTGGCAAACTTGTTGCCACCGACACCATTTACCCACACACCGGGCAGTCCGCGAAAGCTGCTGTTGCAGTTGCTGCACTGTGCGAAAAACACAACGTTGAGCTGGTTGCTATTGGCAACGGCACAGCATCGCGTGAAACCGAGCGCTTCTTCCTCGATGTGCAGGAGCAATTCCCGAAAGTCACCGCACAAAAAGTGATTGTCAGCGAAGCGGGCGCATCGGTGTATTCCGCATCCGAGCTTGCAGCGCTGGAATTCCCTGATTTAGACGTATCTATTCGTGGCGCAGTTTCCATTGCTCGCCGCCTGCAAGACCCACTGGCTGAGCTGGTGAAAATCGATCCTAAATCTATCGGTGTCGGCCAGTATCAACACGATGTCAGCCAGTCTCAACTGGCGAAGAAACTGGATGCGGTAGTCGAAGACTGCGTAAACGCCGTGGGCGTGGATCTGAACACCGCCTCTGTGCCGTTACTGACGCGCGTGGCAGGTTTAACGCGCATGATGGCGCAGAACATCGTTAACTGGCGTGATGAAAATGGCCGTTTCAAGAATCGCCAGCAGTTGCTGAAAGTGAGCCGTCTGGGGCCAAAAGCGTTCGAGCAGTGTGCGGGCTTCCTGCGTATTAACCATGGTGATAATCCGCTGGATGCCTCCACCGTTCACCCGGAAGCGTACCCGATTGTTGAACGCATTCTGGCCGCGACCGAACAGGCGCTCCAGGATTTGATGGGCAACGGCGAAGCGTTACGTGGCCTGAGCCCACGTGATTTCACCGATGAGCGTTTTGGTGTGCCAACGGTTACCGACATCATCAAAGAGCTGGAAAAACCAGGCCGTGACCCGCGTCCTGAGTTCAAAACCGCGAAGTTTGCCGATGGTGTTGAAACCATGAATGACCTTCAGCCTGGCATGGTGTTGGAAGGGGCTGTCACGAACGTGACCAACTTCGGCGCGTTTGTCGATATCGGCGTGCATCAGGATGGTTTAGTCCACATCTCCTCACTTTCCGACAAGTTCATCGACGACCCGCACAAAGTGGTGAAAGCCGGTGATATCGTCAAGGTGAAAGTCATGGAAGTGGATCTGGCGCGCAAACGTATTGCCCTGACCATGCGTCTGGACGAGCAACCTGGTGAAACCACGCGTCGTAGCAGCGCACCGCGTGAGCAAAACGAGCGCCGCCCGGTACAACAGCAGAAACCTCGTGGGCGTGACAACGCCAACAGCAGTAGCGCAGGCAACAGCGCGATGAGTGATGCACTGGCAGCAGCATTGGGTAAGAAACGTTAACTCTTAATGCTGATTTCCCCCTCTCCTTTCATCAGGAGGGGGCGGAATAAACCTGCATCTATTCCCCAGCGTTAAATTCAGCACAATTTGCCTCTTTCATGCCCGGCAGCTAATGAATAACATTTCTTTAGCATGCGCGATAATTCTTCAGAAAATAGAGTGAGTTTGCGATAGATCAATTTTCGCAAAAATATAAAAACATCACTAATATTTATCAAACATGTAACACATGAAATATCATGACAACATTACCAGAGATAAAATAATAAAATTAGCATTTTAAAATAAACATAACATACTGTTATTAATCAATTTTATATAAAAACAGCATATACACCCAACATTTCTAATAAATAAAATCCCCCTGAAAAAATAAATTCAAACGAGTCATTCGCCACAAAAATAATTATTGAAGAGAGAAACCATTCTCATTATCATTGATTTGTTCGTTATTTCTCCTCAATGCCCAACGATATTTTTAAATACCCGAGCCCAACTCTAAGTAGGTCCTATGCGTTTCTTACCAAGTAGTGCGTGGAAGATTACCGGCTTTTCCAGCGAAATTAGTCCGTCATACCGCCAAAAATTATTATCACTCGGTATGTTGCCTGGTTCTTCATTCAACGTTGTACGTGTTGCGCCGTTAGGCGATCCGATTCATATCGAAACACGTCGCGTCAGTTTGGTACTACGTAAAAAAGATCTCGAATTACTGCATGTTGAAGCCATTGCCTGATTGGCGGGGTGAGCGCTCGCGCTCGTTGCTATTTTCTTTAAGTTCACGAAAAAAATGAAAAAATTAACTATCGGCTTAATCGGTAACCCTAACTCCGGAAAAACCACGTTGTTCAACCAGCTCACCGGTTCACGCCAGCGAGTGGGTAACTGGGCGGGCGTTACCGTAGAACGTAAAGAAGGTCAGTTTTCAACGCTTGCGCATCAGGTCACACTTGTTGATCTGCCAGGTACCTACTCGCTGACCACCATTTCATCGCAAACTTCTCTGGATGAACAAATTGCCTGCCACTACATCCTGAGTGGTGATGCAGACTTACTGATAAATGTCGTCGATGCATCCAACCTTGAGCGCAATTTATATCTGACGCTGCAATTGCTCGAACTCGGCATTCCGTGTGTCGTCGCGCTCAACATGCTCGACATCGCCGAGAAGCAAGATATTCGCATTGATATCGACGCGCTGGCCGCCCGACTGGGTTGTCCGGTTGTACCGCTGGTTTCCACTCGTGGCCGTGGCATGGAAGGCCTGAAACTGGCAATCGACCGCCGCCAGCCAAACACGCATAGCGATTTAGTGCTTTATCCGCCAAAATTAATTGAAGAAGCCGACAAACTGGCCACTGAAATGCCTTCCGATATGCCCGCACAGCAGCGCCGTTGGTTAGCGCTGCAAATGCTGGAGGGCGATATCTACAGCCGTGAATATGCCGGTCATGCCGCTGACAAACTGGACGCGGTGCGTGCACAGCTCGCTGAAGAGAACGAAGATCCAGCACTGCTGATTGCCGATGCACGTTATCAAACCATCGCCGCTATCTGTGATTCCATCAGCAACAGTCTGACCGCCGAACCGCATCGTTTAACAGCAATGATGGATAAAATCATCCTTAACCGTTTCCTCGGTTTGCCTGTGTTCCTGCTGGTGATGTACCTGATGTTCCTGCTGGCGATTAACATCGGTGGCGCATTGCAGCCCATTTTTGACGGCGGTTCAGCGGCCATCTTTATCCACGGTATTCAGTGGATTGGGGCCACACTTCACTTCCCAAGCTGGCTGACGATTTTCTTAGCGCAAGGTATCGGTGGTGGTATCAACACCGTGCTGCCACTGGTGCCGCAAATCGGCATGATGTACCTGTTCCTCTCATTCCTTGAAGACTCCGGTTACATGGCGCGTGCGGCATTCGTTATGGACCGCCTGATGCAATCCCTCGGCTTGCCGGGTAAATCATTTGTCCCGTTGATCGTCGGCTTTGGCTGTAACGTGCCTTCGGTGATGGGTGCGCGTACGCTCGATGCCCCGCGTGAACGCCTGATGACCATCATGATGGCGCCGTTTATGTCATGCGGTGCACGTCTTGCCATCTTTGCAGTATTTGCCGCCGCGTTCTTCGGGCAGCAAGGCGCGCTGGTTGTCTTCTCGCTCTATATTCTGGGCATCGTGATGGCGATTCTGACCGGCCTGATGCTCAAGCACACCATCATGCGCGGTGAAGCAACACCGTTTGTGATGGAGCTGCCGGTGTATCACGTTCCGCACCTGAAAAGCCTGCTGCTGCAAACCTGGCAACGCCTGAAAGGTTTCGTGCTGCGTGCCGGTAAAGTTATCGTCATCGTCAGTATTTTCATTGGTGCGCTAAATAGCTTCTCGTTTAGCGGTAAAGAAGTGGACAACATCAATGATTCGGCGCTGGCATCGGTTAGCCGCGTGCTGACCCCGTTGCTCAAACCGATTGGCGTCCACGAAGATAACTGGCAGGCGACCGTTGGCCTGTTTACTGGCGCAATGGCGAAAGAAGTGGTTGTCGGTACATTGAACACGCTTTACACCGCTGAAGACATGCACGAAGAACCGTTTGATGCTGCAAGCTTCAACTTGCTCGACGAGTTAGGCAGTGCTGCCGGTGAAACCTGGCAAAGCCTGAAAGACACCTTTAGCCTGAGCGTGCTGCTCAACCCAATCGAAGCCAGCAAAGGCGATGGTGAAATGGCAAGCGGCGCAATGGGCGTGATGAGCAGCAAATTTGGCAGCCCGGCTGCGGCCTATAGCTACCTGATTTTCGTTCTGCTCTACATCCCATGTATTTCGGTGATGGGCGCAGTGGCCCGTGAATCAAGCCGTGGCTGGATGATGTTCTCGGTACTGTGGGGGCTGAATATCGCCTATTCACTTTCCACGCTTTACTACCAGACAGTGACATTTAGTGCCCATCCGCAATTCAGCCTGGTCTGTATTCTTGCGGTAGTGTTGTTCAACGTGCTGTTGATTGGCGGCCTGCGCCGGGCGCGTAGCCGTGTGGATGTCAGCATCATGTCGACCCGTAAAACAGTCACCGCGCCCTGCTGTAAAAGCAGCGCTGGCGATTGCCACTAAGGAGAAGGTATGGCGAGTTTAATTGAGATTCGTGATGCGCTGGCGCTGCAAGGCCGCCTGGATGCGACGCAAATTAGCCAACAGCTCGCCACACCTTTGCCATTGGTGAACGCCATGCTAGGTCGTCTTGAAGCAATGGGCAAAGCGATGCGCATCACCGAAGACCCGAGTGATTGCCTGACCGGCAGCTGTAAAAGCTGCCCGGAAGGTAAGAAATGTGTTCGGGAAGTGTGGGCGCTGCGGGCATGAAACTAAAAACGGCGGGCCAATCCCCGCCGTTTTCTATTAAATCTGTTTCTGAAACTCCACCACCACCCGGCAAAATTCCTGCGGATGCGAAATAAACGGCGCGTGTGCTGCTTTCGGGAAAATCACCGCTTTGCTTTGCGGCCAACGCTCATCCAGCAAGCCCGCGATTTTACGTGGTACCAGCCCATCAAGATGCCCATATAAGCGCAAGAACGGCACCGTAAGCTGACTCAACGAATCGCGCAAATCTGCCGTTTTCAGGATTTCCAGGCCGCCGTTTAGCACTTCTACAGTCGGCATAGGCTGCTCAAGCACAACCGCTTTCAGGCGGCGAGCATCCTGCCGTGCAGTTTCTGTACCCAACGTTTGCAACGCCAGAAAACGCTCCACGGTACGCTGAAAATCTTCGCTTAGTTGGTGCTGGAAGTTCGCCAGCACTTCCGGTTTGATTCCCGGCCAGTCGTCATTTGCAGCAAAACAGGGGGACGATGCAACCGTGATTAACCCTTTCACACGTTCGGGATTACCCAGCGCAATCTGACTCGCCACCAGCCCGCCCAAACTCCAGCCCATCCAGATTGCGCGTTCCGGCGCTTGCGCCAGTACAACTTCAGCCATTTCTTCAAGTGTCAGCGCGCCGAAATCCTGGCTACGGCCATAGCCCGGCAAATCGACCAGATGAAGGTGAAAATGCGAGCCGAGTTCCTCGGTAATGTAATGCCACACTTCCGCGTTCAGTCCCCATCCGTGCAGCAGCACAAGATCGACTTTTCCCTCACCTTTTGTCTGCCACCAAAGCTTGCTCATCAGTTACTGTTCTCATTTTTCTACGCAAGGAAGCGAATATGCTAACAATCCCAGGGTTGTGTTGGCTATGCCGGATGCCACTCGCGTGCGCACATTGGGGAGTTTGTTCATGCTGCGCCAAAGCATTACCCTCTCCACCGCCCTGTTGCCCGTGTTGTGGTTTGCCCAGCGCCAATACGCGTGTGGCCTGTGGTCGCTGCCTACAAAAACCGCCCGCGTGGGATTCACTGGTGTTTGTCACCGATTATTGTTCGCCGTTAAAGCAGCTCGTTCAGCATTTTAAATTTAACGCCACCGTGGCGCTGGCTCCGGCTTTAGCGCGTTTACTGCTGCTGAAAGTGCTGGCGACCAGAGACCACAAAGCGGATTGCATCGTTAGTGTTCCGCTGCATTCACGCCGCGTCTGGCGCCGTGGCTTTAATCAAAGTGACCTGCTGGCAAGACGCCTTGCACATTGGCTGCAATGTGACTATTTTCCTAAAGGAATCAGGCGGATTCGCGCAACGCCAACACAGCTCCAACTCACCGCCCGAATGCGGCGAACTAACCTTAAAGGGGCTTTCAGGGTTGATTTTCCCGTGGCAGGCCGCCATATAATTATTGTGGATGATGTCGTCACGACGGGCAGTACGGTGGCGGAAATTGCGCGAATGCTGAAAAAGCAGGGCGCGGCGACTATCCAGGTGTGGTGCCTTTGTCGAACCTTGTAGACCCTCGATGATGGGCGTATTATAACCGACTAAAATAGTCAACTATTGAGCAATCGTTATGATCCGTATTTCCGATACAGCACAATCCCACTTTGCCAAACTGCTGGCAGGTCAGGAAGAAGGGACGCAAATTCGCGTATTCGTCATCAATCCTGGTACTCCAAATGCGGAGTGCGGGGTTTCTTACTGTCCGCCGGATGCGGTAGAAGCATCAGATACTGCCCTCAAATTCGAGCAGTTGACCGCATATGTCGATGAATTGAGCAAACCTTATCTTGAAGATGCTGAAATTGATTTCGTCACCGACCAGCTTGGTTCACAGCTGACGCTGAAAGCGCCAAACGCCAAAATGCGTAAAGTTTCCGATGATGCGCCTTTGATGGAGCGCGTTGAATATATGCTGCAAGCGACGGTAAACCCACAGCTGGCAGGCCACGGTGGTCGCGTTACGCTGATGGAAATTACCGACGAAGGTTTTGCGATTCTGCAATTTGGCGGCGGTTGTAACGGCTGTTCAATGGTAGACGTGACCCTGAAAGAAGGCATCGAGAAGCAACTGCTGGCAGAGTTCCCTGAACTGAAAGGCGTTCGTGATTTGACCGAACACCAGCGTGGCGAACACTCGTACTACTGATTTTCACCCTCATCCCGGCCCTCTCCCGCAGGAGAGGGAGCAAATTCTGGGCTGTCTCTTATACGCAACTTTGAAGGGCAGTTCCTGCCAATTCGGAGAAGGTTCCGTTCACGAGGCGAAAGTGTATTTATGTCGCCTCGGAACAGGTGAACGTCTTAGGGTGGCCACCGTCGCCACCCTAAGAACCCGGACTCCCGGCAAATAAATCGCCGCAAGCGGTAAACCTCCATTTTGCCTCCGTGTCAGGGTCGGTTGCGATTCGTTCCCGACGATCGCGCCCTCCAGCCGTTCCCGACGGCTGGCCCCTGCCACCTGGAGTCAAAATGGAGGCGATTTAAGCCGGACCCGAAAGTCAAAGTCAAAAGCCAGATCGGTTTTGACCTTGTTCCCGGCTTCAATCGCACCGTTTTTTACCCTTCAGTTGGGGTCACGTGGTCGGGAACCACGTGAGAGAGCGATCGTCTGGAACGAATCGCGAACGACCCCGAATGTTGGGTGAAAAACGGTGTTTACCGCTTTAGCGGCGATTGATTTGCCGGGCGCCTGGATTATTAAGGAGTTGGCGTTAACTCCTTAATACGTTCACCATTTTCGGGAATTAAAGAGATAACTGAACGCACGGGTGAACGGAAAACCTGCGGGGCTTACAGATCTCGCCCCGACAAGATTGCCAGGGCGAGTTGTATATAAGAGACTGGCCTCGGGAGAAAGTTAGAGCGAGAGCGTATTACACCTTCACCTTTTCTTACGTCGCTTATCCAAATCCTTCAGCAACTTATTCACTGTTTCGTCTGCGAACATTGCTTCGAGCGATGTCGACAACTTGCGCCGCCAGTTTTTGTACTGGTAGCTGGTGCCTGGAATATTCACCGGCTCCGCCATACCTAACCAATCTTCCGGTTGCAGACCCAACAACGCACTGTTGCTGTCGGCGATGTAGCGCTGCATTGCGCGATTAAGCGTTGAAGTCATCGCCATCAGCGAGGCTTTGTGCCCTGCTCGTTTAGGCAAACAACCATATTCGTGCAGGCTATCCAGCAAACCTTGTTTCGCACGCTCACGATCCTGATACAACTCCGTCAGCATCTCTTCATCAGGATAAAGCCCAAGCGTTTTACCCAGCGTCAAATCACCGCTTTCCCAGTAACCACGCAGCGTCGGTAAATCGTGGGTGGTGGCAACCGCCATCGACTGCTTCGGCCACGCTTTTGGCGAGCGGAACTGCTTTTCGTCGTCATGCTCGAAATAGAGCACTTTGTAAGAGTAAACCCCGCTATCGCGCAGTTTACCGACGATCTCAACTGGTACAGTACCCAGATCTTCACCGATCACCATGCAATTATGGCGTTTGCTTTCCAGAGCCAGGATCGACAGGAGATCGTCAACCGGGTAATGCACGTATGCGCCTTTGTCTGCGGTTTCGCCATACGGTATCCACCACAAACGCAGCATCGACATCACATGGTCAATACGCAATGCACCGCAGCTGGTCATATTGGCGCGTAGCAGCTCGATAAACGGCTGATAGGCGCGCGCAGTAATCACATGCGGGTCCATCGGCGGTAAACCCCAGTTCTGGCCGAGCGGGCCAAGAATATCCGGCGGAGCACCAACTGAGGCCTTCAGGCAGTAAAGCTCACGGTCACACCAGGTTTCAGAACCGCCTTCAGCAACACCTACCGCTAAGTCGCGATACAAACCGATTGGCATTTTAAAGCCCTGACTGGTTTGCCAGCATGCATCGAACTGAACGTAGGCAAGGTATTGCAGCCACAGATAGAAATTCACTTCGTCACTGTGTTCGGTACAGAACTCTTTTACTTCAGGATTGTGCGCGTCGCGGAAACCTTCCGGCCACACCGGCCAGCCCCAGCGCATTTCATCTTCTTTGACCTGATAGGCATGCAGCGCATCGAACGCCGCCTGGTAATACAGGCTGTCGCCGCCTTCCTGCACAAACTTCTGGAAGGTAACAACTTGCTCATCACGCGCCCCGCGCCGCGAGAATTGCTTCCACGCCATCCGCAGCGCAGCCATCTTCAGCACGGTAACGGTGGAATAATCTACCCACTGTGCATCACGAACTTCTTTAAGCATTTGCTGCGTGACCGGCATTTTCCACCAGTCTTGCGCTTCATCACTGAGCAAGAAATCATCAACCGCGTTCACATCGATATAAATCACGTTCAACCAACGACGAGACGACGGGCTGTACGGGCTGGCGCTTTCCGGATTTGCAGGATACAACGCGTGGATTGGGTTCAGGCCGATAAATGCCCCGCCGCGTTTTGCCACATCCACCAGCATGCGCTGTAAATCACCGAAATCGCCAATTCCCCAGTTATGCGCGGAACGTAAGGTGTAGAGCTGCACGCATGCGCCCCACAGTTTTTCATCCTGCATCAGAGCCGCAGGTTCATAACAGCGTTTTGGCGCAACAATCACGCGGCACTGCCAGTGGTGTTCGTTCTGGCTGACCGTCAGGTCGTGATAGCCTTCCGCCAGAGCAGAAGGGAGAGTGAGTTTTTTGCCCGCCAGCACATGACCTTTGTGCTGCTTACCGTCTTCGGTAGTCAGTTGCCAGGTGTAATCACCGTTGCCTTCCAGCACCGTCGCCATGCGAGTACCGGAGGTAAACACCAGCACATTTGCGACCGGCGTAACCGCCACCTTTTTCAAGGTGGTGGTACGGCTCATGGCTTCCAGCAAACGCTGCTTGGTGTCCGCAGGAATAGCCTGCGGTTTGCCATGGGCGTTAATGTAGTTTGGGCTAATTCCCGCCTCAAGAGCGGCGTTATCAAGACGTTTGCTGTCCATGCGTTCCCTTAGCGTTTTGCCTGCCAGATGCGTTGCTGATAATCACGGATAGAGCGATCGGAGCTGAACATGCCGCAACGTGCCGTGTTCAGAATCGCAGCGCGAGTCCATGCCTCCTGGTCGAGATACAACGCATCAGCTAATTTCTGAGCTTCTGCATAGGCGGTGAAATCGGCCATCACTAAATACGGATCGCCACCTTCTTTGCCGATACTGTGCAGCATCTGATCAAAGGCGTGTTTATCACCATCAGCGTAAATGCCCTTCTCAAGCTCTTTGAGCACAGCATCCAGCGCTTTGTCTTTCTTACGCCATTTCACCGGGTCATAGCCTTTAGCTTTCAGCGCTTTCACTTGTTCCACGGTGTGACCAAAGATAAAGATGTTTTCCTCACCCACTTTCTCGGCGATTTCGACGTTCGCGCCATCCAGCGTGCCGACTGTCAGTGCACCGTTGAGTGCCAGTTTCATGTTGCCGGTACCGGAAGCTTCTTTACCTGCGGTAGAGATTTGTTCAGAAATATCCGCCGCCGGGATCATCACTTCCGCCGCAGAAACGCAGTAGTCCGGCAAGAACACCACTTTCAACTGATCGCCAACGATCGGATCGTTATTGATTGCGTGCGCGACTTTGTTGATCGCGAAGATAATATTTTTAGCCAGGTAGTAACCCGGTGCTGCTTTCGCGCCGAACAGATACACACGCGGTACACGGGAAGCACCTGGGTTTTCACGAATCTCTTTGTACTGCGCCAGGATATGCAGCAGGTTCAAGTGCTGGCGTTTATATTCGTGCAGGCGTTTGATTTGCACGTCGAACAACGCATCCGGGCTTATCACGATGCCAGTGCGCGCTTTGACGAATGCCGCCAGTTTCACTTTGTTCTGGTATTTGATGTCGCGATATTCTTTGCGGAATTTCGCGTCGTCAGCGTATTTTTCCAGCCCTTCGAGCACATCCAGATCGTTAGCCCACTCTTTCTTGAGCTTCTTATCGAGCAGCGCAGCAAGCGCTGGGTTGCACTGTTTAATCCAGCGGCGTGGCGTGATGCCGTTGGTGACGTTATGGAATTTGTTCGGCCACAACTGGTGATATTCCGGGAACAGGTCTTTCACTACCAGATCGGAGTGCAGCGCCGCCACACCGTTTACCGCAAAGCCACTGACCACGCACATGTTCGCCATGCGAACTTGTTTGTCGTAAACCACCGCCAGTTTCGCCCAAACTGCTTCATCACCCGGCCAGGTTTTAGTCACCAGTTTCTTAAAGCGTGCGTTGATCTCATTGATAATCTGCATATGACGCGGCAGCAGCGCCTTCACCAGTTTCTCGTCCCAGCACTCCAGCGCTTCCGGCATCAACGTGTGGTTGGTGTACGCGAAGGTTTTGCTGGTGATGGCCCAAGCGTCGTCCCAGCTCATCTGGTGCTCGTCGATTAATACGCGCAGCAGTTCAGGAATGGCGATAGTCGGGTGCGTGTCGTTAAGCTGAATGACTTCAAACTCCGCCAGTTCAGAAAGCTTGCGGCCCGCAAGATGGTGACGACGTAAAATATCGCCCACTGAACACGCACACTGGAAATACTGCTGCATCAGGCGCAGCTTCTTGCCGTTCAGGTGGTTGTCGTTCGGGTAGAGTACTTTCGTCAGTTTTTCAGCGTCGATACCCTGTTGTTCTGCTTTCAGGAAATCGCCGTCATTGAATTTGGTGAGGTCAAAAGGATGCGCATGTTTTGCCTGCCACAAACGCAGCGGTTGCGCCACGCCGTTACGATAGCCGAGAACAGGCAGATCCCAGGCTTCGCCATGGAATATAAACGCCGGTTCCCAACGCACGGTTTTACCGTCTTTCAACACTTTGCCGCCGACGCCGACCTGCACGTCGAGCGCCGAGTTATGCTGGAACCACGGGTAGCTGCCGCGCTTCCAGTCGTCGGGCGCTTCCATCTGCTGGCCGTCTTTGAACGACTGGCGGAACAGGCCGTACTGGTAATTCAGGCCGTAACCAATCGCAGACTGGCCAACCGTTGCCATAGAGTCCAGGAAGCATGCAGCAAGACGCCCCAGGCCACCATTGCCTAGCGCCGGGTCGGTCTCTTCTTCCAGCAAATCAGTCAGGTTGATATCGAATGCTTTCAGTTCATCCGCCACTTCCTGATACCAGCCAAGGTTCAGCAAGTTGTTGCCCGTCAGACGACCAATCAAAAACTCCATTGAGATGTAGTTAACGTGGCGCTGCTTCTTCTCAGGTTTAGCCACAGGCTGCGACACCAACAGTTCTGCCAGCGCACCACTCACGGCGTGCCACCACTGTTGCTGGGTCATTTCTGAGGCTGAGTGCAGTCCATATCGCTGCCACTGACGTGTCAGTGCAGCCTGAAATTGTGCTTTATTGAAGGTCGTCTGTGACATAGGGGCTCGGGTCCTGTGATGTTCTAATTTCATTACCCGTTAGTGTGCCGGGTGGCCTGGGCTTATTCCTCCTCCTGAGGGGGATTAGGGAGGGAGGAGTAGCGGGGAGTAGCTAGAAATGTGATCGCCGCCACTTAACGGTAGGTGCTTGCTGGCAGAATGCCCACCAGCACTGAATTTTTGCTTCGACCAACTCTACGCCTCGATTGGATTCATCTAATCAATAGATTTGTGACAAAGTGCAACTTACAACGTCTGAAACCCTTAACAATCTTGCAATAAGCCGCAATCTGGTCGACCTTGTAGTTAGTATTAATTACGAAGCGTGAAAAAAATCGCATTCGTGCATATCTCATACACAGTGAAGTGATTGACCATGCTGATCCCCTCCAAATTAAGTCGTCCAGTTCGTCTGGAAAATACAGTGGTCCGCGACCGGCTGTTGATGAAATTATCAACAGCTAATAACTATCGGCTGGCGCTAATCACCAGCCCGGCGGGTTATGGGAAAACCACACTGATTTCTCAGTGGGCGGCAGGGAAAAATGAGCTAGGTTGGTACTCTCTGGATGAGGGTGATAACCAACAAGAACGATTCGCCAGCTATTTGATAGCGGCTATTCAACAAGCTACATCTGGTCATTGTGTGACCAGCGAAGTGATGGTGCAAAAACGCCAATACTCAAGTCTGACAGCCTTATTCGCACAGCTCTTTATTGAAATGGTGGAATGGCATCGCCCACTATTTTTAGTGATTGATGATTACCATCTAATTACTAACCCTGTAATTCATGAAGCTATGCGCTTTTTCATTCGCCACCAGCCAGAAAATATGACGCTGGTCGTGTTGTCGCGCAATTTGCCACAGCTGGGAATCGCCAATTTACGCGTGCGCGATCAGCTGCTGGAAATTGGTAGCCAGCAACTTGCATTTACACATCCGGAAGCGAAACAATTCTTTGACCATCGGCTGAATTCTCCACTCGAACATACCGACAGCAACAGCCTGTGTGATGATGTCGCGGGCTGGGCAACCGCACTGCAATTAATCGCGCTTTCCGCACGCCAGAACAGCAACTCATCGGCGCATCACTCTGCGCGCCGTCTTTCGGGCATTAATGCCAGCCACTTATCCGACTATCTGGCCGATGAAGTGCTGGATAATGTCGATGCGCAAACGCGTAACTTCCTGCTGCGTAGCTCAGTCCTGCGTTCGATGAACGATGCATTGATTGTTCGCGTCACGGGCGAAGAAAACGGCCAGATGCGCCTTGAAGAAACCGAACGACAGGGATTATTCATTCAACGCATGGATGACAGCGGCGAGTGGTTCCGTTTTCACCCACTGTTTGGCAATTTCTTGCGTCAGCGCTGCCAATGGGAACTGGCGACAGAACTTCCGGATATTCACCGCGCCGCCGCAGAAAGCTGGATGGCACAGGGCTTCCCAAGCGAAGCTATTCACCACGCCCTTGCCGCAGGCGATGCCAGCCTGCTGCGCGATATCTTGCTGCATCATGCCTGGGCACTGTTTAATCATAGTGAACTCACGTTGCTGGAAGAGTCGTTAAAAGCGCTGCCGTGGGAAAGCCTACTGGAAAACCCAAAACTTGTTTTGCTTCAGGCGTGGCTGATGCAAAGCCAACATCGCTACAGCGAAGTGAACACGCTTCTGGCGCGTGCTGAACAAGAAATGAATGTCGTGATGGACGATGTCATGCATGGCGAATTCAACGCCCTGCGTGCCCAGGTTGCCATTAATGACGGCAACCCTGACGAAGCAGAACGTCTGGCCATGATTGCTCTCGACATGCTGCCGCTTGCTAGCTTCTACAGCCGTATTGTCGCAACATCAGTTCACGGTGAAGTGCTGCACTGCAAAGGTGAGCTCACCAAATCGTTGTCTGTTATGCAGCAAACTGAGCAGATGGCGCGCCGCCACGATATGTGGCATTACGCGTTATGGGGCTTATGTCAGCAGAGCGAAATCTTACTGGCACAAGGCTTCCTTCAGTCTGCATGGGAATGCCAGGAAAAAGCCTTTGCGCTGATTGAAGAGCAGCACCTTGAGCAACTCCCCTTACATGAGTTCCTGCTCCGTATTCGTGCGCAACTCCTGTGGGCATGGTCGCGCCTGGATGAAGCTGAAGCAACCACTCGCATGGGTCTGGAAGTACTTTCAGGTTATCAGCCACAACAGCAATTACAGTGCATGGCGTTGTTAGTGCAATGTTCACTGGCGCGAGGCGACCTGGACAATGCGCGTAATCACCTGAACCGCCTGGAAAATTTGTTGGGCAATGGCTCGTTCCACAGCGACTGGGTTTCCAACGCCGACAAAGTGCGGGTGATTTACTGGCAAATGACGGGGGATAAAAAATCTGCCGCCAACTGGCTGCGCCTGACGCCGAAGCCGGAGTTTGCCAATAACCATTTCCTGCAAAGCCAGTGGCGTAATATCGCACGTGCACAAATTTTGCTGAGTGATTTCGAACCCGCCGAAATGGTGCTCGAAGAGTTAAACGAAAATGCGCGCAGCCTGCGTTTAATGAGCGATCTTAACCGCAACCTGCTGTTGTTGAACCAGCTTTACTGGCAGGCGGGGCGTAAAAGCGATGCGCAGCGCGTGTTGCTGGAAGCACTCGCTTTAGCTAACCGTACAGGGTTTATCAGCCACTTCGTCATTGAAGGTGAAGCGATGGCGCAGCAGTTGCGCCAATTAATCCAACTCAACACACTGCCTGAGTTAGATCAACATCGCGCGCAGCGCATTTTGCGGGAAATTAACCAGCACCATCGCCATAAGTTCGCCCATTTTGATGAGAACTTTGTTAACCGTTTACTGACGCACCCTGAAGTACCGGAGCTTATTCGTACCAGTCCACTGACTCAGCGCGAATGGCAGGTTTTAGGGCTGATTTATTCGGGTTACAGCAATGAACAAATCGCCGGAGAGCTGGATGTTGCGGCCACGACGATTAAAACGCACATTCGTAATTTGTATCAGAAGCTGGGTGTCGCGCATCGTCAAGATGCGGTGCAGCATGCGCAGAAATTGCTGAAGATGATGGGTTACGGAGTTTAAGAAATAATCCTCTCCCTAAGGGAGAGGACTGTTTAAGAGTTTTAAGACGCCAGCGATAACTTCGCCTTAACGCCCCGCTTTACTAGCCACTGCGCCACCCTTGCCTGCTGTTCTTCGGTCAACCACATCCCTAATTTGGTACGACGCCAGATGGCATCATCAACACCACGCACCCACTCATGCTCAACCAGGTAGCGCAATTCGGCCTCGTAAAACTCATGTCCGAAATCTTCACCTAAATCACTGATGCTGGTGGCTCTGCCCAGAATCAAATCACTGTTGCTACCGTAAGTACGTGAGAAACGGCGTGCCAGGCTTTCTGTCAGGAACGTGTAACGGCGGCGCAACTGCGCGGCGTAATCATCACGGTCGCCATTGATATCGCCACCCGGCAACGTACTGCCTTTGGTCCAGGCCGGGCCCATTTTTGGGTAATAGCCTTTCAGTTTATCCAGCGCGTGTTCGGCGAGTTTACGATAGGTTGTGAGCTTGCCGCCAAACACAGACAGCAGCGGTGCTTTGCCCTGCTCGTCATGGATATCGAGCGTGTAGTCACGCGTGATCGCCTGCGGTGAATCAGACTCATCGTCGCAAAGTGGGCGCACGCCCGAATATGTCCAGACGATATCTTCGCGGCTTAGTGTCTTTTTGAAGTGTGCGTTATAAGCATTCAGCAGGTAATTAATTTCATTGTCGTCGATGTGAACATCTTTCGGATCGCCCTTATATTCCACATCGGTGGTACCAATAATAGAAAACTCATCCATCCACGGAATCACGAACACGATACGCTTATCTTCGTTTTGTAGAATGTAAGCCTGCTTCTGGTTGTGCACACGTGGCACCACGATATGGCTGCCTTTGATCAATCGGATACCGTATGGCGAAGGCAGTTGCAGACCATCATCAAAGAAGTTCTTCACCCACGGACCGGTGGCATTTACCAGGCCACGAGCGCGCCAGGTAAAGGTTTCGCCGGTATCGATATCCTGGGCTTCAACAATCCAGTGGCCATTTTCACGACGAGCTCTGGTTGCGCGGGTACGTGTTTTCACTTCCCCACCTTCACGCGTCACCATTTGTGCGTTCGCCAGAACCAGGCGAGCATCGTCTACCCAGCAGTCAGAATATTCGAAACCGCGCACGATATTCGGTTTCAGCACCGAATCTGCACCAAAACGCAAACCGGTAGAGGCAGGCAAACTGGTGCGTTTACCCAAATGATCGTACATAAACAGGCCAATTCGAATCATCCACGCCGGGCGCAGATGTGGGCGATGTGGCAAACGAAAGCGCATTGGGAAGGCGATATGTGGCGCCATATTGAGCAGCACTTCGCGCTCGGCTAATGCTTCGCTCACTAAACGAAACTCGTAATGTTCCAGGTAGCGTAGGCCACCGTGAATCAATTTAGAGCTATTAGATGATGTAGCACTGGCCAGATCCTGCGCTTCGAGCATCAACACGGATAAACCACGGCCTGCGGCGTCAGCGGCGATACCTGCCCCGTTAATTCCTCCGCCAATCACAATCAGATCTTTAGTTTCCATGTTGCCCTCACACGCTTTCGTTAAAGTTCAAATATGTTCGTTATCGCTCATACTAGCAAGAGTACGCGCGCTTTGTAACGAAAAAAAAACATTACTGCGTGATATGGATAACATAATGACGTTAATATACTCGAGCTACTTCAAGATGCAGGTAGGCGGCAAACGAATGAAGCCCGATGAGCTTACTGTAGTAAGTGATTCGGGTGAATGAGGGCAGCCAACAACCCTGCAACTTGAAGGGCGACGGGTATATCAGCAGGCAGAGGGGGAGATTCCCTTAATACAGCGCAAGGCAATTCAATAAAATGACGAGCAAAACCATGGAAACTTTTGAGTGTATTGGTGTGGAAGAAGCGCACCAGAAGTTGCAGCAAAAACACGCTGTGTTAGTGGATATCCGCGATCCACAAAGCTTTGCGATGGGCCACACGCCGGGCGCGTTCCATCTGACCAACGACCGTCTTGTCGCTTTTATGCAGCAAACCGATTTTGAAACACCCGTCATGGTGATGTGCTATCACGGCAACAGCAGTAAAGGTGCGGCGCAGTATTTGCTGCAACAAGGATACGATCAGGTGTATAGCGTCGATGGTGGTTTTGACGCATGGCATCGTCATTTCCCGGCTGAAGTCGAACATGGCGCATCTTAAATCGTCAGGGAATAGAGACGTTGCGGGTATAATCATTTTTTTCTGTACGGATTTAGTAGAAAACCTATGATCATGATTACCTCGTTTGCCAACCCGCGAGTCGCGCAGGCATTTGTCGACTATATGGCGACGCAGGGGATTATCCTCACAATTCAAACCCATGAACAAACGGATATCTGGCTGGCAAACGACAGCCAGGAATCGCGCGTTCGTGCCGAGCTTGAACAATTCCTCGCAAACCCTGGTGACTCACGCTATCTGGCAGCAAGCTGGAATACAGGTCATACAGGTGGTGGTTTGCGTTATCAGCGCTACCCTTTCCTGGCCACAATTTCGCAAAAAGCGGGCCCCTTCACGATGGTCATTATGGCCGCCTGTGTGTTGGTCTACCTGCTGATGCAAATCGTAGGCGATCGTGCGGTCATGACCTGGTTAGCCTGGCCATACAAAGACAGTTTGCACTATGAATTGTGGCGCTATTTCAGCCATGCGTTGATGCACTTTTCTATTATGCATATCGCGTTTAACTTGCTGTGGTGGTGGTATCTCGGCGGCCCGGTGGAAAAGCGCCTCGGCAGCGGTAAACTCATCACATTAACGCTGGTTTCTGCACTGTTGAGCGGTTTCGTGCAGGCGAAATTCGGCGGCCCGTTGTTTGGTGGCTTATCCGGCGTGGTTTATGCGCTGATGGGTTATGTCTGGCTACGTGGCGAACGCGATCCAGAAAGCGGCATCTATATGCAGCGCGGCCTGATGGGCTTTGCGTTATTGTGGATTGTGATAGGATTTTTCGATGTTTTAGGAATGTCGATCGCCAACGCTGCACACATCACCGGCCTGGTTGTTGGGCTCGCGATGGCGCTGGTTGATACAATGCATGCGCGAAAACGAACATAGCATTTCAGGAGAATAAAACAGCGTGAAGCAAACACAACGTCATGATGCGATTGTCGAATTGGTTAAAAAACAAGGCTATGTCAGTACCGAAGAGCTCGTCGAACAGTTTGCAGTCAGCCCGCAAACTATTCGTCGCGATCTAAACGATCTGGCAGACCAGAATCTGATCATGCGCCATCACGGTGGCGCCGCTCTGCCTTCAAGTTCTGTGAATACGCCGTGGCACGATCGTAAGGCGACCCAGACGGCGGAAAAAGAGCGTATCGCGCAAAAGGTTGCCAGCCAGATCCCTAACGGTGCCACGCTGTTTATTGATATCGGCACCACACCGGAAGCCGTCGCTCATGCGTTGTTGAATCACAGCAATTTGCGCGTGGTAACCAATAACTTGAACGTGGCTAACACGCTCAAGGTTAAAGAAGACTTCCGCATTATTCTGGCCGGCGGCGAATTACGCAGCCGCGACGGGGGCATTATCGGCGAGGCGACACTCGATTTTATCTCTCAGTTCCGCCTGGATTTCGGCATTCTGGGGATTAGCGGCATCGACGGTGACGGTTCGCTGCTGGAGTTTGATTATCACGAAGTTCGCACCAAACGCGCCATCATTGAAAACTCACGCTGCGTGATGTTGGTTGTCGATCACTCGAAGTTTGGCCGTAATGCGATGGTGAATCTGGGCAGTATTGCTTTGGTGGATGCGGTATATACCGATGCCATTCCACCAGCAGGCGTGATGCAGGTGATTGCCGAGAATAATGTGCAACTGGAGTTGTGCTAGTACAAAGAAGTCAGATTTCGGACATAAAAAAACCGCCTTTCTTGAATGGCGGTTTTTTTATTGGTGTTGGTCAGGTTAAGCGGCCTTTCCAACGATTTTTACTGTGTTGCTCGAGCAGAGCAGGCACACCTCAGTGGTCGAAAAATTAACCGAATCATTCCTAATTGTCAAGGGTACGCGGTTACGTTTACGGAGCAATTGTATATAGTCTACTCGGCCCTTTTCGCCGCCCTAAGCAAGCGGGCGCTGGCTTTAGAGAAGGCTATTTCACGACCGTGTACGCAGGCACACCTCAGTGCTTGTTATCACGGCGATATCGCCAGTGGTGTGGCCGTGATGCGGTCTTTTGCATGGACCGCACAATGAAACGATACCTTTGTATCGTGCTTATTGTAACCGCTGCGCTAATGTCGTCAGGGAAAGGTGGCTGGAATATTTCCGGTAACGCCATTCAGATGACAATCAACGTTTCGGGCAAGTAAGCATGGATGCCGCCCCTCGGGGCGGCTTTCCTTTTTGTAAATTACAATCTCACCGGCTTAATATGCCAAATCTCATCGGCGTATTCCTGAATCGTCCTGTCGGATGAGAAATACCCCATATTGGCGATATTGTGCATCGTGCGGATCGTCCACTCTTCCGGCTGGCGATACAGCTCATCTACCCTGTCCTGGCAATCCACATAGCTGCGGTAATCTGCCAGCACCTGATAGTGGTCACCAAAGTTGATCAGTGAATCCAGCAGGTCACGGTAGCGCGTTGGCTCACCCGGGCTAAAGGTACCCGTACCGATTTGCGTCAGCACCTGGTGCAACTCTTCATCTTTCTCGTAATACTCACGCGGCTTATAGCCTTCGCGCCGTAGCGTTTCGACCTCTTCCGCCGTATTACCAAAGATAAAGATATTATCTGCCCCCACATGCTCCAGCATTTCGACGTTTGCCCCATCCAGCGTGCCGATAGTCAGCGCGCCGTTCAGGCCAAACTTCATATTACTGGTGCCGGATGCTTCAGTTCCCGCCAGAGAGATCTGCTCGGAGAGATCCGCCGCAGGGATAATGATCTGCGCAAGGCTAACGCTGTAGTTCGGGATAAACACCACTTTCAGGCGATCTTTCACGTCCGGATCGTTGTTGATCACCGCCGCCACATCATTGATGAGGTGAATAATGTGTTTTGCCATGTAATACGCCGACGCCGCTTTACCGGCGAAGATATTCACGCGCGGCACCCAATCGGCTGTCGGATCGGCCTTAATGCGGTTGTAGCGCGTGATCACATGCAGCACGTTCATTAACTGACGTTTGTACTCGTGAATACGTTTGATCTGCACATCAAACAGCGCATTTGGGTTGACTACCACATTGAGCTGCTGGCCGATGTAACTTGCCAGACGCTTCTTGTTGGCAAGCTTCGCCTTGCGCACATCCTGGTGCACCGTTGGGTAATCAATATGCTGTTTCAGGTCGTTCAACTGGCTAAGATCGGTACGCCAGGTGCGGCCAATATTTTCATCCAACACTTCTGAAAGCGATGGGTTAGCCAAAGCCAGCCAGCGACGTGGTGTCACGCCGTTCGTTTTATTACAAAAACGCATCGGGAAGATGGCAGCAAAATCAGCAAATAACGACTGAACCATCAGGTTGGAGTGCAGTTCAGAAACGCCATTCACTTTGTGGCTGACTACCACTGCAAGCCACGCCATACGAACTTTACGGCCATTGGATTCATCAATAATCGAAGTGCGCCCCAGTAGAGCGGTATCGTTTGGATGCTGCTCCTGAAGAGTTTTCAGGAAGTAGTCGTTAATCTCGAAGATTATCTGCAAATGGCGCGGCAGAATTTTGCCCAGCATATCTACCGGCCAGGTTTCCAGCGCCTCGCTCATCAAGGTGTGGTTGGTGTACGAGAATGCCTGGCAGCAAACCTCAAAGGCATCTTCCCAGCTGAACTTATGCTCATCGATTAACAAACGCATCAGCTCAGGAATCGCTAATACCGGATGTGTGTCGTTGAGGTGGATGGCGATTTTATCCGCCAGATTGTCATAGGTTTTATGTAGCTGGAAATGGCGGCTAAGAATGTCCTGCACTGTTGATGAGACCAGGAAATACTCCTGGCGCAAACGCAGTTCACGGCCTGAATAGGTCGAGTCATCCGGGTAGAGCACGCGCGAGACGTTTTCTGAATGGTTTTTATCTTCGACCGCCGCGAAATAGTCGCCCTGGTTAAATTTACCCAGGTTAATTTCGCTACTGGCCTGCGCATTCCACAGACGCAGCGTGTTTGTTGCATCGGTATCGTAGCCAGGGATTATCTGGTCATACGCGACCGCAAGTATTTCTTCAGTTTCTACCCAGCGGAATTTTTTGGCTTCAAGCTGCACGCGTCCACCAAAGCGCACTTTGTAGCGTGTGTTGTGGCGCTTGAACTCCCACGGGTTACCGTACTCGAGCCAGTAGTCCGGGGACTCTTTCTGCCGGCCATCAACGATATTTTGTTTGAACATGCCATAGTCGTAGCGAATACCATAACCACGGCCTGGCAAACCGAGCGTTGCCAGTGAATCGAGGAAACAGGCGGCGAGACGACCGAGCCCGCCATTACCGAGGCCGGGGTCGTTCTCTTCGTCAATCAACTCTTCAAGATCCAGCCCCATCTCTTCCAGTGCGTTTTTGACATCCTCATAAATACCTAATGAAAGCAGCGCATTAGAGAGCGTACGGCCAATCAAAAACTCCATCGACAGATAGTAAACCTGGCGAACTTCCTGGGATAGCTGAGCACGGTTAGAACGCAGCCAGCGCTCTACCAACCTGTCACGAACCGCAAACAACGTGGCGTTTAGCCACTCATGTTTGTTCGCAATGGCAGGGTCTTTCCCAACCGTAAACATCAGTTTATAGGCGATTGAGTGCTTTAGAGCCTCAATACTGAGCGTCGGTGAAGCATAGGAAAAGGGTGCGTTCATATCAGTGATTCCTGGTGGATGGCTACAGCAAACGTTGGTACAGATCGCGGTAGGAATGCGCCGCTACCTGCCAGCTAAAATCCATGCCCATTGCCTGACGTTGAACAAATCGCCACAGCGAAGGGCGAGACCACAACACGAAGGCACGTCTAATCGCTCTTAACAGCGACCAGGCATTACTGTCTTCAAACACGAATCCACTGGCGATACCGTCAGCCAGGTTTTCCAGCGAACTGTCAGACACGGTATCTGCAAGCCCGCCTGTACGCCGCACCAATGGCAATGTGCCGTACTTAAGGCCATACAATTGCGTTAAGCCGCAAGGTTCAAAACGACTCGGCACCAGAATGACATCTGCCCCGCCTATAATGCGGTGCGAGAAAGCTTCGTGATAACCAATTTGAACACCCACCTGCCCGGGATGCTCTGCCGCCGCCGCAAGGAATCCTTCCTGCATCACCGAATCACCCGCGCCGAGTAACGCCAGTTGCCCACCTTGCTCGAGTAACCCCGGCAACGCTTCCAGCACCAAATCCAGGCCTTTCTGGCTGGTTAAACGGCTGACGACTGCAAACAGCGGCGCTTTATCGTTAACCTTCAGTCCCATCGCCACCTGCAGTTGGCGTTTGTTCTCAGCCTTTTCCTCCAGCGTGTCGCGGGTATAGCGAGCAGCCAGAAGCAAGTCATGAGCCGGGTCCCAAATTTTTTCGTCGACACCATTGAGAATGCCGGACAAACGCCCCTCACGGTGACGCTGGCGCAACAGTCCTTCCATGCCGTAGGCAAATTGCGGTTCGGTTATCTCGCGGGCATAAGTCGGGCTGACCGCCGTAATATGATCAGCATAGTAAAGGCCAGCTTTCAAGTACGAAATTTGACCATTGAACTCCAGACCGTTCATGTCATAGAACGACCAGGGCAGATCAATTTCATTCATATGATGGGCGTAAAACAGCCCCTGATACGCCAGGTTATGGACAGTAAATACCGATTTTGCCGGGCGACCACGCGCTTCCAGGTACGCAGGTACCAGGCCCGCATGCCAGTCATGCGCATGCACAATATCCGGGCGCCAGAAGGGGTCCAGACCACATGCCATCTCAGCGCCGACCCAACCCAACAATGCAAAACGGTGCACGTTGTCGGTGTAAGCGAACTGATTGGTGTCGTGATATGGGCTACCGGGACGATCGTATAAATGTGGGGCGTCAATCAGGTAAATTCCCACGCCGTTGAAGTGGCCATATAACAAAGTCATATGACCCGCGAAGGTGTCGCGATGTGCCACAACCTGCGCATCAACAATGCCACGACGAATGTCAGGGAAAGCAGGCAGCAAGACTCGCGTCTCAACACCGCCTGCAATTTGTGCCGCCGGTAACGCGCCAAGCACATCCGCAAGACCACCCGTTTTCAGCAGTGGAAACATTTCAGAACATACATGTAAGACCTGCATTATCGCTCCCATATGGAAAGTCGTAGCGTGAACAAACTGACGCCAAACGATAAAAATACAACGCGCGACCCTTGCCGCGCGAAGGTCAATCCAACTATCTGTGCCTGCTAATTCGGTAATTTCGCCAGCATCTCCCGCGTCACCAGCACAATACCTTCCTCGGAACGGTAGAAACGGCGTGCATCTTCTTCGGCGTTTTCCCCGACAACCATCCCTTCAGGAATGACGCAGGCGCGGTCGATAATGCAACGGCGTAAACGGCACGAACGCCCGACGATGACGTCTGGCAACAATACTGAGGAATCAATATTGCAAAACGAGTTAACGCGCACGCGGGGGAACAACACTGACTGAACCACCACGGAGCCCGAAATAATGCAGCCGCCAGACACCAGCGAGTTCAGCGTCATACCGTGGCTGCCGGAGCGGTCTTGCACAAATTTCGCCGGAGGCAACGGTTCCATGTGGGTGCGAATCGGCCAGTCGCGGTCGTACATATCCAGTTCCGGCGTCACCGAGGCTAGGTCGAGGTTGGCTTTCCAGTAAGCTTCCAGGGTACCAACATCGCGCCAGTACGGTTCGGCATCCGGGTCTGATTGCACACAAGAAAGCGGGAATGGGTGGGCAAACGCCGAACCTGATTTCATCACGTACGGGATGATATCTTTCCCGAAGTCGTGGCTTGAGTTTTCGTCTTTGTCGTCAGTTTCCAGCAATTCGTACAAGTAATCGGCATCGAAAACGTAGATACCCATGCTGGCGAGCGCTTTCGTGTCATCGCCCGGCATAGACGGCGGATTTGCCGGTTTCTCAACGAATTCGATAATTTTCTCTTCGCTATCAACCGCCATTACGCCAAATGCAGAAGCTTCATGGAGTGGAACAGGCATACATGCCACGGTACAACGCGCACCTTTCTCCACATGGTCTATCAACATGCGTGAGTAATCTTGCTTGTAGATATGATCACCCGCGAGGATAACCACGTACTCGGCTTTGTAGCGGCGGATAATATCGAGGTTTTGCGTAACGGCATCAGCCGTGCCGCGATACCAGTTTTCACCGTGTACACGTTGCTGTGCCGGGAGCAAATCGACAAACTCGTTCATCTCTTCGCTAAAAAATGACCAGCCACGTTGGATATGTTGAACCAACGTATGTGACTGATATTGCGTAATCACGCCGATACGGCGAATACCCGAGTTAATGCAATTGGACAGCGCAAAATCAATAATGCGGAACTTGCCACCAAAGTGGACAGCAGGCTTAGCGCGCGTTGAGGTTAAATCTTTCAATCGGGTACCGCGCCCACCAGCCAGAATCAGGGCTACAGATTTATTTGGCAGTTGTCTTGCCAACATCAGAGGATCGTTCTTATCAAGCCTAACCATGACTGACTCCTTTTTTATGATTTCTGGAAAACGCATACTCCGTGCGCGGGACCATGCCATACAGCCATTACCACCGGGTTGTCTTCGCCGGCAAACGGAGGAATAGCACGCCATTCCCCTTCGGGTAGAACGATGTCAGCCACTTCTTCGGTAGCGTTAATCGTAATAAGCCAACGATCTGAGAGTTGGATTTGTAACCGATGAACCCCGTTCTCCCACTCGTCAGCATTCAGAGGTTGAGCCTCTTTATTCCACCAGCGCACATTGCCATCGCCTTCCTCCCACCAGACATTCCGGGTTAATGCCGGAATCGTCTTGCGTAGATGAATCAATGCCGCGGTAAAAGTGGTTAAGCCATCGTTGCAGTGTTCCCAGTCAAGCCATGTCAGTTGGTTATCCTGGCAATAAGCATTGTTATTACCATGCTGACTGTGACCGTGTTCATCACCGGCCAAAAGCATCGGCGTACCCTGAGAAAGCAGTAACAATGTGAGCAAGGCGTGAACACTGTCGCGCCGCCGTTCTTTAATATAAAGCGAGGCTTCCAGCCCTTCGAAGCCATAGTTATTGCTGTAGTTATTGTTGGTGCCATCACGGTTGTCTTCACCGTTCGCTTCATTGTGTTTTTGGTTGAAGCTGACACAATCGCGCAAGGTAAAACCGTCGTGAGCCGTGATTAAATTGATGCTGGTCGAAGGGAGACGCTCCCCATGTCGATAGACATCACTTGAACCGGCAAAGCGGCAAGCGAATCCACCTAACGATAAATCTTGTCGCAGCCAGAAACGCCGCATGCCATCACGAAAATGATCGTTCCATTCCGCAAATAACGGCGGGTAGTTACCGACCTGATAACCCCCCGCGCCAATATCCCACGGCTCAGCAATCAGCTTTATCTGCGACAAAATCGGATCGTTTTTGATCGCCTCAAACAACGGTGCATCCTGACGGAACTCTGGCGTACGCCCCATGATCGATGCAAGATCGAAGCGGAACCCGTCAATATGACAGCTGTCGACCCAATAACGCAGGCAATCCACCACCTGTGCCACCACGCCTGGCGTACTCAAATTCAAGGTGTTACCGCAACCAGTCCAGTTCTGGTAATCACCATTGTCCATTAACCAATAATAGCTACGGTTATCGATTCCGCTCAGCGAGAGGGTTGGACCGTCACGATCAAGTTCCGCGCTGTGGTTAAGAACAATGTCGAGAATCACCTCAATGCCCGCTTCGTGCAGCGCTTTCACCGCACCACGCAGCTCGTTGGCGGCCGCCAGCGGATCATGATTCACTGCGTAATAACCTTCGACGGCGTAAAACGAACGCGGGTTATAGCCCCAATAGTTGCTTAACCCTAAGTGGGCGACGCGCGGCTCAGTGATAAAATGCGCGACAGGCATCAGTTCAAGCGCCGTGATCCCGAGGCGTTTGAAATAGTTAATCATCACTGGATGGCCGAGTGCGGCATAAGTACCACGCAGCTCTTCGGGTATTTCAGGGTGTAGAAGCGTCAACCCACGAACATGCGCTTCGTAAATAACGGTGTCACCCCAAGGGGTACGCGGGTGTTCGTCGCCTTCCCAGTCAAACTTATCGCGCACCACCATGCATTTCGCCATGTGTGGGCCGCTGTCTTCCAGATTCGGCTCGTCATAGCCACCGTGAAGATGCGGGTGGTTATCGACACCGCCAACAACCACTCGAGCGCAAGGGTCTAGCAGCAGTTTTGCCGGGTTAAAACGATGCCCGTTTTGCGGATCCCACGGGCCATGGACGCGATAGCCATATTTCAGGCCAGGCTTTGCATCGGGCAAATAACCATGCCAGATGTCGCCTGTACGCACCGGCAAGTCATAACGCCGCTCGTGGCCGTGTTCGTCAAAAACGCAGAGTTCGACTTTTTCTGCATGAGCCGAAAACAGCGTGAAATTGACGCCTTTGCCATCAAAAAACGAACCATACGGAGCCGGGTTCCCGGCAGTGAGTTGCGTCATTCAGCCTCCCGTACCAACCAGATAGTCGAAAGCGGAGGTAGTGTCAGACTCAGGGAGTGCTCGCGACCGTGGCTTGGAATAGCATCGCTCTGCACGGCACCGCTGTTTCCGGCATTACTGCCGTGATAATGCATTGAGTCTGTATTCAGCTCCTCGCGCCAGCGACCTGGCTGATTAATGCCAAAGCGATAGTTGTAGCGCGGCACCGGGGTGAAGTTACTGGCGACAATGATTTCATTGCCTTTTGAATCACGGCGCACAAAGATAAAGACGGAATTAATGTTGTCTTCAACCACCAGCCATTCAAAACCATAGCTGTCAAAATCCAGTTCATGCATCGCGGCGTGGTGGCGATATGTGTGGTTTAAATCGCGTACCAGGCGTTTCACGCCGTGGTGCCAGTTGTCGCCGCCTTCCAGCAAATGCCAGTCGAGACTACTGTCGTGGTTCCACTCTCGCCCTTGGGCAAATTCATTGCCCATAAACAGCAGTTTCTTGCCGGGGAAAGCCCACATCCAACCGTAGTAAGCACGCAGGTTGGCAAATTTCTGCCAGGCATCACCCGGCATACGGTCGAGAATGGATTTTTTGCCATGTACCACTTCATCGTGCGACAAAGGCAGTACGAAGTTTTCGGTGCTGTTGTACAACATGCCAAAAGTCATCTTGTCGTGATGATACTGGCGATGCACCGGGTCGAGTTTCATGTAATCGAGCGTGTCGTGCATCCAGCCGAGGTTCCATTTAAACCAGAAACCTAACCCCCCCATGGAAGGTGGCCGCGACACGCCAGTAAAATCGGTAGACTCTTCAGCCATGGTCACCGCACCCGGCGTTTGCTCGCCAATAATACGGTTGGTATTGCGCAGGAATTCAATCGCTTCGAGGTTTTCACGCCCGCCTTTATCGTTCGGGATCCACTCGCCAGGCTGGCGGCTGTAATCGCGGTAAATCATCGATGCCACCGCATCAACGCGTAAGCCATCAATACCGAAGCGTTCAATCCAGTACAGTGCGTTGCCCACCAGATAGTTGCTGACTTCACGCCGCCCATAGTTGTAAATCAGCGTGTTCCAGTCCTGGTGATATCCTTCGCGCGGATCGCCGTGTTCATACAGCGAGGTGCCGTCGAACTTCGCAAGCCCAGCATCGTCAGTCGGGAAATGCCCTGGAACCCAGTCCAGCAAAACGTTTAAGCCCGCAGCATGCGCGGCATTAATAAAGTAGCGGAAGTCTTCACGCGTACCGAAGCGGCGTGTTGGCGCGTATAAACCTTGTGGCTGATACCCCCAACTGCCATCGAACGGGTGCTCGTTAATCGGCAACAGTTCGAGGTGAGTAAAGCCCATCTCTTTGACGTACGGCACCAGTTGATCTGCCAATTCGCGGTAACTGAGCCAGAAATTATTGTCGGCATGGCGACGCCACGAACCAAGATGTACTTCATAAATTGAAATTGGCTGATCAAAGCCATTCGCATGCTGGCGCGCAGGGCTAAGGGTAGTTTTGTCAGGCAAGCCACAAATCAGCGACGCGGTTTCCGGGCGCATTTGCGACTCAAACGCATACGGGTCAGCCTTCAGGCGCAGATGCCCTTCGGTATCAATCAGTTCGAATTTGTAGAGTTGCCCAGGATGAGCGCCAGGAATAAAGAGTTCCCAGATACCGCTTTCACGGCGCAAACGCATCGGGTGGCGACGGCCATCCCAATAGTTAAATTGCCCAACAACTGAGACTCGGCGGGCATTAGGTGCCCAAACGGAGAAACGCGTTCCGGTCACGCCGTCCATGGTGTCGGCATGCGCGCCGAGCGTTTCATAGGGGCGTAAGTGCGTGCCTTCGGACAACAGCCAGCTATCCATCTCCTGAATTAGCGGGCCAAAGCGATAGGGATCATCAATAAGATTTTCATGGCCATGCCAGACAACAGCAAGTTGATAACGGAAAAGATTTTTACGTCGCGGGATAACCCCGCAAAAGAAACCACGTGAATCAATACATTCTAACTTGCCGACCTTCCCACCGGTCTTCGGGTCGATAATCCACACTTCTGTCGCGTTCGGTAACAGGGCACGAACTTCCAGCCCGGCTTCAGTTTTATGCATTCCCAGCAGAGAAAAAGGATCAGCAAAATGACCCGCAATTAGCGCATTTATCACGTCTTTTTCTGGATGAACAGACATGGTTTCGTCCTGTTTTTTGTCATTCATTGACCCTAACGGACGGCAATAACATTGTTTTCCTGCAAGCCGTTCCGCCCAACTAATCTTCATGGCGGTTTATCGCCCTGAATAAAGCATAGCCAACGCTCTGTTTTGCTCCCGAAAATTAATCAACTAAAGTCATATGCTTCATGTATACCCAAATAATTCGAGTTATGGGAAGGCGTTAAACTCAGGAGTCCCAGGAGCTTACTTAAGTAAGTGACTGGGGTGACGGAGTGCAACCAACACACCCATAACTTGAAGTATGAAGGGTATATGACGTGATAAAAAAAGGGGCTGCAATGCCCCTTTAGTGAGTAAGTGTAATTATGCGAGCAAGCGCAACATTCTACGTAACGGTTCGGCAGCGCCCCACAGCAACTGGTCGCCAACAGTGAAGGCAGACAAGTACTCAGGACCCATATTCAGTTTACGCAAACGTCCGACTGGAGTAGTGAGCGTGCCAGTTACCGCAGCAGGCGTCAGCTCACGCATAGTGATATCACGGTCGTTTGGCACGACTTTGACCCAATCGTTATGCCCAGCCAGCATCGCTTCGATGGTTGGCAGCGAGACATCTTTTTTCAGTTTGAGGGTGAATGCCTGGCTGTGGCAGCGCAGCGCGCCAACACGGACACAAAGGCCATCAACCGGAATGATAGTGCCGGTATTAAGGATTTTGTTGGTCTCAGCCTGGCCTTTCCACTCTTCGCGGGTCTGACCATTATCAAGCTGCTTGTCGATCCATGGGATCAGGCTGCCAGCCAATGGCACACCGAAGTTATCCGTTGGCAGACTGCCGCTACGAGCCAGATCAGTCACTTTACGTTCGATGTTCAAAATGGCAGATGCAGGATCAGCAAGCTCGCTGGCAACGTGGCTATGCAACTGGCCCATCTGGGTCAACAGTTCACGCATATGGCGCGCGCCACCGCCGGATGCCGCCTGGTAAGTCGCAACAGAAACCCAGTCAACCAGGTCGTTTGCAAACAGGCCGCCAAGGGACATCAGCATCAGGCTAACGGTGCAGTTACCGCCAACAAAGGTTTTCACGCCATTATTCAGACCTTCCTGAATAACGTGCTGGTTAACCGGGTCGAGGATGATAATCGCGTCATCTTTCATACGCAGTGAAGATGCAGCATCAATCCAGTAACCTTGCCAGCCGCTTTCACGAAGCTTTGGATAGATTTCGTTGGTATAATCGCCGCCCTGGCAGGTAATGATAATGTCCAGTGCCTTCAGCGCTTCCAGGTCGTAGGCATCTTGCAGTGTGCCGTTGTTCTGGCCTGCAAAAGATGGGGCCGGGAGGCCTAACTGAGAAGTGGAGAAGAAAACTGGGCGAATGGCGTCAAAATTGCGTTCTTCAACCATGCGTTGCATGAGAACGGAACCGACCATACCGCGCCAACCGATAAAACCAACATTTTTCATAGCGACTAATCCTGCAGAGGTATTTGCGTTGAGTGCATTCAAGGGAATATGTCCCACATTACAAAATGCTACCAAAGTCGCAAGTGAAATTAATCAATGATCTGCAAGCTATTAGAAATACAACTTATTAGAGACAACTATTCATGACCGAAATCATTTCTGCGGCAGTATTGTTAATCCTGATTATGGACCCGTTGGGGAACCTGCCGATTTTTATGTCAGTGCTCAAGCATACTGAGCCGAAGCGCCGCCGGGCCATCATGATCCGCGAGCTGCTTATTGCACTGATCATCATGTTGATCTTCCTGTTTGCCGGGGAAAAAATCCTTGCGTTTCTTAACCTGCGTGCGGAAAGCGTGTCGATTTCTGGCGGGATTATCCTGTTCCTGATTGCCATCCGAATGATCTTCCCAAGCCATGAAGGCAACGCCTCTGGCCTGCCTGCTGGCGAAGAGCCATTTATCGTGCCGCTGGCTATTCCGCTGGTTGCCGGGCCAACGTTACTGGCAACATTAATGCTGTTATCACACCAGTATCCAAACCAGATGGGGCACCTGGTTGCTGCGTTGATGCTGGCCTGGGGCGGCACCGTGGTAATTTTGCTGCAATCATCGCTGTTCTTACGCTTACTCGGGGAAAAAGGCGTTAACGCGCTGGAGCGCCTGATGGGCCTGGTATTGGTCATGCTGGCAACTCAAATGTTCCTCGATGGGCTTAGAATTTGGATGAAGGGATAAGGCGTAGACATTCCGCTAACTCCCTTTCAGTATCAGCACAAACAAGAAAGCCGCCTTCATAAAAGGCGGCTTTCTATTATCGTAACGTCCTGCGTATCACTTCTCTGAAATCACGGGCTTGCAAAGCACAGGAGAATGAAGCTGGCGACGGCTCATCAGCGTCACCCCCGCCAATACCAGCATAACCAACGCTTCGACCAGCAAGAATCCCATCATCGCCTCCACATAGTCACCATTGCTCAGCACACGGAAATGCAGGAACAACGCACCGAGGATTGCCGGGCCAAGTCCAAGCGTTGATTGTTGCAGCGTACTTAAAATCGCACTCCCCGCGCCGGCATCATTAGGGGCGATGTCACGCATCCCGAGGCGATAAAAACTGTTAACGATCAGCGCCTGCCCGTAGCCAATCAACAATGTTGCAGGGGCGACAGCTAACGCGCCAGCACTGTGACCAAAGTGTTGTAACGTAGCAATGAGCGCCAATAGCCCAGCCACCTGCACCACAATGCCAGCCAGCAAAATCGTGCTCATGGAATGGCGTGCAATCAGTTTTGGGGCATAACAAGCTGAAATAAAATAGGCTACTCCAAGGGCAATAAAGCTGTTACCCGACTGCCACGGAGCCATTCCCAGCCCAGCCTGTAGCGTTAAAGCCATGCAAAACATAAAGCCCGACCAGCAGGTATAGAACATAACGGCTATCAAAATGCCAAAACGAATGCTGGTGAGTTTAAGCAATCGCGGTGGAAGCAAAGGCTGTAGGCCACGTTGTTGCTGGCTTAATGCTCCGGAACGCATCCACCAACCAAGTGGAATAATCGCTATCAACGCAGCTTGCATCTGCCATGGCCAGTGTAGTTCTGGGCCAAGTGCCATAGGAAAGAGCAGGCAGCAGAGTATTAACGCCAGGCAAAAAGTCCCCTGCCAATCGATACGCGAAACGCTTTCACTACGGGTTTCCGGCAAATAACGCTTTCCTACCATCAATACAAAGATGCAAATCGGGACATTAATAAAAAAGGCGTTACGCCAGCCAAGCCCGGCGATATCTGCTGATACCAGCCATCCCCCACCCATTTGCCCAATAATAAAAGCAATACCTCCGATGCCTCCATAAAGGCTAATGGCTTTGGTATGAGCGGTGCCTTTTAACGTGACGTGAAGTGTTGCCAAAATCTGCGGCACAATTAATGCGGCCCCCATGCCCTGCAACGTGCGTGCAGCGAGCAGCGTTCCAACAGAGCCGGCAATGCCACACAGCAAAGAGGCAATACCAAACAACGCTACACCCCACATCAGAACACGCCTGCGGCCCAGGTTATCTCCAAGCTTGCTGCCGACAGCCAGACAAACGGCGAAGGCCACCCCATAGAGCGCCACAATAAGTTCCAACTCTGTATGGCTGGTACCCAATGACTGGGTGATCGAGTCCAGGGCCACGTTGGTAATCGACGTATCAATAAGCGGCAACATCTGGCTTGTCAGAAGCAAAATCAAACCTGCTCGTCCAAGGGAAAAAGGGGGAATTCTCATCATGTGCTCCATTGCACGGTTCAGGATACCGGCGTAGCATCCCCCAATGTTTAAACGGGTACCAGTTCTTGCTTATACTGGTATTGGCACTACCCTTCTGGAGTTTTCCGTGACAACCATCACAAAACTTGACCAGCGCACTACCACCCTGGAAGACAATCGAAAAATGTTGGCGGCTTTTTTACGCACCCGGCGTGAAAGTCTTGACCCTCAACGTCTCGGTTTACCCCGCAGTGGCCGCCGCCGCACGCCAGGGCTGCGCCGTGAAGAAGTCGCGCTGTTGGCAGACGTTGGTGTGACCTGGTACACCTGGCTTGAGCAAGGACGGGATGTGAACCCCTCCGTCAGCGTGATGACGGCTATCACTAGCGCGTTGCAATGCTCTCCCGTTGAGACACGTCATTTATTTATTCTCGCGGGCTTATCACCGGCAGAGATTCCCGCCGCTGCGCTGTGTGAAAATCTCAGCCCCGCATCTCGCCGCTTACTTGATGCACTGATGCCAAATCCGGCCAGCATGCAAAAGCCCAACTTCGATCTTATTGGTTACAACCGCAATTTTTGTCTGCTAATGGGAGTGGATCTGGATGCCGTTCCGGTTGATGAACGCAACTGCATTTACCAGTATCTGACTAACGATAACTGGAGCCGCCGCCTTGGTGACAAAGAGTACATTTTGCCGTTATTTGTCGGCTACTTCCGGGCTGGGATGGCAGAACACCGAGGCGAGCCACGCTGGGAGGCATTACTGGAGTGCTTTTTCTCTGTCTCGGCAGAATTTAAAGCCCTGTGGCAGCAGCGTTATGAAGTACGCGCGATTGAAAACCATCGGAAGCAATTTATTCACCCACAAATCGGCACCATCCAGATGCAGCAAACGAACTGGTATTCAGCCCCGCGTGATGGCGCGCGCCTACTGGTGTATTTACCGGTGGATGAAGAAGGGGAACGGCAGTTGGAACAGCTATCGAGATTCTGCTGAATATTCCTGCTTCAAACTATTTTTATGATCGCGAAAACCGGCTTTTTAAGGTTGTGAGAAATAAAGGGCGGGTAGGTCATTCAAAGAGGCTAAGAAGTGCTAAACGCGTGGTAAGTGAACGATTTAATTGATCGTGCTAATAGTATTGAAGGATTCATTGGGGAAAGGGGAAAGCATTGTTTGGTACAAGCGAAAAACCAGGTATACTGCGCACCGCCTCCATGTAGCAATCGAGGCTAGGAAGATCGTCGTCTCCGGTGAGGCGGCTGGACTTCAAATCCAGTTGGTGCCGCCAGCGGTGCCGGGCAGGTTCAACTCCTGTGATCTTCCGCCATTTCATATCATTTAACTGATGCATCCTATGGACACAATAATGTGTGGGAGAGCTATAGTCGCTGATATAAACATGGGTTATATTAACAAGCATTCATTTCTAAAAAAGACTCTTTGATAAATGAAAGATCAATTAACTGAAATATTAAAATCTCGACCTGCAGGACCTTTTCTATTTATAGGCTCAGGATTATCAAGAAGATATATTGGGTTAGAGGATTGGCAAGGGTTATTAAGTAAGTTTTGTGTAACGGGCAAACCATTTGAATATTATCTAGCTTCCGCAAATGGTGATTACCCACAAGTTGCATCTCTTTTGGCTACCGAATTCAATGAGTACTGGTGGGGGGCAGATGAATATAAAAACAGCGTAGCAAGCAATAAATCTAAAATCACAGACTCGACCTCTGCCCTGCGAATTGAAATTTGCAAATATTTATCTACGCTTGACCCAGCAAAAGCGAAACAATCTGATTATATAGATGAAATCAATTTACTGGCGGAACTAAATGTCGATGGGATAATCACGACTAATTGGGATATGTTTCTTGAACAACTCTTTCCTGATTATAAAATTTACATAGGGCAAGAGGAATTATTGTTTTCTAACCCTCAACAAATTGGTGAGATTTATAAAATACATGGTTGTTCTACGATACCAAGCTCTTTAGTTTTAACAAACAATGATTATAAAGAGTTTAATGAACGCAATGCATACCTTGCATCAAAACTCATCACGATCTTCGTAGAGCACCCGATTATTTTTATTGGTTATTCTATATCAGACCCTAATATATCCAGCCTTCTTTGTGCAATATCCAATTGTATTGGTAAGAATAACATTGAACAACTAAGAAAAAATTTGATATTTGTCGAACGTCCAAGAGAAAATGAACCAGAAGGTATTTCAGATACATACATTACGATAAATGGCATTCAAATTCCTTTGATTTTAGTCAGAACAAATGACTTTAAACCAATTTATCAAGCGCTGGGAGCCACAAAGCGAAAAATACCCGCACGTGTTCTCCGATACTGTAAAGAGCAAATGTATGAATTAGTAAAATCTTCCGAACCTGAAAAAAAACTTTGTGTAGTAAATTTAGATGATATTGATAGAAAGGAAGACATTGAGTTCTTAGTTGGTGTTGGTGTTGCCAGCGATGGTAATGCGGGAATTGCCGACATTGGTTATGCACCAATCGAACTACATAACTTAATCAATGATATACTGCATGATAACTGTGATTATAATGCACAAGCCATTATTGATAATGTTATTAGAGTTGTCGGAAGAAGAACTAAGAACATACCTATATTCAAATATTTACGAGCCATTGGGATTACATCGCTAAATGATTACAACGAAAGCGGATTGGAATTAGATAAATGGGTAAAGCGAGACATTAAAGATTTTCGTGTTAATTCTTACTCAAAACCATTTTTTAGAAATTACCGACATAAGAACATGCAGGAAATAATAAATTCCTGCACAGCAGAAAATGCTGCAAGCTTTATTCCATTTTTACCAGCAGATAAAATAAATCTTGAGGTATTAAAAGAATTTTTAATTATCCATGAAGCAAAAATGGATTATAATATATCTTCATATGCAAGTGGTTTTAGGAAGCTAGCCGTACTTTTTGATAAACTAAAGCACGGTTTTTGATTTCAAATAGAAAGGCAGAACTTCCTGTCTTTCTAGTATTAATTTTCATCGTCAATTATTCCCTAACCTCTCTAACTCTTTCCTACCCAACGTCTTCAACCAATTCCCCAAACTCATACCTGCATCTTTCGCTGCAACTTCAAACTGAGCTTTCAGCTCTGGTGAGATCCTGATCTGAAAAGCAGGATTTTTACCGGAAGCGGACTGTTTAGTATCATATTTGACCGTTGACATGTATGTACCCTTAGGAATAGTGTGGTCGTTAAGGTACACACCCTATCATAGGGTTACCTGAAAAAAAACGCCCCCGAAAGGTATTACGAGTACCAGTCGGGGGCTCACCACTAACGTTAAGGACATAACGCAATGGCTAACACGAATACTATCACAACCAATCCCCTTGAAACCGCATACACACAGCCAGTTACTGAATCCGCAATCACAGCGCTATTAAAAACCCCGCTCGGTGCCACGCACGATCTCTTCCAGGTGCTCGACGCCTGCCAGCATTATGTTGATGCGATTATTGAAAACGACGACAACACCGAACGCATGGCATTGTGTGGGCGTTTGCTTGCCGCACTTGAAGTATTGAAAGTTACGCTAAAAGCACCGTTACCCGTGCATTTAATCGAGCGCCTGACGGTGGATGTGGCAGAACCCGATAATTATCGCGGCCCGCTTTCAACCGATTCCGAGACTCTGCGCGAGTACTGTTCCGCTCTCACCATCTTGTTGCTGCAACGCCAGCAGTTGCCTGAGCAGGAAGAACAGATCACCGGTTTATTGTTCGAGTTGATTAACCTTCTGGTCGAGGATTTGAAAACGCCGCGTTTTGTTCGCACCGATGGTGGGCTGGCAATGATCAGTGGCGAGGCGGTGCCGGGAATTCACTAGGTTTTGCAGGGCGGTTAAGTACAGCGTCACTCGCCAAAAACGGTGGATGACGCTTATCCACCCAACGAATACTGGTCCGGGAATCAAACCATGAATAACATTATTAAAATTGACGGCCACACCGCCATTGTTAGCTTCAACCCAGACATTGAAATGTTTCGCGGCGAGTTCGTTGGCTTAAACGGCGGTGCAGATTTTTACGCCTATAGTGTGCAGGAACTGAAAACAGAGGGAGCCGAATCTCTGAAATTCTTTCTTGATACATGTCGTGCAAAAAACATTGAGCCTTATAAATCATACAGCGGGAAGATTTCTGCTCGTCTAACGCCTGAAGACCATGCTGCTCTTGAACGTATCGCGCTGGCATGCGGCGAGAGTATTAATCAGTTACTCAATCAGGGCGCAAAATTAATCATTAAGCAACATGATGCGTGATTAGCGGTGCCAGGAATTAATCAGGTTTTATAGGGCGGATTAGCTCGCGACATCCGCCATTTTTTTAAAGCAACGCCTTCATCCACACGCCCCCTGCACGCTCTTCTTTGTCACCCCAGCATGTGAGATACTGCGCCAATATTATTTCCGCCACATAAGCAAAAGAATCAGTCCGTTAGACTTACCTGGCGTAAACTAAATAAAACAAGGGGTTACGTGATGCGTAGCCCTTTTTTAATGCCTGATAAAGCAGGCAGCAATTTAAGAGGTTTTTATGAATTGGGATGTGTTGAAGTGGTTGATTGGCATCTACTTTGGCTGTTTTTTTGGTCTTCTCAAAGTCGCCTACTCAGACCCGAAATTTTATCTGGAATACATAGATAAAAAGCTCACCTGGTTCTGTTACACCTGCATGATTGCCTTCAGCGCTTTCTGGTACGGGTTATATGCCTGTAAGAGCTACACCATTGATAACATCGACCTGATATCAGAACAGCTAGCCCATTTAGACAAAGAATATAACTACGTTACTTCTTACCTTCTTGTCCTAATTATTGCGTCCTGTTTGTCTTTTGCTGCCAGCATTTTGTATATCGACGTCGCGCGTAGAAAACAAGCTCATTTGAGCTCTTAAAAAGCGCTAACACCTTGAACAGGTAAAAAAACCGTATGGAAAAACCATGCGGTTTTTTTGTTTTGTAGCAAAGCAGCGCCATAGCTCCAAAAACCCTTCGTCATACACCTTAACAATCTGTCTTGAGCGCAACAGGTAGAATCCCCTTCTTATTTAAAAGGGATATTTCAGCATGAAAAAATTTATGGCAGTGCTGCTGTTAAGCGGTGTGGCGCTTTCGGTCACGGCGTGTTCGAGCGATTACGTTATGTCGACCAAAACAGGCGATATGATTGTGACGCAGGGGAAACCGCAAGTGGATTCAGATACTGGCCTGATTAGTTACACCGACCAGCAAGGTAACGAGCACCAGATTAATGACGACCAAATCGTGCAAATGATTAAGAAGGACTGATTTTGCCATTTATACCAGCCAGTACATGCTGGCTGGTATTTTCATCCCCCATTATTTCCCTTTCCTGGCAGACAAACTCCGAAAGCAAACGTTCTGGAATGCGGCTCGTAAAAACGAAAACTCGCCAAATCAATGTCTTAATAACCCCTATTGATCTGTGTATTATTTACGCACAAGAAAGGTGAAAAATTAAACAGGGATGATATATTGAGGTGATATATGGCTACGATTTTTGGAGAGATGATGGGACGAATTCTTCTGGATCTGTCTGATGAGGCAATCAGCCGCCTTGATAGCCTTAAACAGAAACGCAATTTACCGCGAGCAGAGCTTTTACGGGAAGCAGTCGAGGAGTATCTGGAAAGGCAGGCTCAAACCAGTATCAAAGAAGCATTTGGTCTTTGGGGCGAAGATGCACCTGATGGTTTGGAATATGAACGCAAACTTCGCGAGAAATGGTGAAGATGATGCAATCTGCTGTTTTTGATACCAATATTTTAATCGATTATCTGAAAGGGATTCCACAAGCGCGTGCAACCATTGAAAGCTACGGTAATTCCCCGTCAATTAGCATTGTGACCTGGATGGAAATCATGGCGGGGGCAAAACACCACGATCAGGAGCAGCAGACCAGGCACTTCCTGAGTGGATTTGAAATTTTGCCGGTCAATCAGGCGGTGGCAGAACACTCCGTAGCGCTACGTCAGCAATATGGAATGAAACTACCTGATGCAATTATTTTGGCCAGTACTCAGATCAGTGCCAGAAAACTCATCACTCGAAATTCAAAAGACTTTAAGGATCTGCCAGGTGTTATTTTGCCTTATTCCCTGGGATAAATACCCCTTGCTTCGCAAAAGCACACGTTGCCGATAACGCCCTTTTATTCCAGCCCGCAAAAAAATTTCATTTTTCTGACAATATTTCTGCTTCTCATTCGTCTACCTCATCAGAAGCAATAATTAACTAATCTGATGAGGAGTAAAAATAATGAGAGATTTTGATATGCGTGGACCAGGCCGGGAGCGCGGCCACGGATTCGGTGGTCACCCGATGGCTAAACCTTTGCTGATGGGCATTGTGTTTATTGCAGCATTGAGTCTGCTGGTGATGTCTTTGTGGAATGCACTGCTGCCTGCGATTATCGGCGTGAAAAGCATTGGTTTCTGGCAGGCACTTGGCTTGCTGGTGCTGTGCCGTATTCTGTTCGGCGGTCTTGGGCTGCGTTCTGGGATGTTCGGTATGGGCCGGGAGCGCCGTCGTATGCATGAACGCTGGATGCAAATGACACCAGAGCAGCGCGAACAGTTTGTTCAGCAGCGCCGCGGTGGATTCTGGCGTCATGGTCGCGGGCATTGCCATCATCGCGATGAGCATCATGGTGATAGCCATGAGCGGCACGGTGAGAATGAGCATTGCCGTCAGAAACCGGAAGATAACGCCCAGAAACCGACGCAGGCTGAGTGACCGTAATGAAAGCCGGGACAGCAGGACATTCTCGAGTCATGTTGGCGCTCAATGCGTGTCGCTCGAAGCTGAAAGCTTTTATCGTTGGCCGCACGCCGGTACGTGATGACGCAGACGATATCCTGCAAGAAGTGACATGGCAGTTGATGAAAGTGGAGCAACCGGTGGAGAACGTCGCCGCCTGGTTGTTTCGCGCCGCACGTAATGAAATGACCGACAGGGCACGTAAAAAGCGCGAGCTTCCGCTTTCTGACTATTATTCTGACGACGATGAGGGTTTTCTTCCGGAGGACGAACTGGCGGAAACGTTGTTTGGTGTGCCGCAGTCACCGGAAGACGAATATCTGAGCCAACTGCTCTGGGATGAGCTGGAAGATGCGATGTCGGAGCTTCCTGTGGCGCAGCGTGAGGCGTTCGAAAAAACCGAACTCCACGGCTACAGCTTTAAGGAGTTAGCGGAAGAAACCGGCATTAGCGTCCAGGCCCTGCTATCCCGCAAGCACAAGGCCGTGCTTTATCTACGAACCCGTCTTCGCAATCTTTATGATGAGCTAACTGAAGGCTGAGTTGGGAGAATCTGCGTTCTCTGAACAATAGCCCCGGCCAGCATAACTGACCGGAGTGGTGCGAGAACTTGATTGAGCTGTTGAGCTTATTGACCGACCCGCCACGCAACATCACGCATGGCGTCGCGCGCTGCCTGGCTGATACCACCAAGCTGGAAAAAGCCATGGATGACGCCGAGATAGCGTTGGCAGGTGGACTCAACGCCCTGGTCCATCAGGCACTCATGCAGCACCTCGCCTTCATTGCGAAGAGGGTCGTATTCAGCGGTGATGATATGCACCGGTGGCAGGCCTGCAAAATCTTCGCGAAATAATGGGCTGGCTTCATCATCCATTGCGTCCAGATCGGGCATATAGGCTTCGTAGCCGGAAAGCAGCGTGTCGCGGGTGATGATGTAGTCGTAGCCATTTTCCTGATAGCTGACAGATTCCGCCGTCGCGTCCAGCATCGGGTAAATCAGCATCAGCCGCGCAGGCAACCAGTTTCCCGCACTTTTCAGGCGCAGGGCAGTCACCAGGGCAATGTGCCCACCAGCGCTGTCGCCAGCGAGCGTGATTCGTTCACGATCCACTTCCAGCTGATCAGCCGCTTGCCAGATAGTGTCCGCCGCACGCTCCGCATCATCATGCGCTGCCGGATAAGTGTGCTCTGGTGCCACGCGATACTGAACGGCAACCACCCGGCAGCCACTGTGATAGCAAAGCTGGCGTAACTGATTGTCATGAGTTTCAAACCCACCGCTAACAAAGCAACCGCCGTGGTAGTAGATCACGGCAGGAAGCGATCCGGTCGCATTAAGCGGGGAAAATATGCGTAACGTGCATCCATTCAGACAGATGTCTTTCACGTCGACTCGAGTTTCAGTTTCACCCGCTAAAACAGTGCTGGCGATATACCCGGCTCGGCGTTCGGCAAAGGTTTGTTGGCGTGAAGAAGGACGGCCTGAGTCGATGAACTCATCAACCAGCCCGGCGATTGCGGGTTCGAGGGACATAGAGGAATTCCTTTTATGCTGTATGGATGAACAGTTATATCGTATTTATGGGATCGCGTGAACCGAGTTTTTTTACTATTTCAGCATTCTGGAAGGCGCCTCGAACAAATGAAAACCACCAGAAAAATGCAGATAACAGTACGCTTTTTGCGGTTTATATTACCCGACAAGCTCATTCACAAAACAACATTAGATACCGTAAATAATGTAGATGGTTAAACATTGTGCGATTCACCCATCGTGTTAAAATGAGTTTAAACATTGTTTAATTTGGTAATCGTTGTGAAAACGCTGATTCGTAAATGGGGTAATTCCGCAGGGGCCATTATTCCTGCTGCTGTTCTGGAGAAAGCTGGGATGAGAATAGGTGACAAAGTGGATATTGAAGCCGTTGAAGGAGGAATTATGTTGCGAGTCGCAAAGCCGATATACACGCTAAGTGAGTTACTGGCCCAATCACCTGAAGGAAGTTTCGAGCTTGATGATGAAGACCGTGAGTGGCTGAATTCTCCTCCTGTTGGCAAGGAGATCGATTAGGTGAGTCTTTATATGCCTGATAGAGGCGATTTAGTTTGGCTCGATTTTGATCCTGCCGCAGGTCACGAACAAGCCAAAACTCGGCCTGCGCTAGTATTGTCACCAGTCGAATTTAGCCGCAAGGCTGGCATGGCGATTGTGGCACCAATAACATCTCGTGTTCGTGGCAATGCGTTTGAAGTACATCTGACAGAAACTCACACGCAGGGAGTTATCATTTGCCATCATGTGAAATCGATTGATTTCCGGGCCAGACAAATGCGTTTCATTGAAAAAGCACCGGATGAAGTGGCAGAAGAAGCGCTGTCCAGAGTGAAGGTATTATTTGAATAGTTCAGCGGGATGCAAAGCACCCCGCCTATTTGTTACTCGCCTTCCCCTGGGAACAGGAAAGGATTAATGCTGCTGCGGGCAAAGCCTTCTTGCTCCATGCGTGCATCCAGCACCAGCGAGGCTAAATCGTCGGCCACGGCTTCTACTTTGGCATCTTTTTCCTGATACAAAATCTTCAGGTAAGTGCCGCAGTCGCCGCAGCTTTCCGCTTTAATTGCTGACTGTTCGCTTTCCAGCGACCAGTAGTTCAAATCGCGGGTTTGCTCGCAGTTGCTGCATTTAATGCGCACCACATGCCACTCGGTTTCGCACAGATTGCAGTGCAAATAACGCAGGCCGCTGGTGCCGCCGATTTGCACGACGCTGGATACCGGAATCGAACCGCAAACCGGGCAGAACTGGCGTTGCTCGCCATATTCCGCTTTCGCACGCCCTGGGATCAGGCTGGCCATTTGCGCCCAGTAAAGCGACAACGCAGCCCAAATGAACGGGGCTTTGTCGCTCGAAACTAGCGCAAAGTCTGAATTAAATAGCGCGGTGGCCATCTCTTCCAGCTCTTGCGAAGAGGCTTTTTCCAGGTTTTCGATAACCGCTAAAGCCTGGCCGTCCATTTCTGGTTTCAGCTCAGCAATCAGTGAGTTAAGCAAACGCTGCCAGTGTGGGTCACGCGGCAGCACATGAATATCCAACGGCGGTTTGCCCGTCTCAGAAGACTTCTGAATCAGCGCCGTTAAGTCCATTTGCAGCGGGTGGTCGTACAGCACCACTTCCTGCGCATGGGCGATAAGTGCGGCAAAGCGCAAGAAATCACCCAACGGATTGTCAGTCGCCAGTTCGCGCAGGCGATCTGCACGGCGGTTATAGAGATGTTTCAGCCGGGGGAACAGTAACGGCGGAATCATCTCCGCCGTACGTTTGTCGCTCTTCTCCAGCTGATCTTGCGGGATTATGCGAATACTCATTCCGATCGTTTTTCCTGTTTCTGGCGAACTTCACGGTACCATTTCGGATGGTGTTTCTTCGCCCAGGACGTCGTGACCCAGCCTTCCACCATCGCGGTAATCGTGCCTTTCACCCAAAGGGCGGCGTAGATGTGGACCATAATAACCACAATCAAGGCCACTGCGGCAAATGAATGCACCATCAGGGCTACGCGTATCACCGGGATTGAGAAAGCAGGAGCAAAGTACGGACGCCAGATAATCACGCCGCTCACCAGCAACAGCACCAGGAAGATAATCGCCGCCCAGAACACGCATTTCTGGCCGAAGTTATACCGCCCGGTGTCACCTACTTCCTCGTTGACGACGATCTTACGAATATTCTTCGCCCAAAAGATATCATCCCGATTGATTAGATTATGGTGCCAGTAACGGAAAAACATGATGATAAACGAGGCAAACATCACCACACCGACGAATGGGTGGAGAATGCGCGCCAGCTGCGGCGTACCCAGAATGTGCATCAGCCAGTTGAAGGATGGGAAGAAGAACCCTAATCCGCTCACCGCCGCCAGTATGAAGCAGAAGGCGGTCACCCAGTGGTTGATGCGCTCAGGCGCGCTATAACGCTGAATAGTCACTTGTTTTTTCATGGTTTGCGCACCTCGTCGTCTTCATGGTGCAAGTTGTCGTCCTCTTCTTCGGCACGGTTCGGGCCGACACCCACATAGTGGAACACGCTGGCGGCGAAGGTCGCAGCAAAGCCAATAGCAGCAAGCGGCTTCCAGACACCTTTCCAGAATTTCACGGTTGGGCTGATGGACGGATTTTCCGGCAGGCCGTGATACAGCGTCGGCTTGTCCGCATGATGCAGCACATACATAACATGTGTGCCGCCAACGCCTTCCGGGTCGTACAAACCGGCGTTGTCGTAACCGCGCGTTTTCAGCTCAGCCACGCGCTCGCCCGCCAGGGTTTTCATGTCGTCTTTCGATCCGAAATGAATCGCCCCGGTTGGGCAGGTTTTCACGCAAGCAGGCTCCTGGCCGACGGTCACACGGTCTACACACAGGGTGCATTTGTAGACACGGTTGTCCTCCGGGTTCAGGCGCGGCACGTCGAACGGGCAACCGGCGATGCAATAACCACAGCCGATGCACTGCTCGGACTGGAAATCGACAATGCCGTTGGCGTACTGAATGATGGCACCTTCCGCCGGACACGCCTTCAAGCAGCCCGGGTCCGCGCAGTGCATACAGCCATCTTTGCGGATTAACCATTCCAGTTTGTCGTTTTGCTCCACTTCCGAAAAACGCATAACCGTCCACGATTTCGCGGTTAAATCCGCCGGGTTGTCGTAAACGCCGACGTTGCTGCCGATCTCATCACGCAGGTCGTTCCACTCCGAACAGGCCACCTGGCAGGCTTTACAGCCAATGCAGGTGGTGACGTCGATAAGTTTCGCAACCTCTTGCTGATGATCCCGCGCCTGAGGCGCGGGCGTGAGGCCATTAGTGGCGGAACGACGGATAATGTCCTGAGATTGATAAGCCATAATTCGTCTCCGTTACACCTTTTCCACATTGACCAGGAACGCTTTAAATTCAGGCGTTTGCGTGTTGGCATCACCGACAAATGGCGTCAGGGTGTTAGCGATAAAGCCTTTCTTCGCCACGCCCTCATAACCCCAGTGAATCGGAATACCGATGGTATCGACTTTCTGGCCGTTCACATCGAGCTGGCGTATACGCTTGGTCACCACCGCTTTGGCTTTAATAAAGCCACGGTTGGAGGAGACTTTCACCGTGTCGCCGTGAGCAATGCCGAGTGAATTTGCGAGCTTCTCGCCAATCTCGATAAACTGCTCTGGCTGCGCGATGGCGTTCAGTACCGCGTGTTTGGTCCAGTAGTGGAAGTGCTCGGTCAGGCGATAAGTGGTGCCGACATACGGGAATTTGTCGTGCTTGCCCATCGCTTCCAGGTCACCTTTAAACACGCGTGCCGCTGGGTTAGAAACCACGTTCGGGTGCAGCGGGTTGGTGCCAAGCGGTGTTTCAAACGGCTCGTAGTGCTCAGGGAACGGCCCTTCTGCCATCTTGTCGATAGCAAACAAGCGCCCTAAACCTTCCGGCTGCATGATGAATGGCCCAACGTCAGTGCCCGGTGCGGCAGTGCTGTAGTCGGCGATATCCGCACCGCTCCACTTCGCGCCATCCCAGGAAATCAGGCGGCGTTTTTCATCCCACGGTTTACCCGCTGGATCAGCAGAGGCACGGTTATACAGAATGCGGCGGTTGAGCGGCCATGCCCAGGCCCAGCCTAACGTGTTACCCAAACCTGACGGGTCGGCGTTATCACGACGTGCCATCTGGTTGCCGTCTGGCGTCCAGGAACCGGCAAAAATCCAGCAACCGCTGGAAGTGGTGCCGTCGTCACGCAGTTGTGCGAACGAGCTAAGTTGCTGGCCTTTTTTCACCAGAACCGCACCGGTTGCCGGGTCGACAACGTCCTGCAACGCTTTACCGTTGCTCTCCATCGCCACTTCTTCCGGTGCCGGGTTGTCCGGTGTCTGGTAATTCCAGGTCATATTCAGCACTTGCTCAGGCAGCGCACCGCCTTCGCTCTGATACATGTGGCGCATACGGCTGAAGATACCCGCAAGGATTTCGCCGTCGTTCAGCGCTTCCCCTGGGGCGTCCGCACCTTTCCAGTGCCACTGCAACCAGCGGCCGGAGTTAACGATAGAACCGTTTTCCTCAGCAAAGCAGGTCGACGGCAGGCGGAACACTTCGGTCTGGATTTTCGACGGGTCGACATCGTTAAACTCGCCGTGGTTTTGCCAGAAGTTCGCGGTTTCGGTGTTCAGCGGGTCGATGGTCACGAGGAATTTCAGCTTCGACAGTGACGCAATGACTTTGTTTTTGTTCGGGAACGACGCCACCGGGTTAAAGCCCTGGCAGAGGTAGCCGTTCACTTTGCCCTGGTTCATCATCTCGAAATATTGCAGGACGTCGTAGCCCTTATCCCACTTCGGCAACCAGTCGTAACCCCAGCTATTTTCCGCTGTGGCTTTGTCGCCAAAGAAGGCTTTCATCATCGAAACGAAGAATTTCGGGTAGTTGCCCCAGTAGTTGACCTGGCCTTCCAGCAGCGGTTTTGGCGTGTTGGCGGCAAGGTACGTCTGGAGATCGGGCTGTTTCTCGTTCGGCAGCGTCATGTAGCCCGGCAGGCTTTGCGACAGCAGGCCGAGGTCAGTCAGACCCTGAATGTTGGAGTGACCGCGCAGGGCGTTCACGCCGCCACCTGCCATTCCCATATTGCCGAGCAGCAGCTGAATCATCGCCATGGTGCGGATGTTCTGCGCGCCCACGGAGTGTTGCGTCCAGCCCAGCGCATACAAGAACGATGCGGTTTTGTTTTTGGCGCTGGTTTCTGCGATGTATTCACAAACTTTCAGGAAATCATCTTTCGGGGTGCCGCAAATATTGGAAACCACTTCCGGCGTGTAGCGAGAAACGTGCTCTTTGAGCAGGTTCCAAACGCAACGTGGGTGAGTCAGCGTCAGGTCGCGTTTGGCGAAGCCTTTTTCGTCCAGCTCATAGTTCCAGGTAGTTTTGTCGTATTTACGGTTTGCCGCGTCGTAGCCCGAGAACAGGCCATCTTCGAAACTGTAATCCTCACGCACAATCAGGTTGGCGTTGGTGTAAGCCTCAACGTATTCGCGGTTGAATTTATTGTTGTTTATCAGGTACAGCAGCACGCCTGACAGGAAAGCAATGTCAGAACCGGAACGAATCGGGGTGTAGAAATCCGCCACCGAAGCGGTACGCGTAAAGCGCGGATCGATAACAATCAGCTTCGCGCCGTTATGGATTTTGGCTTCCATCGCCCAGCGGAACCCGACCGGATGCGCTTCTGCGGCGTTGCCACCCATCACAATAACGAGATCGGCGTTCTTGATATCAACCCAGTGGTTGGTCATCGCACCGCGACCAAATGTTGGAGCAAGACTTGCTACCGTTGGTCCGTGTCAGACACGCGCCTGGTTATCCACGGCTAACATGCCGAGGGCGCGGGAAAATTTCTGGGTTAAATAGCCGGTTTCATTACTGGAAGCTGATGCACACAACATGCCGGTGGAGAGCCAACGGTTAACCGTGGTTCCCTGGTCGTTCTGCGCAATAAAATTGGCGTCGCGGTCTTGTTTCATCAGTTTGGCGATACGGTCAAACGCCGTTTCCCAACTGATTTGCTCCCATTTATCCGAGCCTGGTGCGCGGTAAGACGGGAATTTAAGACGGCTTTCACTGTGGATGAAATCCACCAGTCCTGCACCTTTCGGGCAGAGCGCGCCGCGGTTAACCGGATGGTCCGGGTCACCTTCAATATGGAAGATAGATGCTTTGGCATTTTTCGCGCCATCGCCGAGGCTATACATTAATAACCCACAACCGACGGAACAGTATGTGCAGGTATTACGCGTTTCACGGGTGCGCAGCAGCTTGTACTGCCGTGTTTCCGCGAGTGCAACGCCTGGTGCAAAGCCCAGTGCCGCTGCCGTAGTCCCTGCCATACCGCCAGCACAGATCTTAAAGAACTGTCTTCTGCTGACCTGCATGGATGCTCCTTTTTTCGACATTTTTCACATTATTATTAGGTGTATTTTTTGCGGTATTGACTGAGAAGGTTCACAATCAAGCCCGTACTGGCTATTGCCCCTAATCCCAAAGGGGTAATGTTTCCAGAATACCACATTAGAATTAAGGCTGTTCCAATCAGGTTAAGACAAAGTGAACAATTCCGACCCAAATCAGGACAAAATTGTGAACACCATCACTGGTGCGCGGACGATCGAACTATGGCAACGCCATGATTTGCTCGAGGCAAAAGGCGACTGGCTGGCTGAAGAAGTGCCGGTAGCCCTGGTCTACAACGGCATTTCCCATGTTGTGATGATGGCATCGCCCAAAGATCTGGAGCTTTTTGCGTTAGGTTTTTCCTTATCAGAAGGGATAATTGAATCCCCATCAGACATTTACGGAATTGATGTTTCACAAGTCTGTAACGGCCTGGAAGTGCAAATAGAGCTCTCAAGCCGCCGCTTTATGGGGCTGAAAGAACGCCGCCGCTCACTTGCCGGGCGTACTGGTTGTGGCGTCTGCGGTGTTGAGCAACTCAACGATATTGGCCGTCCGATTACCCCTCTGCCGTTCACGCAAACTTTCGATTTGAATAATCTTGATGCCGCCTTAAACCAGATGCGCGACTACCAGCCGGTGGGGCAACTCACAGGGTGTACGCACGCAGCATTGTGGCTTAACGAAAATGGCCAGATTCTGGAAGGTAAAGAAGATATAGGCCGCCATGTGGCGCTGGATAAACTGCTCGGTGCACGCGGGCGTGAGGGCTGGCACAACGGTGCGGTTTTAGTCTCAAGCCGCGCAAGCTATGAGATGGTGCAAAAGTCAGCCCAGTGTGGCGTAGAAATTCTGTTTGCCGTTTCTGCCGCGACCACGCTTGCCGTAGAAGTGGCAAGCCGCTGTAACCTCACGCTGGTTGGCTTTAGTAAACCAGGTCGAGCAACGGTTTACACCCATCCGCAGCGATTGTGTTAACAGGCTGTACATTCCGTTACGTACCGACACCAATCACTCACTGAACGTATTTGTTTGTTGGCATAGAGTTATTTCAACGGGCCAACAACCCACACATAAACAAATACGAGACTATCAAAATGAAAAAAGTATTAACTCTGATTGCTGTTGCTGTAATGGGTATGTCCTCTGTTGCTTTCGCTGCTGAAACTACTGCAGCACCTGCTCCGGCAAAACACACCACTACTGTGCACCACAAGAAACACCATAAAGCAGCTCCTGTAGCTCAGAAAGCGCAAGCAGCTAAAAAGCACCACAAAAAAGCAACTACAACCGCAACTCCAGCAGCACCACAGAAAGCCCAGGCTGCTAAAAAGCACCACAAAAAAGCCGCTACTACTGCAACTCCAGTAGCGCCACAGAAAGCTCAGGCTGCTAAAAAGCACCACAAAAAAGCAGCTGCACCAGTAGCGCCAGCAGCAAAACCAGCGGTTAAACCAGCTGCATAAGTTGCAATGAAATCCCTCATTACTAGAAACACCCGGCTTGCCGGGTGTTTTTTTATCAAGCCTGAGCAACTGCTAAAACGCTTTCGGTTTGAAATCATCCTGATGATGGTCATTCTTTATGGAATGGCTGCGGTCTGCTGCTACTTTTTGTTTTTCACGCCGTCCACGACTTAAACTCCCACTGGTTTCTTATTCCACCAATCGTCTGCACATCACATTCCTGAAAAACAAAATTCCGCCTGACTGTCTTGTAAACAGTTCTTCCTCTTTCTTTCACGCCTCTTAATTAATTTCACTCCCTTTCACCCGCAGAAAAATGCGTGAGCAGTCACATTTTTGAAAGCTGATATTCTTCATTTACGACTCAAATAATATCGGTGAATTCTATTCCCCAACCGATAAGAATAATCCATTGAAATATAGAGTTTTTCTTTATTCTTCAGTCATAAATCTTATATCAAAAATTCGTGACTTAAATCACAAATATCACCACCAAGAAGTATCTGTCAACCGCTACTCCTAATAAATGAATCCCAATTTTGTGATGTCTCTTGCAAATCCAAGGCTTGTTTAAAGGGAAAAATGTCTGCAAGGAAAATAAACGAGGCAAGTGTCATGAGAATCGGCATGGTAATTAGCGGCGGTGATGTCACGGGGATAAATAACTTTGTTTTTCAGGTTTCCCGACTGGCTCAAGCAGAAATCGTTTTGTTTAATGGTGGTATTCCGGGTCTATTGCAGAATAAACACCAGGATATTTCCATCCGCGATTTAGTGGATTTTTCCGTAGCATCCATTCCGATTATGTCTTCGGGTAGAACCAACCGTAAATTAATGGGTAGCGAATATGAAACTATCGCAAAACAGTTAAAAGCCCTGCATATCGATGTGCTTATTATGGCCGGTGGTGATGGCTCATTACAATTTCTGAATAACCTCAGTGAATATGGTGTGAATTGTTTCGGTGTCGGTATGACCATCGACAATGATGTTTACGGTAGTGATTACACCATCGGTTTTTCAACTGCATGTGAACAAGTGATTAAAGAAGTCGCCAAGCTGCGTAATACAGGCCGCGCTTTGCCAGGGCGTGTCTTTATGGTTGAACTGCTCGGCGGTTACTGCGGTGAATTGACGCTGCAATCGGCGATTAAAAGCAATGCTGATTTTGCGCTAATCCCCGAGTGCCAACAATCGTTGAGCGAACTGGCACATAAGATTAGCGCACGCCTTGAGACACAAAATAGCGTCGTGATCCTGTGCTCTGAAGGTTATACCAAAGAGTATTCCCCCGGCTTTCAAGGGGCAATTGACACCATGATTAAACAGCTTGAACCGAAAATTGGCGTACGTATTCGTAAGTCAATTATTGGTTATAGCCTGCGTAACGGTGACCCTACCTGCGAGGAAATTTATCAGGGCACGATTATGGCAGGCGAAGTCGTTCGTTGTATCCAGTCCGGCATGAGAAATAAAGCCATTATTATTAATTCGAGTAACAAACCGATCCCTATAGATTTAATCAGTATGCAAAAACGCCTCGTCGACACCGAAGGGCATCATTATAAATTAGCGAAGCAGCTCAATATTATTTGAGGAGACTTTCAATGCTTAAAATTCTTTGTGTATGCGGCTGTGGTTTAGGTTCCAGTTTCGCCATTGAAATGGCAGCAACTGCGGTACTTAAAAAACTTCAGATTCCGGCAGAAATTGATCACACCACCGTTTCAGAAGCGGGGGCCTTTAAATCTGACATTATTTTAACGCAAAAAACGTTCGCCGATATTTTAACGGCCGATGCTAGCGAAGAAGAAATTAAACGCGTCATTGTTCTACATCGCCTGACGGATAAAGACGAAATCGAACAAAAGATTGTCGCCTTTTTAAAAGATCGCAATGTGAAGGTATTCGACCATGAATAGCATCATTAACTTTATTGTTAAAGACCTGCTAGGACAGGCATCAATATTGATTGCCTTTATTGCCATGCTCGGTCTTTTGCTGCAAAAAAAATCGAAGGGTAAAGTCGCGGAAGGGACGTTTAAAACGCTGCTTGGTTTTTTAATCATGATGGCGGGTATCAACATTATTGTGGATACCCTGACTTTCTTGAACGATATCTTCACCCACGGTTTCGGCATGAAAGGCTACATCACCGATGTGGCGGCCATTGCCGGGTTGGCAAACCGCGAACTGGGTTCCGAAGTGGCACTCACGCTGATGGTGATATTTATCGTCAACATCATCATTGCCCGCATCACGCCGTTTAAATACATCTTTCTCACCGGGCAAGCACTACTTTGGATGGCAACGATTGGTGCAGTTATCGGCTATAAAGCCGGGCTGACCGGGCTGCCGTTGATTCTCACCGGTGGGATTTTCGGGGGAATTATGGCGGTGCTGATGCCTGCTCTCGCTCAACCCGTAGTGCGCCGCATTACCGGTTCTGACGATGTAGCTCTGGGTCACTTCTGCACTATTGGTTATTTGGTGCAGGCTGCGGTGGCGAAGGTTGTCGGCAAGGGTTCTAAATCTACCGAAGATTTGGTGTTGCCGGATAACTTCAAATTCTTGCAAGATACTTACCTTTCGATGGCCGTGGTGATGATCCCTATGTACCTCATCCCGGCGCTGGCGGCTGGCCCGGAATATATCGGCCAATACTCTCACGGCGTGAATTACCTGATGTTCGCCTTTATGCAGGCGATTCAATTTGTTGCCGGGGTATTTGTGCTCTACAGCGGTGTGCGTTTGCTGCTTAACGAATTGGTGCCTGCGTTCCGTGGTATTGCGATGCGCATCGTACCGGATGCGAAACCTGCGCTGGACTGCCCGGTTCTGTTCCCTTACGCCCCCAATGCCGTGATTGTTGGCTTCCTGGCCACCACCGTCGGCTCCATCATCGGCATGATTGTCTTCCCAATGTTTGGCCTGGCGATGATTCTGCCTGGCTTGTTGACCAACTTCTTTGCTGGTGGCACCGCAGGGATTTTCGGTAACGCAATGGGCGGCAGACGCGGTGCAATCATCGGTGGTGTGGTGCATGGCCTGTTTATTACCTTCCTTCCTGCCATCCTGGTGCCAATGCTTGAAAGCTACGGCTTTACCGGTGTGACTTTCAGCGATTCAGATGTGATCAGTAGTGGCCTGATTTTGGGGCATGTCTTCCAGAATAACTGGACGTTTGTCGGCTTATTCATCCTGTTCGTAGCGCTTATCGCCTGGTTCGTGAATGGCAAATCAACCAAACCTCAAGAGGAAAAAGCACATGAGTCTGTATAACTTCCCGGATTTATTACAGGTAGCCAAAGAGCGTAAATTTAAAGCGGTAGGCTCCTTTAATTTGCATTGCCTTGAAATGCTGCCCGCTTATTTTAAAGCTGCCAAAGCAACCAATAGCCCGTTAATGATTCAAATTTCTACCGGGACTGCGGAATATTTAGGTTATCGTTTATTAGTAGATTCAATTCGTTCTTTATCCGAAAGCCAGCAAATACCAACCTGCTTGCATCTGGATCACTGCTCAGATATTGAATCCATCAAAACGGCCATCGATGCTGGGTTTAGTTCAGTAATGTATGACGGTTCTCATCTGGACATGGCGGATAATATTGCTAATACACGTAAGGTTATTGATATTGCCCACCCGCGTAATATCTCCGTAGAAGCAGAACTGGGAGCGATTGGCGGCTCAGAAGATGGCAAAGCGGTCGCCATGGAAGATATCTGCTTTACCACCACCGAAGACGCTAAACGTTTCGTTGATGAAACCGGGGTGGATATGCTGGCGGTGTCCGTCGGTACAGTACACGGTCTGTATACTGGCAAAGCGAAAATTCAGCATCAACGCCTGGCAGATATCAGCGAAGTGACCAAAACCCCGCTGGTACTGCACGGTGGCACAGGTGTCAGCGATGAAGATATGCGCCGCGCTGTCGCCGGAGGCATTGATAAAGTCAACGTCGGTACTGAAATGAACGTGCAGTGGGTTGGGCACTGCAAAGAAACCTTTGAAAAAGGAAAAGTGAATGACAGCGTGCGCAAATTTTTAATACCGGCAAATGATGCAGTCGCTGCTGTATTAATCGAAAAGATCGCATTGTTTAAATAAAGCAGGCGTTATCCTCTACTCTTCATTGTAACCCTGGTTGCGTGGCAACCGTCGGGCGGGAGCTAGCTATGTTTGGATCTTTGAAAAAACTTTTTCACAGTGATAATTCGGATACGGCGCAATATGATATTCAAGCCGTACAACTTGAAACTGAATTAACTGCTTTGGAAAACACATTAACGGAAAACCCAAATAATGGCGAAACACAAAAAGCATTAATGTTGCGCTATAACCAGGCGTTACAAGTTTTTGCGAAGAGTAAAACACACCGTCAGCATATCGATGCTTTATTTGTCAAAATTGATGAGCTGAGAAATATTATTCGTAAGAATATTTAGGGAGTTCGCATGGCTATTAAAGAGTTATTAATTGAAGCCCAGGCGATACAAGTTGGCGTACGCGAAACAGACTGGAAAAAGGTGATTAGACTTGCGGCTCAACCGCTGGTTGATAATGGCTATATCCTGCCCTCCTACTACCAGGCAGTAATTAATAATACCCTTGAGCATGGTGCGTATTACGTTTTTGAAGAGGGCGTCGCCATGCCCCACGCTCGCCCGGAATGCGGGGTGATAAAAAATGGCTTCAGTCTGGTTTTACTTGATGAACCCATCACCTTTGCCGACAGCGAAAAGGCCGATATCGTGATTATGTTTGCCGCCTGCGACAGCAATGGGCATATCGAAGAAGGTATCCGCGCGATTGTAAATTTGTTGGGCGATGACGATGTGATGGCAAAACTGCGTCGGGCAAAAGGCAAGGAAGAGGTGATCGCAATATTATGAGCCAGACCACGCGAACACAGGGCAAAACGGTAGTACTTGTGAACGGCGTACCCGCCTCAGGAAAAAGCACTATCGCCCGTTTGTTGTCCGAACATTTTACGTTACCGCTACTGACTATCGACGGTATCAAGGAACCTTTTATGGCGCAGTTCGAGGAGATAGACAGGCCGTTTAATCGCCGCCTCGGAAGTGCTGCTTATGAGGTAATTTGGTCGATAGTGGCGGATAGCCCAACGCAGTGTGTCTTTATTGTCGATGCATGGTTTGGCTTCCAGCCGAAAGAGATGCTTGAACGTTATCTAGAGCAGGCGGGCGTCACCAGAGTTCTGGAGGTATGGAACCACATTCCCGGCGCCCTTGCCGCCGAACGCTATGCGCAGCGGCTTGGCGTAAGACGCCCCGGCCACCCAGGGGAAGAATATCTGCCGGAGTTGGTAAAACTTGCGGATAGCGCTGAGCCTATGTCTCTTGGGCCGGTTTTCACTGTGGACCACCGAGAGCCGATCGACACCGCTGGTCTCCTTGCATGGCTGAGTGAAGAATTTGGAGACTAACCCGAATGTTGCTTCCGTTAGTCGGTTAAGCCCTCTGCGTTCCAGAGGGCTTAGGGAGAAATCAAGAAGCAGGTGAAGCCACGAGTTTGCGCGTCTTACCATAAATAATGGTCAGAACCGCAGGGACAGTAAATGCGACGATTATCGCAAACACTTCATAAATCATTTTTGAATCTGGGCCGCTGAATAGACCTAATTCGAACACATTAAGCACCGGCAGGAAGCTGTAAGTTTTGACGCCCAGCAAACCGGTAATACCACCGCCCAATGCGGCACCAATACAACCGAAGACAAACAACATTCTGTATTTCAGATTCACGCCATACAGCGCCGGTTCAGTAATACCGAAGAAGGCAGAAATTGAGGCAGAAATCGCAATCTGTTTGTCCTTGAGGTTGCGGGCAATAAAGATTGCGCCGAATGCCGCGCCAAACTGCCCCATCACCGCCGACATAAACATCGCCATAATGGTGTCGTAGCCGTTGACCTGAATATTTATCAGCGCGAGTGGGATGATGCCCCAGTGCACACCGAACACTACAAACAGCTGGCCAATACCGGCAAGCAGCGCACCAGAAATGACCGGGCTGAGGTTATAAAGCCATGCATATCCGTTAGCAATACCGACCCCGACGTAATCCGCAATCGGGCCAATTAAGGTGAACACTACAAACCCGCAGATGATGAGCGATAAACAAGGCACAAATACAAACGCAGCCAGCTCCGGGATTATCTTTTTCAGCCAGCGTTCCACATAACTCAGGAACAACACGGCAAATACAGCAGGGATAACCGCACCGCCATAAATCTTAACGTTCAGAGCAAGCCCCATAATATGGAATGCACCGGGAACACTTGGGTCGGTTAACGGGAAAATCATCGCCGCAGTCAGTGCCAGCGCAGTAAACTTATTAGTTTTAAAACGTTCTGATGCCGTAACTGCGATAAACAATGGCAACATCACAAACACGCCGCTCGACAGCGCATTAAACACGGTGAACACATAAGAATGCGTATCCACCAGGTTCATTGTTTGCAGCAATACCACAATCCCTTTTACAACACCGACACCCGCCAGCACACCGATGTAAGGCGTGAAAATAGCGGAAAGTGTAGCCAGCAAGCGGCTTACCCATGAGCCTTGCGCAGTTGTTTCTTCAGCTACAGGCGTTTGTTCACCGAGCAGCTCTTTAATCGCTGAACATACCTGATCGACTTTCGGGCCAATCACTATCTGGAATTGACTCGGGCTATCCACTAATTTCACAACTTCAGGAAGACCATAGAGCGCTTCCGGATTCACTTTATTTTTATCTTTTAATGTAAAACGTAAACGTGTTGCGCAATGAGTAATATGCTCAATATTCTCGGACTCACCAACATGTTTAATTATTTGTTGGGCAAGCTGACTATATGTCGTCATGGTATTTCCTTAGTTTCAAGGTTTGCGCTGTATTTATTGCCCGATAAAAATATCGGACAACGTTGTAGGGTCAGACGGGTATATTAGGCATAATCGCCAGGCTTTGTTTTACTCTTAACGGAAATACCAAAATCAGTAAAAATACGTTGTGGCAAGTCATTACCTTTCGCTTCGGCGATATGGTGCGCCAGAATCTGGAAAGGAATCACCATCAGTAACGGGGCGATAAATATATCTACATCAGCGTTAATGGCGAGCGTTCGCTCATCACTGCTTACACCTAATTTAATGGTGTAAATATAATCGGTATATTTTTTCTCATAGTCTTTCAGCAGTAATAAACGCTCACGCGCTTCTCCAGGTGTGTCGAGGAAAAACATCCGGTGATTGCCATTCACTTCAAAATAAGGGCCATGCATAAAGGCTTCCAATTCTACCCCTTGCGATGGCACGCGAATAGTTTCTGCAAACTTGGTTTCCATTTCTTTAATCACACCCACGCTCGGGCCATAGCCAATTGCCGTAAATCTTGGGGAGGCAGTTAGCTCGTCTTTCCATTTTTCGAAAAAGACTTCAGTTGTATCAATAATCTGTGGGATAGATTTTACTGCTACGGATAATTTCGCTAACTCTTCGGTTTCCTGCGTTTCAGTGATTAAACCATTGCAGCGCGCGGTATAAAGACCGAGCAACATGAATTTAAAAATAGTCGCCACATAACCTTTAGTGACGTAACCCACGCGCTCTTCACCAATTTCAATATCGATGGCGTGATCAACGGTTTTCGCCAGTTCGCTGGACAGTTTGCTGGTTAAACCATAGGTCACTAACGGGAAACTTTTGCGGATGTGTTTTATCGCATTGATGGTGGATGTGCTTTCACCGCTTTGCGATACACCAAGCACCAGATCGGTCGCGACATCCATTTTTTCGTAGTGCTGGAAGTGGAACGGCTCCTCCACGGTAACGCGCACGTTCGCCAGGTTTTCAACATAGTATTTCGCGCTTTTGATGGCGTTAATACTTGAACCAGTAGCTAAAACCAACCACGTGCTCTTTCCCTTAATCTCTGGCAGATCATGTGGATAACGATCAAGCATTGCTGAAAGTGTCGCTTGCTCTTCGTGAATGTAAGTCATCATTGTCGGCTTCATTGGCCCTCCTGAAATCAAAACCTGAAAACGTTTTCAGGTTTTAGGCTAGAGGAGCTTGAGTGGGGTTGTCAATCCACTTTTCAGCAATTGTGGTGGGGATCAAAAAATATCGTATGCGGAGGTTTTGGAGCCTTCAGAAATACTGAAATGCTAAAAGGGAGCTAGCAGGACTCACCTGGTATCAGGCTCAGTTGGATTTTTTCAGGCACTACAGATTCAGTCGTATCTTTCAGCGATGTCATTAAAACTTTCATCACTGTTTTACCGATGAGTTCATTGTGATGGTTCACAGTAGTAATTCGTGGAATGAAATATTCGCTACCAGGGAAATATTCACAGCTGACAATAGCAATATCTTCAGGCACAGAAATATTTCTATCTTTTAATGCCCTAATTGCTCCTTTTGCGACATGATCATTAATCGCCACAATAGCTTCGGGCAATTTTTCACTCTGCGAGAGCAACTTATCTACCGCTTCATAGCCATGCTGTAAGTAGAAGTTATTTAATACAATGTGATTATCGTCAACCATTATATTAGCTTGCTGAAGCGTGTTTTTAAAAGAATCTATACGTTGCTGGGTAATATAAACACTTTTCGAGCCACCAATAAATCCGATTTTTTTATAGCCCTTACTTATCAGATGATTAGTTGCAAGTGCAACACACCCAGACTGATCGCGCTCTACACAAGAATAATCTACACCAACTAATTGTCGTCCAACCACGATTACCGGAATGGCCGCACAAAGTTTCTTCAACTCATGGAAATAAGAGTCTGGCACATTATTATAATCAATATTCCCACCAAGAATAATAACTCCATCAATCTGACTATCAGTAATCGAGTTGAAAATATTTTCTTCCGGAATAATTCCCCCCTGCGAAGAGGATTTATTTGCAGATTGTGTATCGTAGAGTGTGACTTTATATCCGGCCCGCAAACTCTCATTTTCGATTTGAGCAACCAGCATCACAAAATAGGGGTTACTGATATCGGAAACGACAATCGCCAGCGTCTGTGTCTTTTTGGAAATCATACCGCGCGCCAACAAATTGGGGCTGAATTGCTGCTCCTGAATAACTTTTTCAACCCTGGCGCGAGTTTTATCCGCCACCCAGCTGTTGTTATTCAGAACACGGGAAACTGTCGCAATAGATACATTGGCCAGTTCAGCAATATCCTTGATTGTTAGCGGCTTTTTCATTTTTTTGTCCCGACCCTACAAGGCGTTAATAGTAGGGCAACGCGCCGGGTGAAGCAAAGGGGGATTTTCTTCATCCAAACAGACTGCACTTTTTATTCCATCTGCCGATAACTTAAACAGGAAACGGGGCAACGATGACCCGCCGGGTTACAACCAGAGGTTAAAATGGATAGTTTTCAAAAAGATATTGATGAAAGGGCTAACCTGGCGTTATCCAACAAATTTGAGCTGTTGTTGTTCCGCTTAGGGGAAGGCCAGCACGGCGGCAAATCAGAGCTGTATGGCATCAACGTATTTAAGCTGCGCGAAATTGTGCCAATGCAGAAGATCAATCGCGCTGCTGGGATGATGTCACCGCTGTTGGGTATGGCAAATATTCGTGACCAATTTATCCCGGTTATCGACCTGCCCGCCGTTACCGGCTGCACGCCAAAAACGGGCCTGAATCTTCTTTTGATTACCGAATATGCACGCAGCACGCAGGCATTTGCAGTGGAATCGGTGGAAAATATTATCCGCCTCGACTGGAGCCAGGTTCACGCTGCCGAATCCGGTGTGAGTAGCCGCAATATCACCAGTATCGCTTCACTCAATAGCGACGAATACAAAGGCGAACTGGCACTGGTACTCGATGTTGAACAGATTCTTTACGACATTATTCCTTCAGGCCGCAAAGTCGATATGGCGGCCATCGAAGGGAACACAAACCCTCTGAAACCGGGTGCTGTCGCGATTGTTGCCGAAGATTCAAAAGTCGCCCGCCAGATGCTTGAGCAAGGCCTGAAAGGCATGGGTATTCCGGTGATGATGCATTCCACGGGCCTCGAAGCCTGGGAGAAAATAAAAGTTATCGCCGCAGAAGCCAAAGCCGCAGGCCAGCCGATCACCGATCGTATTGGTATGGTATTAACAGACATTGAAATGCCGGAAATGGACGGATTTACGCTGACGCGCAATATCAAAACAGATATCACGTTAAAACACATTCCGGTGGTGATTCACTCGTCTCTATCAGGTAGCGCCAACGAAGATCACGTCCGCAAGGTGGGCGCGAACGGCTATGTAGCGAAGTTCGATGTGAAAGAGCTCTCGCAGGTGATTAATAAAGCGCTGGAAGGTGCAGTGGTTTAGTAGTTCGATTAGACTGAAAAAGGGCGAGCTGCGCAATGCACCCGCCCTCCGTTTTACTCTAAATAAAACACTTCTTTCAGCTCCGCACTCACCGGGCTGTTGTCGGCATTGCTCGGCATAATCTCGCTCATATGCTTCCACCAGCGCTGGCAAACTTCCGTTTGTGCGACAGCATTCCAGCGGGTTTCAGACTCAATCTCTACCGTGGCAAAAAGTAGGTGGCGTTGTGCATCAAGATAAATAGCGTAGTGATGAGCACCGTGCTGTTTAAGTACCGCTTCCAGCTCTGGCCAAATCGGCGTATGGCGACGTTGATATTCTTCATGAGCATCCGGGTTTACCTGCATCACAAAAGCTTTGCGGATCATAACGCCTCCAGATACAGCTCGCGCACTTCCTCGCGGGTTGCCACGCGTGGATTACATGGCGCACATGGGTCAGCCAAAGCGTTATCCAGCCAATCTTCGATATCTGTGGTTTGAATTCCAAGCTGGCTAAAGCCAGATGGAATACCGACGCGAGTAGAAAGCGCACGAATCGCCAGAATTGCCTCAAAGCTGGCTTCTTCTTCGTTCATATCCTGAGTATTGACTCCCATCGCTGCGGCAACTTTTGCAAAACGTGCAACGGCTTTCGGGCGGTTAAAAGCTTCAATAACTGGCAGTAAAATCGCGTTGCAAACACCGTGTGGCAGGTTGTGCGTGGCACCCGGTTGGTGGGCCAGCGCATGTACCAATCCAAGGCCTGCGCTGTTAAACGCCATACCTGCCAGGTATTGCCCGTAAGCCATCATTTCACGCGCTTCAAGGTTATGACCATCGTCGACTGCTTTCGGCAACCACTGGCTAATCAGGCGGATAGATTCCAATGCGTTAGCATCAGTTAACGGATGCGCGGCAACGGAAACATAAGCTTCAATGGCGTGAGTTAACGCATCCATACCCGTTGCAGCAGTGACACTTGCCGGAATATCGAGCATTACGCTTGCATCATCCACAGCAATATCCGGGATGAGGTTAGTGTCGATAATCACTTCTTTTACATGGCGCACAGAATCGGTGATGACGGCGTTACTGGTCATCTCTGCCGCCGTTCCCGCAGTGGTGTTAATCGCCACCAGCGGAACACCCGGGTTAGTGACTTTGCCAACGCCCGAATAAGCGGTTGATGGACCTGGGTTTGCAGTCAGGATCTTCACCGCTTTGGCAGTATCGATTGGACTGCCGCCACCGAAGGCAATCAGGTAGTTACAGTTGGCAGCCTGATAAGCGGCAAAGCCTTTTTGCACCAGTTCTTCGGTCGGGTTCGGGAACACTTCATCAAACAGTTCATAAGAAAGCTGATGCTCATCAAGCGCGCTAAACAGGCTGTCTAGCAAGCCCATTTTCACCAGTTGCCCGTCAGTAATGATTAACGCTTTTCCCCACGGTTTGGCGGCAATCAATTTCACCATATCGCCGATGGCACCTGCGCCGTGAAGGCTGATTTTTGGTAAGGCCAACATAAAGCTCATCGTCATGTTCCTTATAGTTCTAAAGCGCTTGCTAACGGGGTGACGCCAAAACGTTTACCAAGAGCGATAAGCTCGTCACGACTGATGGTTTGTTTCATGCCGCCCATGGAAATGACTTTTACCAACACTTCGGCAGACTTCTCGGCGGTGTCGATAAGACCGAATGCCTCATCAAGCGTTGGGCCACTACCGAATACCCCGTGGAACGGCCACAGCACCAGCGAGTGTTTTGCCATTTCACCTGCGGTCGCGTTGCCAATTTCATCGGTACCCGGCACCATCCACGGCAGAATGCCGACGCCGTCCGGGAATACGACTAAGCACTCAGTGCTGCCTTCCCACAGTTTGCGTGTGATGACGTCGGTTCTATTTTCCAGCACGTAGGTCAAGGCAATCAGGTTGGTGGCGTGGCAGTGCATGATCACGCGGTCTTTCCCGCCGGTAGTTTTGATACGCACACTGTGTGACTGGAAATGCGCCGCCAGCTCAGATGTTGGCACAGCTTCGTTTTCCAGGCCCCATAAGATGTGGTAGCCGGTACCCCGGTTGTCGACTTTCACCACGCCGATATTTGCCGCCGGATCAAGTTGCACATTGCGGAAGAATTTTCCTGAACCAGTGACGATAAATGGCGTGTTAGCCAGTTCAGGCATTGGCTGGCTTAATGAGATGTAACGCGGTGCGGCGTGGAAATCAGCCTGGAATGGCGCGATATCGGCTTCATCCAGGCGCATGGTAATGTTGCCGCCATTGCGCTCGTCCCAACCTTTCAGCCAGGCATCGCTGGTTGCTTTGATCATGCCTTCTACAAACCAGGCGTTGAGGATGTTCTGCATAGTCTTGTGTTCCTGTTATTCGTCTGGCAGATGGCTCTGCCCTACGTTCGATAATAAGTAGTAGGGTGGATAAGCGAAGTGTCATCCACCGTTGAGTCGTTAAGCGCGTTTGCTCAACACGTCTTTTTCATAGCTGCGTACTGTTTTCAGCCACTGGGCATCAACCGGCGTGTCGTTGCGCTGGCAGTACATTTCCCACACCGCCGCCCACGGCAGAGATTTTTGCTCTTCGAGTAACGCCAGGCGCGCGGTGTAATCACCTTCAAGTTCCAGCTGGCGCAGCGTCTCGGTTGGCTCGAGCAGCGCGCGTAGCATGGCTTTCTTCATGTTGCGCGTACCGATAACCCAGGCGGCGATACGGTTGATTGAGGCATCGAAGAAATCCAGGCCAATATGAACGCGGTCGAACAGGTCATTGCGGATAATCTCGCTGGCAATGGCCTGAGTTTCGTCGTCCAACAGCACGACGTGGTCGCTGTCCCAACGCACCGGACGGCTTACGTGTAGCAGCAGGCGCGGCACATACAACATGGCGCTGGAGATTTTGTCGGAGATGACTTCGGTTGGGTGGAAGTGACCGGCATCCAGACACAGTGCGGTCTGGCGGCTGGTTGCGTAACCAAAATAAAACTCGTTAGAGCCGACGGTGTAGCTTTCCGCTCCAATGCCAAACAGCTTGCTTTCTACCGCGTCGATATGGTGCTCAGGGTTAAGTTTTTCGCTCATCGCTTCATCAAGAGCGGCGACTAAACGCTGGCGCGGGGCCAGGCGGTCGACGGTGATGTCTTTCATGCCATCCGGGATCCAGATGTTCATCACCGACGGCGTGCCGAGTTGTTCGCCGAAATACGCAGAAATTTTGCGGCTGGCTTTCACGTGGTCAATCCAGAACTGGCGGATTTCATCGTTAGCATGGGACAGCGTAAAACCGTCGGCACTGAGCGGGTGCGAGAAGCAAGACGGGTTAAAATCCAGACCCAGTTTGTTGGCTTTCGCCCATTCCACCCAGTTTTTAAAATGCTCTGGTTTGATTTTGTCGCGGGAAACCGGTTGTTCAGACTCCAGATAAATCGCGTGCAGGTTCAGGCGTTTTGGCCCAGGAATCAGGCTTAATGCACGTTCCAAATCCGAGCGTAATTCGGTGGCACTGCGTGCTTTACCTGGGTAGTTCCCCGTGGCCTGAATCCCACCGCTCAGCGCACCTTCCGGGTTTTCAAATCCGGCAACGTCATCGCCCTGCCAGCAGTGCATAGAAACCGGTAAACGATCGAGCTGTTGCAGTGCGGTTTCAACATCAACACCGACAGCAGCAAAGCGCTGTTTTGCCAGTTCCCAGGCTTGATCAAGAGGTGTGGTCATGCGCAAAACTCCTTACTTGTTTGAATGTTGAGCTGAAACTGCGCGATGTGGCGAGCAATTTCGCTATCTAATTGAGGGGTAAAAGATTTCAGTTCGTAGCTGGCGGCGACAATTTTGCGGAAGTCGTCGACATCAGTAATTTCGTCCAGCGCCATTAACTGGCAGCCAATATTGCCAAGCGTTGAAGCTTCAATCGGTCCGGCGAAAACAGGAATACCGCAGGCATCGGCACAAAGTTGGTTAAGCAAGGCGTTCTGGCTACCGCCGCCAACAATGTGCAGGCAGCTAAACGGGCGGCCACGGACGGCGGCCAGTTCTTGCAGAGTTTTGGCATACAGCAGCGCCAGGCTGTCGAAAATACAGCGCGCCAGTTCGTTGTCGGTGAACGGCACCGGCTGGTTGCTTTCGCGGCACGCAGCCTGAATTTCGCGGCTCATGCTTTCCGGGTTAATAAAACGATCGTCGTTCGGGTTGATCACAAAACGGCAGGCAGCGGTTTTTTGAGTGCGATCGATAAGATCACCCAGATCGGTGATCCCCAATTCTTTGGTGACGCGCTGCAAAAGCCACAGCCCCATAATATTTTTCAGTACCCGGTAGCGCCCTTCTGCACCGCCTTCATTAGTGATGTTTGCGGCTAACGCAGCACTGTTGGCGTAGGGGGTTTTGCTCTCAAAGCCCATTAACGACCAGGTGCCGGATGAGAGATATGCCGCGTCTTTGTCTTTGAGCGGCGCACCAATGACCGCGCTGGCGGTGTCATGCGTGGCAACGGAAACCACCGGGATTTTGTTGCCTTCGCGGCAAACCCATTGGCCGATAACATTGCCAGGATGCGTCGGCTTGCCGAACCATTTATGCGGCACGCCCGCCCAGTTGAGCAGCGTTTCATCCCAATTGTCGCTGTTGATATTCACCAGTTGTGTGGTGGTAGCGTTGGTGTATTCCCAGTTGAGCGCACCGGTCAGCCGGAAGCAGAAATAGTCCGGGATCAGCAGCGCATGTTCGACGTTATCGATAAGTTCTGGCTGCTGCTCCACCAGCGCACGCAATTGATAAAGCGTGTTGAATGGCATGAACTGGATGCCCGTACGACGGTAAATCTCGTCACGGCCAAGTTGATTTAGCGCGGTGTCCATCACGCCATCGGTGCGGCTGTCGCGGTAAGAAACTGGCTGCCCAACGCGATTACCGTCGCGACCAACCAGCACGTAATCCACACCCCAGGTGTCGATGCCGATGCTGTCGATGGCGATGCCTTCGTCGCAGGCTTTTTGCAGGCCGGTACGGATTTCACCTTCAAGCGCATCGACGTCCCAGACGGTAGAACCATCGATCTGTTTTAAGCAGTTGGTAAAACGATGAATTTCACGCAGACAGATGCTGCGGGTTTCACGTTCAAAGCGTGCCAGCATGACACGGCCGCTTGATGCGCCCAGGTCTACCGCAACACTATGGCGTAGAGTCATTTTGGGGGTCCTTGCTAAATGAATTGCCCCCACTCTAAAAAGTTACGCTGTCGTGCACCTTCTCGACACTGACAGCGCCAATCAGCCGTTGGCAAAAAGGCAAAGGTGAACGTGAGTGATGTCACATATTCGTGTTTATCACCCCTAAAACTGCCCTGTGACGCCCTCCGCATTTCCTGATAATTCCCAGCCTTTCTTAAAAAACGAACAGTTTTTAGCTAGTTTCGTGTCGAAACTTTAAGGTGCTGATGAGAAGCGTTATCTACTATCGAGCTACTTTAAATGAGCCTGGGGGTAATGATGACGATATTGCATGGTTTTGATTTTTTCCCATCTGGACATTCATCCGTGGCGATTGAGCCGCGTTTACCCCAGCCCGCATTCCCGGAACACCATCATGATTTTTATGAGATTGTTATCGTAGAACACGGTACTGGAACGCATGTTTTTAATGGTCAACCGTATACGTTGAGCGGGGGCTCCGTCTGTTTTGTGCGTGACCACGACCGCCATTTGTACGAGCAGACCGAAAACCTCTGCCTGACCAATATTCTGTATCGTGCACCCGATGCGTTTTGCTTTTTGTCCGGGCTCGATAAGCTGCTGCCACAGGAGCAGGACGGCAATTATCCATCCCACTGGCGCGTGAACCAGCCGGTGTTGCAACAGGTTCGCGGTTTGATTGAAAAGTTTGAACAGATTGGTGAAGCAGCGGATACCCACGCCGTCGCTAACCGTGAAATTCTGTTTATGCAACTGCTGGTGTTGCTACGCAGAGGCAGCATGATGGAAGGTGCTACCAACTCGGAAGGCCGCTTAAACCAACTAATGGCGTGGCTTGAAGACCATTTCGCCGAAGATATATGTTGGGAGCAACTGGCCTCGCAATTCACCCTTTCCCTGCGCACGCTGCATCGTCAGTTAAAACAGCAAACCGGCATGACACCGCAGCGTTATCTCAACCGTTTACGCCTGATGAAAGCCCGGCACCTGCTGCGCCACGGCGAGGAGAGCGTAACGGATATCGCCTTCCAGTGCGGGTTTGGCGACAGTAACCATTTTTCGACGCTTTTTAAGCGCGAGTTTTCCTGGTCCCCGCGTGAGATTCGCCAGGGGCGCGACACACAACTTCAGTAATCGCGAAGGCAATCACCGTTTTTTTAGCCAAAAAAGCCAATACTTTCTGATTGTTCTGGTTTTGAGGTATTGCTGTGGCGGGTCATTTAGTTCTCAAAAAAGCAGATTTTTTCGCCTCCACCGTACAACCCGTAGCGGTGGCCGACCGCTATCCGCAAAACGTCTTTGCCGAACATACCCATGATTTCTGCGAGCTGGTGCTGGTGTGGCGCGGCAACGGCCTGCACGTACTGAACGACCGCCCCTATCGCATCACCTGCGGCGACCTGTTTTATATTCGCGCCGAAGATCGCCACAGCTACGAATCGGTTAACGGCCTGGTGTTGCATAACATTATCTATTGCCCGGAACGGCTGAAGCTCAACGTCGACTGGAGCGAACTGCTGGATAACGCGGCAGCTTCTGGAAAAGACCCGCGCTGGCGTTTGAGCAGCCACGGCATGGCGCAGGCACGCCAGTTAATTGGCCAACTGGAACACGAAAGCGTGAAGCCCGATGCGCTGTCGTTGTGTTTGACGGAAAGTCTGTTTCTGCAGCTGTGTATTCTGCTGCGTCGCCACCGTTACAAATCTCAGGATGCCGCCGGGCCAGACAGCAACGAAACCCTCGATTTATTGATGGCTGCGCTTGGGAAAAGCCTCAACACGCCTTTTGAACTATCGCAATTTTGCCAGCAGCATCAGCTGGCAGAGCGCTATTTGCGGCAGTTTTTCCGCCAACAAACCGGCATGTCCATCAGTCAGTATTTACGCCAGCTAAAGATTTGCCAGGCTCAGGATTTATTGCGCCATAGCGAGCTGTTGATTGGGGATATCGCCACACGGTGCGGCTTTGAGGATAGTAACTACTTTTCAGTGGTGTTTACGAAAGAGACGGGGATGACGCCACGGATGTGGCGTCAACGATACACGCTTCAATTGGATACCCTAAATAATTCAAGTTGCAGGTAGGCGGCAAAGGAACTTATCCCCAGGAGCTTACTAAAGTAAGTGACTGGGGTAAGTGAGTGCAGCCAACAACCCTGCGACTTGAAGTATGACGGGTATTACGCAGCCATACCAAGGCCGACGATGTTTGCCGCAATAATAATCACCACACAACCGATGCTCAGTACACCAACAGGCCTTCTACCTGCTGACTTCCACTCTTTCATGATCAAGCCGACCAAACCGCCGCACAGCACGTAGAAACTCATGTGCAACATCCAGCTCATGTAGTCGTATTGCGCAGGAATTTTGGCGTGGCCCCAGGCGTAGAAGAAGAATTGCAGATACCACATCAAACCGGCAAGGGCTGCGAAAAGCACGTTGCTGATGATCAGCGGTTTTGCCAGTGAGAAGTCGGCTTTTATCGACAAGCTCTGCATTTTGGCCAGACGAATGAAGCAGTAGCCAAGGTTAATTACCGCGCCGCCACCCATAATGATGACGTAACTCGGCAGCGCGACATACAGTGGGTCAACGCCCAATGCTGCTGCGGCTTCATGCATCGGTTTTGCGGCGTCCATCGCAAAAGACATACCCGCCGAGAAAATGCCGCACATTACCGCTAGTATCAGCCCTTTTTTCAGGTTGAACTCTTCGGCTTTAATGCCCATTTTGCGTTCTTTAAGTTGCCCTGCGCGGGTGACAATCGCCACGCCCACCAGTGCCACCAAAACGCCCAGCAGTGTCATGCGCCCGCCAGGTGTGCCGATTAAAACATCAAATTTTCCGGCAATAATTGGCGTCATTAACGTACCGACAATCAGCGTGATACCAATTGCGATGCCAATGCCCATCGACATGCCGAGATAGCGCATCGTCAGGCCGTAGTTAATGTTACCAATGCCCCACATCGCACCGAACAGGAAGACTGGCAGCAGGGTTGAAGCGTTAAACGAACCGTAGTAAGCCCAAAAATCAGGAAGCAAAATGTAGCTGACCAGCCATGGCAGGATTATCCACGAGACGAAACCGCCAACGGCCCACATGGTTTCCCATGACCAATGCTGTACTTTCTTAAAAGGGGCGTAAAAGCAGGCGGCGCTTGCAGCACCCACCAGATGCCAGATTATCCCCATTGTTATTGCGTTACTCATTTTCTATCCCTCTGTTTTAGCCAAAAACGCAGGGGTGACAACTGGCAACCCCAATGCCATTGAGTCTAAAGAGTGAACAATGGGCGAACCTTCCATGTACTGCCGCCGCAGGGGTAAAGCTGGCAAAATTCAGGGGGTAGGATTGATGGGAGTCACAGTTCTTTATATCCCTTCAACCTGTTTTTGTAGGGTGGATAAGCGGTACGCGTCATCCACCATTTCTCGGATTAACAGATTTTCACGCTCTGTACGCCAAGCAGCCAGGCGAGTTTTTCCAGAACCTCACCCTGATGCCCAAGACCAATTGCACAATGATGAGCTGGCCCGCCGAGGCACCATTGGGTGGTGAAATCACGAGCATTTAACGGGAAACGGTAGCGGCTGTTGGTGTTGCCGATATCCAGCACTTCGCCCGGCACGGCTTCACCTTCGGCGTACTGCAAACGCACACCGTTTTGTGCATCCTCAACAATAGAAAGGAAAGTTACCGGGCCGGGTTTCACCGTCATCTGAATCGACACGCCTTTGCCCGGTTTGCCGTGATAAACCGGCAGAGGAACAAGGCACACATCTCCTTCGGCCATTAGCGGATGCGCCGGGCCATCATGCCCCCAGAGCACTACATCATCTTTAAACTCAATGCCATAAGGTTCCGAAAACGAGCCACCCGCCCCCAGAAGTTGCTGGATTTTCATTGCCAGTACGTTTTTGATCTCATACTCCCCGGCGACCGGAACGCCGCGCTGAGTCAGCAGCGTGTTGCCGAGAATAATTGAAGTAATTATGTTCTCGTAAGCGTTGCCGTTGCGTCCTTCGTAGTAATAGGCCAGCGCGCCGAGGCGGTTGTTTTCGATGAGTTTGTCCATTGCACAGGCGGTTTGCACCGCGCGTTCCAGTTCGACCTTTTCACAAGACGGATCGATTTGCAGCGAGGATTCAACTTCCTGCCATTTTTGTGCGCAGGTCTCAGGCGTGACTTGCTCGCGATATTCCGCCAGTTCGCACATTTCAAGCGGTTTGAAACGCACGCCAAGTCTGGCACTCAGATTGGTCATGTTGCTGTAAACATCTACCATGCCATCGTAATAGTGACCCAGAACGCCCACCTGGCAAGCAGACAACCCTTTTTGTACTTCCAGCGCCTGTAGCCATTGCGAGGTTTGCTCCCAGACATAGTCATCACCTTGTAATGCACCAACGATAAGTTGATAACGAATACCTGCGCGATTAAATACGTTCGCCAACTCTGGTGCACTGCACGCCTGGCAATGAGCAAGCCACTCACCGGTACGTTGACCGCGATCGGTCATGTCACGGATTTTGGCGTAGGGCAAACCTGGCTCCGGTTGCAGCGCCAGGATAATCACCGGCTTATTTATTTTTTGCACCAGCGGCAGCACGGTTGAGCTAAGCGCGTAAGTGCTGATGTAAAGCACAATGGCATCGACCGGCTGGCTTTGGAGTTGCGTAGCAAACGTATCTGCATTGGCGACGCTATCAATCAGCCCACCGTTAATGACAGTGGCGTTAAGCGTTGTGAGGCGTTGGTCAATGTGCTGCAAATAGTCCGTCAGGCGTTGTTCGAGGCCCGAAAACTGTGGCCAGTAAGTATCAAGGCCAATACCGAAAAGGGCGATATTAAGCGACATAAGGATGCTCCTGCGTATGAAGAAACGCTGACTATCACCCTAATTTTTCCGTACTGCCTTTGCCGCAATGCCAGTTTCTGAACAGCGTGGCAAAAAACGATTTATCCACCTGACAACGCTCACATTTTCGCCATCATGCCAAAAAGTTATAACCTTATAAAAACTACGGCATTGATAATCATTTTCAATATCATTTAATTAACTATAATGAACCAACTGATTACGCGGCGTTAACAGCTTGTTCGCCGTTCGATAATATCCCTAAGACCTTCGAGTTACAGGAAGGCGGCAAGTGAATGAGTCCTGATGAGCTTAGTAAACTAAGTGATTCAGGTGAGTGAACGCAGCCAACGCATCTGCAGCTTGAAGGGGGACGGGTATAAATGGAGATGATGAATATGAGTTATACACTGCCATCCCTGCCTTACGCATACGACGCCCTGGAACCACATTTCGACAAACAAACGATGGAAATCCATCACAGCAAACACCACCAGGCGTACGTAAACAACGCGAATGCAGCGCTGGAGTCTCTGCCAGAGTTCGCAAGCCTGCCTGTTGAAGAGCTGATCGCTAAACTGGATCAACTGCCGGCAGACAAAAAAACCGTTCTGCGTAACAACGCAGGCGGCCACGCTAACCACAGCTTCTTCTGGAAAGGCCTGAAAACTGGCACCACTTTGCAAGGTGACCTGAAGGCAGCCATCGAGCGTGATTTCGGTAGCGTTGATAACTTCAAAGCTGAATTTGAGAAAGCAGCAGCAACACGTTTCGGCTCCGGCTGGGCGTGGCTGGTTCTGAAAGGCGACAAACTGGCTGTTGTTTCTACTGCAAACCAGGACAGCCCTCTGATGGGCGAAGCGGTCGCTGGCGTTTCTGGCTTCCCAATCGTGGGTCTGGACGTTTGGGAACACGCTTACTACCTGAAATTCCAAAACCGTCGCCCTGACTACATCAAAGCATTCTGGGATGTGGTGAACTGGGACGAAGCAGCAGCACGTTTTGCCGCTAAAAAATAAGTTGCATTGCAACTGACGAGAGGCGAGCCTGATGGCTCGCTTTTTTTATGTCTGTTGCAGGGAGGTTCAGATGCACTATTCGCTAAACGTTTATATCGGCAAAATTCGTGAATATCAGGGCAGTAGGCCGAGTGCTATCGCCAAATATCAGGTCGATGGTGAACTTAAACTCACCGAACTGGGCCTTGAAGGCGATCAGCAGGCTGAAAAAGTCATTCATGGTGGGCCGGATCGCGCGTTATGCCACTACCCACGTGAACATTATCTTCACTGGGCGCGTGAATTCCCCGAACAAGCTGAGCTTTTTACCGCTCCTGCCTACGGTGAAAACTTATCGACCGAAGGCCTGACAGAAAAAGATGTCTATATCGGCGATATTTTCCGTTGGGGAGAAGCACTGATTCAGGTCACGCAACCGCGCTCACCCTGCTTCAAGCTGAATTACCATTTTGGCATTAACGATATGTCTTCTTTGATGCAGGAAACAGGTTATTGCGGCTGGCTTTATCGAGTCGTAATGGCAGGAAATGTATCGACGGAATCACCGCTTGAGCTGGTTTCTCGCGTTAGTGATGTGACGGTCGCAGAAGCGATTGCGACAGCATGGCATATGCCATTTGATGATGAGCAGTATCACCGGTTACTTTCGGCTGCGGGGCTATCCGTGAGCTGGACACGGACCATGCAGAAACGGCGACTGCAGGGGAAGATCGAAGATAATTCCCGAAGACTTTTTGGGAAATAAACCCCAGATACGAAAAAACCCGCCGAGGCGGGTTTTTAAATTCTTAGCTTTGCTAACGTTAACCTTACAGGTTAGTTACGTTACCAGCAGCTGGGCCTTTAGCACCACTTTCGATGGTGAAAGACACTTTCTGGCCTTCGTCCAGAGACTTGTAGCCATCAATCTGGATAGCAGAGAAGTGTACGAACACGTCTTTTGAGCCATCGTCAGGAGTGATGAAGCCGAAGCCTTTGTCAGAGTTGAACCATTTTACGAGACCAGTCATTTTGTTAGACATAGATATTACCTTTTAAATTAAATTTGCCTTCCGGCGCAATTGGAATGTTTTACAGATTTTTTAAAGCGATAAAGGAAGGTAGATCACGTCGAAGGGTATCTATGATAACTCTTTGAGGACTGCGCTACTAAACTGCTTAAGGGTCTGTGCTTCAAACCGATGAATGCATTAACTCATATAACAGCAGTGAATAACAAGGTTTATTTTAGCCGTCCGAAGGGCTGGAGCTCAGGCCATCTGCGGTCTGGACGCTCAGAGTAGGGGTAAACTCAGTAAATAACATTGTGGCGATAGAGCGCCGATTCGAAATCTTCCTTCATGCTTGCATAGAGTAAAATGCCGATTTCAGAATGGTTGCTGTCATCATAAAAACAACGATACTCATTTTCCACATCCAGCCACTCACGAATCCTGACACCTTTGTCCGCGAGAGTACCGTTTATACGATATCGGCTTGGGTCCTCTGAAATAGCCGCAACCGAACGTAACAACAGCGATTCAATGAACGTTCCCGCAGCTTCCACACCGATAAATTGTGACTTAAAGAATTCAATATCCTGGAGGCTTTTCACCGCAGTTTCGGTAAGTACAATGCTGTGTTCCTTCACTTTATACTCCCTGTTTATTTCCTTGCGGAACGGAGTCGTTGGAGGGCCGCTTCAGGCAAAACCGTTTTCCCTTCTGTCACCTCGAGCTTAGCCTTCATCACCAGTTTTAATAGCGCGTTGCTCTGGCGCTCACGTAGGCGTTCAGCCTCTTCCAACTGGCGCTCTGCTGCTGTCTGAACAAAGAGTTCCGCGACACCGTTTTTCGTGACGTAAACGCCGCCTTCAAAAAGCTCAGGGTTGCTTAACCCTTCTCGGGCAGTCTTTTGGGACATTGTATTTGGCATGAGAACTCCTCATAACGGACAGTTAATGACGAGTTTATGAACAGCATCAGGTGGTGTCAAATTTATGACAAATTTGTACCCTGGGTAGGAATTAAGCGCGGATGTGGAATGCTAAAGCGGGAGAATATTCCCCGTCTTTCGACGGGGAAAACTGCAATTACTGCATTGAAGTTTGAGCGGCTGAATAAGCCTGCATAAACGCCTGATGCTGTGAAGTCAGCGGAGCAATCAGCGAGTTGTACTGGCTTGCCTGCTGTGAGGTTGGGAACTGAATGCCACCTGCAGTAAAGCCAACTTGAGTGCCCTGCTGCTGGATGAAGTTACCCACTTGCACCAGTTGTGCTGTGAAAGTTTGTGCCGCAGGGATCAGTGGAGCCATAGCGTCTGCCGGAGCAGTAACCACTTTCTGATAAACCTTGTCGTAAACAGCTTTCAAATCGTCAGGCTGCTTTAAGGTGGAACGAGCGCTGTCTGCCTGCATTTTGGCATTCTGCACTTGTTGGCCTAACACGTTCAGTGAACCGTTAGCCTGGCTCAGAGGTTCGCGCTGAGTCATATAATCTTGTGGTACTCGAATGCTGTTTACGCTGTCAGCGACTGGCTTCATGCCGTCATCCATTGCCTGGTTTACCTGTTGGGCAAAGCCATACAAAATCGCGTAATCAGAAACCAGTGGACCAAATTGCTTTTTCTGATCGGTTGTCAGCGTTGGCAGGCGTTCACCGCTGCGCATCGCTGTGTTTTGTAAGAAATCGATAAACGCTTTACGTTGATCGCCTTCTTTATCAAAACAGCCACTCAGACTCACCACCATTAAAATTGCCGCAAGCGGCGCAAACCAGCGTGACCAGGACTTACCTGTCGCCATCTTTTCTACTCCTTCACCATTCAATGCAAATACGCAAATGCGCACCCAATAATGCTGCTAAGGATAGTCCAACCTGACTTTGCAAGATACCCTTTCACAACAATCTCTTTCAGGCAGATTTGCGCTGAAATGGTGCATTTTCATACGCTACTCTGCACCTTATTGGCACATTTCCCTTCAATTGTGCACACCCCTAAATGTAGGTTAATCCTCTGTAATAAATAGATAAATTATCTATTTATTACACCTGGCATTCATCTTGCTGATATCTGGATGCAGGGGTGATACGGGCAACCGATGTCGCCATACAATTTGGTAATGGATCACTAGGGTTCCGGTCGAAAGATGCTGGTCCGAGAGTGATCGACCGCCCTCTGGCGGTTACACGGCGGGACAAAAGCCCGGGAGGATAAGCGACCATTGAGCGCCGCCCTCCTGCACCTTTTTCCGCAACCGTCAGAGGAACCACCATGCTTAAAGCTTGCCACCGTGGAATCTTGTTTGCCGCAATCGCGCTGTTTAGTGTCAGCAGCTTTGCCGCAAAACCCTCGTTTAAACTCTGCTGGTCTATCTACGCAGGCTGGATGCCGTGGGATTACGCCCAACAAAGCGGCATCGTCAAAAAATGGGCCGACAAATACGGCATCGATATTAAATTTGTGCAGGTTAACGACTATATCGAATCGGTGAACCAATACACCGCCGGAGGGTTTGACGGCTGCACCATGACCAACATGGACGCGCTGACCATTCCGGCCGCTGGCGGCGTCGACAGCACCGCACTGATTATTGGCGACTACTCCAACGGTAATGACGGCATCCTCTCTAAATCCGCAAAATCTATTGCCGAATTAAAAGGCCAGCCCGTTAACCTGGTCGAGCTTTCTGTTTCACACTATTTACTGGCTCGCGCGCTGGAAAAATCAGGCCTGAGCGAGCGTGATGTGAAGGTGGTGAACACCGCCGATGCGGATCTGGTTGCCGCGTTCACCACGCCGGATGTGAAATCCATCGTCACCTGGAACCCGCTGTTAGCCGAAGCGCAAAAACAGCCCAACGCCAAACTCCTGTTCTCCTCCGCCCAAATCCCCGGCGAAATTCTCGACCTGTTGGTGGTGAACACCGAAACCCTGAGAGCCCACCCGGAACTCGGCAAAGCGCTGACCGGAGCCTGGTTTGAAACGCTGAAAGTGATGCAGGGAGAATCGGAAACTGCCAAAACCGCTCGCACGCAAATGGGCCAGGCCGCAGGCACAGATTTAGCCGGGTTCGACGCCCAGCTCGCCGCCACGCATTTATTCAGCGACCCGAAACTGGCGCTCGATTTCACCGACAGCCCACAACTGAAAACCACCATGCAGATGGTTGCCGAGTTCTCCTTTAAACACGGCTTATTGGGCGATGCCGCGCCGTCTGCCGACGTCGTCGGTGTGGCGACACCGGCCGGAAACTGGGGCGATACCAACAACACCAAACTGCGTTTCACCGATGAGTTTCTTCGCCTCGTCGTGAGCAACGCGCTGTAAACCGGAGGTGCCCGATGCGCAAAATCATTAACTATCACCCTCAGCCAATGACCCGAGTGCTGATGGGCGCCCTGCCGTTAGTCGCGCTGATTTTCTTCTATCTGGTGTCGTCTGATGCCCGCCTCGCCGCCAACAGTTACGACAAACTGCTGCCGGGGTTTGATGCGATGTGGGCGGCTATCGACCGCATGGCGTTCACGCCAAGCCCGCGTACCGGGGAATATCTGTTCTGGACGGACAGTGCGGCAAGCCTGCTTCGCCTTCTGGTCGGCGTGGGGCTAAGCGCATTTCTGGCGCTGATTTTTGGCCTGTTTTGCGGGGCGCTGCCAGTTGTGCGTTCGGTGCTTTCACCGCTGATTACCCTGATAGCGCTGGTCCCACCGCTGGCGATTTTACCGATTCTTTTCATCACATTTGGTTTGGGAGAAGTGTCAAAAGTGGTGCTGATTGTCATCGGCATTACGCCGTTTATCGTGCGCGATTTACAGCTCCAGGTGCAGGCGATTCCCCACGAACAAATGGTGAAAGCCCAGACGCTGGGCGGCCACAGTGCACAAATTCTCTGGCGCGTCGTTCTGCCACAACTGTTGCCACGCCTGATTGATGCGGTGCGTTTGTCGCTGTGTTCCGCCTGGCTGTTCCTGATTGCCGCCGAAGCGATTGCCGCCACCGAAGGGCTGGGTTACCGCATCTTCCTGATGCGCCGTTATATGGCGATGGACGTAATTTTGCCGTACGTGGCGTGGATTACGCTGCTGGCTTTCACACTCGACCTGCTGCTGCGCGTGGTTAATCGCCGCTGCTTCCCGTGGTATTACGCAAAATAAGGAGGCGCTATGGCGTTGCTCGAACTGAAAAATATCGAAAAGCACTACGGTGACCAGGTGGTGCTGGAACGGCTGAATGTCAGGGTGGAAGAAGGCGAGTTTGTCTCGATTGTCGGCGCTTCAGGCTGCGGGAAAACTACCTTTCTGAAAATGCTGCTCGGCACTGAATCAGCCACCAAAGGCGAATTTTTGCTGGATGGAAGACCTATCTCACAAGAACCGGATGCTCAGCGTGGCGTGGTTTTCCAGCGCTACTCGGTGTTTCCGCACCTCACCGTAATTGGCAATGTGATGCTGGCGGAGGAGTTCAGCACCGCTCGCTGGTTGGGCCGTGTATGGGGCAAGAAACGCCGGGGAATTCGTGAACGCGCCCGCGCCATGCTCGATCAAGTCGGCTTACTACCCGCACAAAACAAATACCCGCACCAACTTTCTGGCGGTATGCAGCAGCGCCTGGCGCTGGCTCAGGCATTGATGAAACAGCCACGCATTCTGCTGCTTGATGAGCCTTTTGGCGCACTCGACCCCGGCATTCGCAACGAAATGCACTTGCTGATAAGCGATTTGTGGGAGCGCCACCGCCTGACCATTTTCATGATTACGCATGACCTGAATGAGGGATTTTCGCTCGGTTCACGTCTGTGGGTGTTCGACAAAGTGCGTCACGACCCGCAAGCACCGGACCGCTGGGGTGCGAGCATTACCTACGATATCCCACTTGATAAGAAACCCGCCAGCGCGGTGGATGCCGAACCCGAACGTAAAGTCGCCTGAACTAAGGAGCCAAACATGACCTACCAAACCGAACTCCCCGCGGGCAGCCACTGGTCGCTGATCATGCGCCGTGGCACCGCGCTCACCCTCACCGACATCGACGGTGGTGTGAACGCCGCAGCTCTGTTCTACAACCCGGAAAACCTGCTGGAGCGCTATAACGCGCCGGACACCCTGAAATGCCAGCACACCTTCCGCCTCACCGCAGGGCACTGCCTGTATTCCGATATGGGGCGCATTTTCTGCGGAATCGAACAAGACATTTTCGGCTGGCATGAAACCGTCTGCGGCAGCAGCAACTCAGCGCAAATCGCGGAGCAATTTGGCGCACTGGATTACCAGCAAGCTCGCAATGAACGCCATCAAAACGGCTACGACAGCTTCCTGATTGAATTGGCGAAATATGGCCTCGGCAAGCGAGACATGGCGGCCAATATCAACTTTTTCGCCAAAGTCACCGCCAGCGACGAAGGCGATTTAAAACTGGAACAACAGGGCCTTGCGGGCGCAACTGTCACGCTGCGTTTTGCGATGGACACCTTAGTGATTCTGCATACCTGCCCGCATCCGTTGAACGAGGCAATGACTTACCCGCGCCAGGCGCTCGGCATTCAACTGGACGCCACCCGCCAGCCACTGCCGGAAATCTGCCTGCAACGTGAAGAAAACTGCCGTGGCCTGCATAACAACGAACTTTATATCCTGACTGAAGGAGCCTGCGGATGCTGACTGAAAGCCCACGCCATACAGAAACTGCCCAGCTCAAAGCCACGGTAAACGCCGGTGATTACTGGGTTTATCGCCTGCAAGAAGGCCAGACACTGCGCATCACCGATCTGGAAGGCAACCAGGCGGCAGATACCCTGTTTTATAACGCTGACGACACCGCCGAACGCTATAGCGTAACCGACACACTGCGCGGCCAGCGCAACGTTTTCCTCACCAGTGGCAGCGTTTTGCGCTCGAACGAAGACCGCCCGATGCTGGAAATTGTGGCCGATACCTGTGGCCGCCACGACACTCTCGGCGGTGCCTGCGCCACCGAAAGCAACACCGTGCGTTACTCATTAGAAAAACGCCATATGCACGCCTGCCGCGACAGCTGGCTGCTCGCCGTGGCGCAGCACCCGGAATATGGCCTGACGCGCCGCGACATCACCCACAACATCAATTTCTTTATGAACGTGCCGGTCACTCAAGAAGGCGGATTGCAGTTTGCCGATGGCATTTCAGCACCGGGGAAATACGTCGAACTGGTGGCGAAAATGAATGTTCTGGTGCTGATCTCCAACTGCCCGCAGCTCAACAACCCTTGCAACGGTTACAACCCAACGCCGATTGAAGTCGCCGTCTGGTAATCATTTAGCGCTGCGGGACGGCCCGCACTCCAGCGCCCGAATTGACAGCAGGACGACCTGCGAGCCTGAGAAACCGCTATGTTTAAACGAGTCTTGATTGCCAACCGTGGCGCGATTGCGGTGCGTATCATCCGCACCCTCAAGCAAATGGGCATCACCGCGATTGCGGTTTATGCCGAAGCCGACAAACACTCCCAACACGTGCGCCAGGCCGATCTCGCCTTCTCTTTAGGCGACGGCAACGTGCGCGAAACGTACCTCAACCAGGACAAACTGTTTGCGATCCTCAAAGAATGTGGCGCAGAAGCAGTGCATCCGGGTTACGGTTTTTTGAGTGAAAACGCCAGTTTTGTCGAGCGCTGCGACAGTGAAAATATCGTGTTCCTTGGCCCCACCGTTGAACAAATGGCGGCTTTCGGCCTTAAACATCGCGCCCGTGAACTGGCAGAGTTGAACCATGTTCCGCTGCTTTCCGGTAGCGGCCTGTTGACTTCGCTGGATGTCGCACTGGAAGAAGCAAACCGCATCGGCTATCCGGTGATGCTGAAAAGCACGGCGGGCGGCGGCGGAATTGGTATGCAGTGTTGCGACAACGCATCCGCATTGAAAGAAGCATTTACTCGCGTAAAACGCCTCGCAGGCAACAACTTCTCCGACGATGGCGTCTTTTTAGAGAAATTTATCGCCCACGCTCGCCATATCGAAGTGCAGGTCTTTGGTGACGGAGCGGGCAACGTTATCGCACTGGGCGAACGCGATTGTTCAGCACAGCGCCGCAACCAAAAAGTCATTGAAGAAACTCCCGCACCACGCTTGTCTGACGCGACCCGCAGTGCCCTGCACCGCACGGCGGTCGAGCTTTGCAGCGCGGTGAATTATCGCAGCGCCGGAACGGTGGAATACGTTTACGACGACATCAGCGAGCAGTTCTGGTTCCTCGAAGTCAACACGCGTTTGCAGGTGGAACATGGCGTGACCGAGATGGTTTATGGCGTGGATATTGTGAGCTGGATGGTGGCGTTGGGTGCAAATGAGCTGCCCGCACTCGAAACTTTGCGCACTTCGCCGCAGGGCCATGCGATTCAGGTGCGCGTGTATGCCGAAGATCCAGCGAAGAACTTCCAGCCGGTGGCCGGGCTGTTAAGCGAGGTGATATTCCCGCCAGAGGTTGACGGCGCAACGCTTCGCGTCGATCACTGGCTGGCGACGGGCTGTGAAGTGTCACCATTTTATGACCCGATGCTGGCAAAAGTCATTGTTCATGCGGATTCTCGCGAGCAGGCGCTTTCTTCGCTTGCAAACGCTTTGCAGCAAACGTCGCTGTATGGCATCGAAACCAACCTAAACTGGCTGCGATATTTGCTGACTTTGCCAGAAGTGCAGCAAGGGCGAGTGATTACCGCCACGCTCGGCAAGGTGAACTGGCAACCTGCGACGCTGGATGTGTTGACCGGCGGTACCATGACCACCATTCAGGATGCACCGGGGCGCAGCGGTTACTGGCATGTCGGCGTGCCGCCTTCCGGCCCGTTCGACAACCGCGCCTTTACCGTCGGCAATAAATTGTTGGGGAACGACGCGCAAGCCGCAGGCCTGGAAATCACCTTACGCGGCCCGACGCTGCGCTTTAATCAACCGTGTGCATTCGTGCTAACCGGGGCTGAAATTGCCGCAAAGCTGGATGATAAAACGGTTTCAACGGGTGTGGTCGTCAATGCCAACGCGGGGCAAGTTTTAACGCTCGGCGATATTATCGGCGCGGGTTGCCGCAGCTATTTGCTGCTGGCCGGCGGGCTGAATTGCCCGGAATATCTCGGCAGCCGCAGCACCTTTACGCTGGGTAAATTTGGTGGTCACGCCGGGCGCGCGCTGCGTGCAGGAGATGTGCTGCATCTTGCCGCCGCCGAGCACCGCAACGCCGCGTCGTTATCCGCAGAAGATTACCCACAGCTCAGCAATAACTGGCAACTGCGCGTGGTTTACGGCCCGCACGGCGCACCGGAGTTTTTCACCGAGCAAGATATTGAGGAATTTTTTGCCGCCCGCTGGCAGGTGCATTACAACTCCAGCCGCACCGGTATTCGCCTGATTGGCCCAAAACCGACCTGGGCACGCAGCGATGGCGGTGAGGCGGGAATGCACCCGTCAAATATTCACGACAACGCCTACGCTTTCGGCACCGTGGATTTTACCGGCGACATGCCGGTGATCCTCGGCCCGGACGGCCCGTCGCTCGGCGGATTTGTCTGCCCGGCGACGGTGATGAGTGACGATTTGTGGAAGTTGGGGCAGCTTAAGGCCGGGGATACAATTGAGTTTGTAGCGGTGAGTCTTGATGACCGCCCAGCTCAATCGCCAATCCTCTACCACGATCCCGCCAACAACGGCATGCCGTCTGTCACCATCCGCGCGGCGGGGGACCGCTTTTTACTGGTGGAATACGGCGAGCAAGTGCTGGATATCGCGCTGCGTTTTCGCGTCCACGCGCTGATGCAGCGGCTGGAAGCACATCCGCAGGAAGGCCGCCTGGAACTGACGCCAGGCATTCGTTCGCTACAAATTCATTTCGACAATCACCGTTGCCCGCGCCAGCGATTGCTGGAAACGATTATTGCCGCCGATCACGCGCTGGGCGATTTGCAAAACGCCAAAGTGCCGTCGCGCACCGTCTGGCTACCACTGAGCTGGGACGATGCCGCCTGCCGCGAAGCGATAACTCGCTACACCCAGTCGGTTCGCCCCGGAGCGCCGTGGTGCCCGAGCAATATCGAGTTTATTCGCCGAATTAACGGGCTGGATTCCATTGAAGAGGTGAAAAAAATCGTCTTTGACGCCAGCTATTTAGTGATGGGTTTGGGGGATGTTTACCTGGGCGCGCCCGTTGCCACACCGCTTGACCCACGCCACCGCCTGGTCACCACCAAATACAACCCGGCACGCACCTGGACTGCGGAAAACTCCGTGGGAATCGGTGGCGCTTATATGTGCGTTTACGGTATGGAAGGTCCTGGCGGCTATCAGTTTATCGGGCGAACCCTGCAAATGTGGAACCGCGACCGCCAGACCGAAGTGTTCACGAAACCGTGGCTGCTGCGCTTTTTCGACCAGATTCGCTTTTACGAAGTCAGTGCCGAAGAGCTGCTGGAAATCCGCGAGCGTTTCCCGTGGGGCGACTATCCGCTGCGCATTGAGGACGGGGAATTTAGCCTCGATGCGTATCAGCAAATGCTTGAGCAAGAAGCCGAAACTATCGACACCTTCCAGCAGCAACGCCAACACGCGTTTGATGAAGAACTGGCGCGCTGGCGGGCGGAGGGGCAATTCACATTTGACAGCGCACTTGATGAAACGCCGACCAACGACGAGTTCATTCCCGACTCCTGTTGCGGTGTGGAAAGCCAGGTCGCCGGGAGCGTGTGGCAATGGCTGGTTGAGCCAGGCGAGCAGGTGAAAGCCGGGCAAACCATTGGCATTCTGGAGTCGATGAAGATGGAAATCCCGATTACCTCGCCGGTTGATGGCGTTATTCGCACCTTCCAGCGCCAGCAGGGCCACCAGGTTCATGCCGGGCAATTGTTAATGGTGATTGAAACCGCAGCATAAAAGTAAATGTTGCTTGATTGTTAAGCCCCTCACAAATCCGGTGACATCCTGTCGCCGGAAATCTCATTTCAACCCATTAATATTTAAAGCTTAATTTGACTCGCTCTGCTGACACCTACGTAATCAGTACGATAATCGCACACAAACACCTGCCGGATGATTGCCCAATAGCCTGCTGAGTGGTTTGATTTAACGAACGATTAACGAATTATTGTTCGATAATCGAACACCTCAGCATCCTTCAGGACGTGCCTTATGACAAAGACAACAACGACAGATATTCAGGCATTTATTAACAATAATAAGTTTTCCAGATATCAGTGGATGATCCTTATCCTCTGTTTCATTACGGTGGCGTTGGACGGCTTCGATACCGCGATTATTGGTTTTATCGCCTCTGATCTGGTGCAGGAATGGGGCGTGCAGAAATCTGACCTTGGCCCGGTGATGAGTGCGGCATTGGTCGGATTGGCGGTGGGTGCGTTAACCGCTGGGCCAATGGCTGACCGCATCGGGCGCAAAAAAGTGTTGGTGCTGTCGATTCTGGTATTCGGAGGTTTTAGCCTGCTGACAGCATTTGCTACCAGTCTGACATCACTCGCTCTCCTGCGTTTCCTCACCGGGCTTGGTCTGGGTGCGGCAATGCCAAACGCAGCAACACTGATGTCAGAATATGCACCGGAACGTAAACGCGCACTGCTGGTGAACCTGATGTTTGTCGGCTTCCCGATTGGTTCTTCAATGGGTGGCTTTGTCTCCGCATGGATGATCCCGCATTACGGCTGGCAGAGCGTACTGGTGCTGGGCGGCGTGATGCCACTCATTCTTTCTGTGGTGCTGATGATTTGGCTGCCGGAATCCGCACGTTATCTGGTGGTGAAGAACAAACCGCAGAAAGATATCGCCACGATTTTGCGACGCATTGCCCCGCTGCCGTCAGGTGAAAACCTGCGCTTCGTGCTGAACGAAGTCGGCGGCCATATCAAAGATAAAACCGCGCTGGGCGTGATTTTCTCGCCACGTTATCTGGTGGGAACCTTAATGCTGTGCCTGACCTATTTTATGGGCCTGCTGATTTTCTATCTCCTGACCAGTTGGCTGCCGCTGCTGATTCGTGAAACCGGCGCGACACTCAGTCAGGCGTCGATTATCACTGCGCTGTTCCCGCTCGGCGGCGGCATTGGCGTGCTGATTATTGGTGCACTGATGGACAAGCTGAACCCGAATAAAGTCGTCGCGGTGGGATATTTGCTGACGGGCCTGTTCGTCTGCCTGGTCGGTTTCTCCACCTCTAGCCTGGTGCTGATGGGCGTGATGGTGTTTATCGCAGGCACTATTATGAATGGCGCACAATCGTCGATGCCTGCGCTAGCGGCAGGTTTTTACCCCACGCAAGGGCGTGCGACTGGCGTGGCGTGGATGTTAGGGCTGGGGCGTTTCGGCGGGATTCTTGGGGCGTTTAGTGGCGCATTCCTGATGCAGGCCGAGCTGTCGTTCAAAACCATTTTCATGCTACTGGCAATTCCGGCACTACTTTCCGCCACCGCGTTGATGGTGAAATCCTGGGCGGGCCAGCGCACATTGGCAGAGAACCGCGCCAATAACCACGAGCTGGATAAAGTTACGCAAAAAGCATGATGGAAAAATCTATAAGCACGGCGGGCCAGTCCCGCCGTTTTGCGTAAAATGCATAACCATTTACAAATTTATACTCAAGCCCGCTCATCACAGGCTTTTCAATTCGTTATACCGCTTAGTTTTTTTGCTGAAACGCATAAGCCTGACGCTGCAAGAAAATAGTTAGCCTGAAAACCATCGGCACGCTTTTTTTCCAACTACTCTTAATAGGCTTCTTACCGTTCACGAGGTCGATGTGTGATTTATGAGGAGTTCTCGATGGAATACAAAGATCCAATGTTTGAGCTGCTAAGTAACCTTGAGCAGATTGTTTTTAAAGATAAGCATCAAACGATGGCACTTAATGATAAGCCCAATGCATTTTCTGAATTTGAACAACTTAGAAAAAGTACCGGGCTTAAGATTGATGATTTCGCCCGCGCAATGGGTGTGAGTGTTTCAATGGTACAGGAGTGGGAATCAAAACGACTCAGACCCTCCAATACCGAGCTGAAGTTGATGCGCTTAATGCAGGCGAATCCGACGATCAGTAAGCAGTTGATGGAATGATTTTGTACTTTGTACCCTGATTGCCTTGTCCCAAAATTGTTAACCAAAACCCCGCCTGAGCGGGGTTTGTCGTTTTGAAAGCTACGTAAATAGTATGAAACGAAACGGCAATGCTCGAAAATCTGACCTGTGTCACTCCCGTAATCACAAATCTAATCCATAACTTAAAGAGGGTTATTAACACGTAAAGCAAAAGGAGGTTGTATGTCTAAGAAAATCCTGGTTCCTATCGATATTTCCGAAACTGAGCTGACACAGCAGGTTATCCCCCATGTAGAAGGGTATGCAAAGCAGGACGATGCCACGATCCACTTCCTGGCCGTCATCCCTGACTATACCTATTTTGCCGCTTACGGCCTGGGCTATACCTCGATTGCACCAGATGCTAGGGAAAGGGAAGCTGCCGCCATGGAATCGCTGAGCGAAATAGTGGCTAAATTTAACCTGCCTGAAGATCGGATTGAAAAGCATGTTCTGAGCGGTTCGCCGAAAGATCATATTCTCCAACTGGCCGATGACATTGACGCCGATGTGATTATTCTGGCCTCCCACCGCCCAAGCATGTCTACCTATCTTCTTGGCTCAAACGCCGCCGCCGTAGTTCGCCATGCAAAATGCTCAGTACTCGTGGTTCGCTGAAGCATTAAAAAACCCCGTATAGGGCTAACGCCATTAGTTTAAGAGCAAGGTATTTGGGGCGACCACCGGGTTTGGCATCCCTTCGGGAACCAAGTCCCGGTGTTTGTCGTTTATGGCGCGGCTCAGAACGTTTCCCAATTTGCATCAGAGCTTGCAGGTTGCGGCTTCAACGATGTTGGTTTTATACGTGGTGCTCGGGCTGGAGGTATAATTTCTTGCCTGGAATTTTGCTCTATTCGGAACACGGCTACAGCCTGGCGCAACTGGCGGGCCTGGTCTTCCAGTGCAGACGCGGCGGCAGCCGATTCTTCCACCAGCGAGGCGTTTTGCTGAGTCACACTGTCCATTTCTGAAACCGCCTGCGCCACCTGTTCGATACCCTTGCTCTGCTCATCAGATGCCGATGAAATCTCGCTCATAATGTCAGTAACACGGGTCACAGCCGAGACAATTTCCTTCATCGTATCGCCAGCCTCACGAACCTGATTTGAACCGGTATCAATTCGGGAAACCGAGTTCTCAATCAGCACCTTAATCTCTTTTGCGGCCTGGGCACTACGGCTAGCAAGCGTTCGGACTTCCCCTGCCACCACGGCAAAACCACGTCCCTGCTCACCCGCACGAGCCGCTTCTACTGCCGCATTTAGCGCCAGAATATTGGTCTGGAACGCAATACCATCGATAACGCTGGTGATATCAACAATTTTCTCAGAGCTTTCAGCAATTTCGTTCATGGTGTTAACCACGCTGTCCACCACTCGACCACCTTTTAACGCAGTATCCGAGGCGTTCTTCGCAAGATGTGTCGCCTGGCGTGCGTTGTCGGTGTTCTGTTTCACCGTAGCGGTAAGCTGTTCCATACTGGCGGCAGTCTCTTCCAAAGAGGCCGCTTGCTGTTCAGTTCGGGATGACAGATCGCTGCTGCCAGCCGAGATTTCACTCGCCCCAGTGTAGATAGAATCAGCGTTGTCACGCACTGTGCTTACGGTACGAACCAGAGATTGCTGCATAGCATTCAGACCAGCCGCAAGTTTGCTCATCTCACTACGCCCTTCGGCATCAATGCGACGAGTCAGATCGCCTTCCGAAATGGCGCTAATATGCTCCATCACGCCTTGTAATGGGCGCAGCAGTACACGTTGTAAACCCAACCAAATCAATACGATTACCGCAATCACAATCAGCAGAATCGTCCCAAGCGTCCACTGCATATTGGTGAAGCTGCGCTGGTTTTCTTCACTCGCCGCCTGTAGCAGCGCAGTGTTCTGTGTCAGCCATTGGTCATAAACCGCTTTCATGTCGTCCTGCGCCTGCTGTGCTTCGAGGTTTCCGTAGGCTTCGTAGTTATCCGCACGCAAGAACTCGATAGATTGTTTCAGCACCTCGTACATTTTCTGGTAACGCACCTCGGCCTGGTTGTCGATGGACTCATCCTGGCCTTCAACATGCGGTGATTCTTTATAATTTCTAAAGTATTTCTCTGCGTCACTAAGTGAGAGCGTCGCACCCGCCAGTAGCTTATTCATGGCTTCCAGTGCCGCAGGATCTCGCTGATTTTTCAGCATCCGAATGGCGACCCGGTTGATGGTGACACGTGTTTGCACCAGCGTCTGGAAACTGCCGCCTAATTGCTGTTGTTGATAGTTTAGAAGCCCGGTGTTCTGGAAGTTCTGCCGGTCGTTACTAACAGAGGAGTAATACAGCGAGCCGGTGACCAGCAATAACACGCTGAAAATGCTCAGCGTGATGATGATCCCCGTTATAACTTTGATATTTTTCATTATGTGTAGCGCGCCTGTAGGAATGAATGTTCTTTTATTCATTATCGGTTTTGCTAATTTTTACTTTAGACACCCAGACGTGGGTCGACTGCTAGTACATTGATAAGAAAGAGTAAATAGTTGGCGAAAAAAAACCCGCCGGAGCGGGTTCGTTAAAACAGCAGAGAACTTATTGCAGCAGAGAAATATCCGCAACCTGCAAGAACAGCTCACGCAGTTTGGAAAGCAGCGTCAGGCGGTTAATACGCAGCTCTTTGTCTTCTGCGTTAACCATCACTTTGTCGAAGAATTTATCGACCGGTTCACGCAGCGCAGCCAGTTCTACTAACGCTTCCTGGTAGCGGCCTTCAGCGAAGAATGGCTCCAGTTTATCGCGCAGGATAACCAACTGACGGGCGAGATCCATTTCTTCCGCTTCTTTCAGAACCGAAGCACGCACGTGGTCTTGCAGCGTTTCGTCTGACTTCGCCAGAATGTTGGAAACACGCTTGTTCGCAGCGGCCAAAGCTGACGCTGCTTCCAGGGTACGGAAGTGCGAAACCGCTTTCATGCGCGCATCGAAATCAGCAGGTTTAGTTGGACGACGCGCCAGCACGGCCTGGATGGTATCCACGCTGTGGCCTTCTTCCTGATACCAGGCGCGGAAACGGCCCAGCATAAAGTCGATGACTTCGTCGGTAACCTTCTGGTTGGTCAGCTTATCACCGTAAAGACGCACGGCCTCTTCGGTCAGAGTTTGCAGATCAAGCGGCAGGTTTTTCTCAACGATGATACGCAGAACACCAAGGGCTGCACGACGCAGAGCAAACGGGTCTTTGTCGCCTTTCGGATGCTGGCCAATGCCGAAGATGCCCGCGAGGGTATCCATTTTATCGGCGATTGCCACAGCACAGGCCACCAGGTTAGACGGCAGTGCATCACCCGCAAAGCGCGGCTGATACTGCTCGTTGAGCGCAACAGCAACGTCTTCGGCTTCGCCGTCGTGACGCGCATAGTGCATGCCCATCACGCCCTGGGTGTCGGTAAACTCGAACACCATGTTGGTCATCAGGTCGCATTTAGACAGTAAACCGGCGCGCGTTGCGTGGTTTACGTCTGCGCCAATCTGGCCAGCAATCCAGCCTGAAAGGGCTTCGATGCGGTTAGTTTTGTCGCGCAGCGTACCGAGCTGTTGCTGGAACAGAACGGTTTCCAGACGCGGCAAGTTATCTTCGAGACGCTTTTTACGGTCGCTGTTGAAGAAGAACTCGGCATCTGCCAGGCGCGGACGTACAACTTTCTCGTTACCAGAGATAATCTGAATCGGGTCTTTCGACTCGATGTTGGCAACAAAGATAAAGTTCGGCAGCAATTTGCCGTCGTTGGCGTAAACCGGGAAGTACTTCTGGTCACCTTTCATGGTGTGAACCAGCGCTTCCGCAGGAACGGCGAGGAATTTCTCTTCGAATTTCGCGGTCAGAACCACCGGCCATTCCACCAGAGAAGTCACTTCTTCAAGCAGGCTTTCGCTCAGGTCAGCGTTGCCGCCAATCTTGCGAGCCGCTTCTTCAGCGCCTTCTTTGATAACCGCTTTACGCTGCTCGTAGTCGGCAATGACTTTGCCGCGGGTGAACAGAATTTCAGGGTATTGATCGGCATTGTCGATGGTGAATTCTGGCTCGCCCATAAAGCGGTGGCCACGAATCACACGGTCAGATGCGATACCCAGAATGTTCGCTGGAATCACTTCGTCACCCAACAGCAGGGTCACAGTGTGAACCGGACGCACGAATTGGGTGTTGTTATCGCCCCAACGCATCAGTTTTGGAATCGGCAATTTGGTCAGCGCGGTGGCAATCATCGCAGGCAGAAGGGCTTGCGCGCTTTCACCTTTAACGTGCGCACGGTACAGCAGCCATTCGCCTTTGTCGGTCGCCAGACGTTCAGCCTGATCAACGGTGATGCCACAACCACGAGCCCAGCCTTCAGCGGCTTTGCTTGGTTTGCCTTCTGCGTCAAATGCCGCAGAGATAGCCGGGCCACGTTTTTCAACTTCACGGTCAGGCTGAGACTCCGCCAGATTAGAAATTTTCAGGGCCAGACGGCGTGGGGCTGCAAACCATTTTACTTCGCCGTGAGCGAGGTTAGCCGCATCCAGTTCCGCAGTAACGTTTGCAGCAAAGGATTCCGCCAGGCTGCGCAGGGCTTTTGGTGGCAGCTCTTCAGTGCCAATCTCCACCAAAAAAGTTTTTTCAGACATGGCAGCCTCTTATTCGTTTTCTAAATTTAGCTTCTTATTGCACATCGGGAAGCCAAGCGCTTCACGAGAAGCGTAATAGGCTTCGGCCACGGCTTTAGTCAGAGTACGAATACGCAGAATGTAGCGCTGGCGTTCGGTAACCGAGATGGCCTTACGGGCATCAAGCAGGTTAAAGCTGTGCGCAGCTTTCAGAATGCGTTCGTAAGCAGGCAGTGGCAGTGGGTTTTCCAACGCCAGCAGGTGCTGCGCTTCTTTCTCATACTGCTCGAAGCAGGAGAACAGGAAATCCACATCGGCGTGTTCGAAGTTATAAGTTGATTGCTCAACTTCGTTCTGATGGAACACGTCGCCATAAGTGGTTTTACCCAGCGGGCCATCGCTCCAGACCAGATCGTAAACGCTATCCACGCCCTGGATGTACATCGCCAGACGCTCTAAACCGTAAGTGATTTCACCGGTAACCGGTTTGCATTCCAGGCCGCCAACTTGCTGGAAGTAGGTGAACTGAGTCACTTCCATACCGTTGAGCCACACTTCCCAGCCCAGACCCCAGGCACCCAGCGTTGGGTTTTCCCAGTTGTCTTCTACGAAGCGAATGTCATGAATAGTTGGGTCCATACCCAGCTCTTTAAGCGACCCAAGGTACAGCTCCTGAATGTTGTCAGGAGAAGGCTTGATCACCACCTGGAACTGATAGTAGTGCTGTAAGCGGTTCGGGTTTTCACCGTAACGGCCATCGGTAGGACGGCGAGATGGCTGCACATATGCAGTCGCCATCGGCTCTGGCCCTAAAGCCCGTAGGCAGGTCATTGGGTGAGAGGTGCCGGCGCCGACTTCCATGTCCAAAGGTTGAACAATGGTGCAGCCCTGGCGCGCCCAGTAGTCCTGTAAAGTCAGGATCAGGCCTTGAAAGGTCTTGGTATCAAACTTTTGCATGTTGATTTCGCACGCGTTCGAGAGGGTTAAAAAGGGAAGCGGTCAGTATACACTCAAAACCATTCGAGTTGCATCAAGACGGCAACTGAATGAATCCCCTGGAGCTTAGTAGACTAAGCGGCTGGGGTGAGTGAAGGCAGCCAACGCAGAGGCAACTTGAAGGGTGACGAGTGTACCTGTTGAGGGCATGTATACAGCCTGAATACACGCGTAATATCCGGCTGTTTGCCTTGTGTTGCGGCTTTATGTCGTCGAAAGGTGTAAGAATTGACCACTTTCGTCGAATGAGCAGGTAAACCCTTCCCGGCGAACAGTGCTGCCTTGAATCTCATAACTACCCTGATACTGCTTAAAATCGACAACGCTAATCTGTTGCTCGCGGGTGTTATAACGATATGCAGCTTCCTGCCGACAGGTTTCAATCATCGCATCACCTTCAACAATAGGGTGTTGTGCGACTTGCGCGTATTGCGGTTGTTGCTCTGGTGTACTGCAAGCGCTCAATAACAGAACGCAAAAAACGAGAGCCCAGCGGCTATTTTTTATTTTTGGCATCATCATTAGTTATCTGTAAGTTAAAATCTTTTCTGTTATTCAATAATTAACAGGTATTGAGCATTCTGCAAACCCGCATGACACCTTACAAGGGTGCTTACGCAAACTCAGATTAATACCCGCTTAAAACACCAGAGGAACGAATGCAGCAGAAAATTAACTGGATTGATAATTTACGCGGGATTGCGTGCCTTATGGTGGTCATGATCCACACCACAACCTGGTACATCACTAACGCAAATATTGTCACGCCATTTAGTTGGGATTTGTCGAACGTACTCAATTCTGCTTCTCGCGTCAGCGTTCCCCTGTTTTTCATGATTTCAGGTTATCTGTTTTTTGGTGAGCGCAGCGCACAACAACGCCACTTTTTGCGTATCGTCACATGCTTGCTGTTTTACAGCATAGTTGCGCTTATCTATATCAAGTTGCTCACCCCCATCAACGCGGGGCTTTCGCTGCGGTATATCCTGCAAAAACCGGTGTTCTATCACCTGTGGTTCTTCTTTGCGATCATGGTGATATACCTGCTTTCACCGTTGATTCAGGTGAAAAAGGTTAATGCGATGGTGATTCTGGGGCTGATGGTTTTGCTGGGCGTAATCGCCAACCCGAATACCGTACCGCAGACGCTGGGCGGGGTGAAATGGCTGCCGATTAATTTATATATTCGCGGCGATACGTTTTATTACGTGCTGTATGGCTTACTGGGCCGAGCAATTGGCATGCTGGAAACGGATAAGCGCTGGATTAGCGGGCTGGCAGCAGGCTTGTTTGCGCTGTGTATTTTTTCGATTTCGACCGGCACGCGCCACCAGTTAGAAGTGAACGGTAATTTTGCCGATACTTTCTATGTTTATTGCGGGCCGCTGGTGTTTATCGCCGCGATTAGTTTATTGGTCGTGGTAAAAAACTGCCTTAATAACAGGCCATTGCCGGGTTTGGCTTTAATTTCTCAGCATTCGCTAGGGGTTTACGGCTTCCATGCGTTAATTATTCACTTCTTGCGCACTCACGGTTATCAGCTAACCAGCTCGCCGGTCCTCGACATTTTGTGGATTTTCGGCGCAACACTCACAGGAAGTTTACTGCTGTCCATGGGATTACAGCGGCTGGATACGCGAAAATGGGTGAGCTAAGCATTCCTGGCGCGGGCACGGTGCAACTGGCGGGGCGAAGAAAAACCAGCAGCTATGGCCGCCTGCTCCATGCGCTGCCCCTGCAACAAACGCTGTTCGGCAACCGCCAGGCGCAACTGTTCTAAATAATCCCGCACCGAAATCCCTAAATGCTGCTGAAAAAGCCGCGCTAAATGGCGCGAGCTGACGTGAACTTTGTCGGCAATTTCCTGCACATCCCACGCCGATTCCGGTGCGGCTGACAACAAATCCTGCGCTCGATGCACGGCCGGGTGGATGTGGTTGCGATAGCGCAGCCAGGGCGATAATTGCGGGTCATCACCCGAACGGCGAAACCACACCACCATTTCACGCGCCACGTCGAGTGCGGCTTTCGGGCCGCAGTAGCGGTTAATCAGATGCAGCGAGAGATCAATCCCGGAGGTAATTCCGGCACTCGTCCAGATGCCTCGGTCTTCGACAAAAATACGGTTTTCTTTCACCTGCGCGGTGGGCGCTGCTGCGCGCAATCTTGCCAGCACATCGTGGTGGGTGGTGCATTGCACGCCATTTATCAGCCCCGCTTTCGCAGCCAGCAGCGAACCGGAACAGACGCACATTAAGTTGAGTTGCTGGCTATGAATTTGCGGTTGCAGGCGCGTCAGCCAACGGCGCACCGCTTCGGCCTGTGGCGTGTCGAAGTAGCGGTTTGAATCGCAAACCCCAGGCAGCACCAGCAAACTGCCCGCCGGGAAACTTTCTGACAGCGGTTCGATACCGGAAAAATCGAGCCCAATGGAAGTAGTAACTTGTGGGTCCGGGCCGATGAAATGCAGGTGAAAAGCGTCGCCTGCCAACACCAGCGTTTCTGCAGGGCCGCTCAGGTCAAGAGACAGAACACCAGGCAACACAACGAACCAGACCCCAATACTCACTATAAAGACTCCAGGCACTCGGCAACGGTTTGAATTTGCGCAAAACGCCCTGCCAGCACGGTTTCCGTGCGATGGCGCAGAGTTTGCGTATCCAGCGTAACCCCTTTCCAGCTCATCGGGAAGGTGAGCATCGCTTCGCTAACAAATGAAACACGATAACCCAAATCGGACGCCACTCGCGTGGTGGTTTCGCAACATTGTTCGGTACGAATACCGCAGATAATCAGGTGGTTAATGTCACGCTGGCGCAGCCACAGATCGAGGCCGGTATCGGTAAACGCGTTGTGTACGTGTTTCTGGAACGCGACATCAGCGTGGTGCTGCAAGAAAGGCATCGCTTTAACGTAGCCGGAAGCCAGCGAGAACGGGCCTTCATCATCAACATGGAAGATATCCACCACCGGTATTTTCAAATCCTGGCAGCCGGAAATCAGTTGCAAAATCGCCTGCTGGAATGCCGGAAAGTCATCTTCTTGCCAGTATTCACGATGGAAAAAAGATTGCTGCGTGTCGATATTAATCAGAGCGGAACGGGACATTTTCGGACTCCTTATCACTGGGTATGAACCCATTGTGACAAGGGTTAGCGTAGTTGCTAATACCAAAAACGGACAGAGTGAGGGTGATATAGGACAATCTTCTGCTTAGCCATGCACACCGCCAGATTCAGCTGCAAAATGTGTTACTCTCCAGCCTGAACCTTTCGGAGAAAACCATGATCAGCAAGGCAGCGCGCCCAACGATAAGCGACGTCGCAAGAGCGGCAAAGACCGGTAAAACCAGTGTTTCCCGCTATCTTAACGGCGAGCAAAATGTCCTGTCTGACGACTTACGTTTGCGCATCGAAACCGCCATTGCTGAACTCGATTACCGTCCAAGCCAGATGGCTCGCGGCCTGAAACGTGGGCGCACACGCTTAATTGGCCTGATCATCGCCGATATCACCAACCCCTACTCTGTCGATGTTCTAAGCGGCATAGAAGCGGCCTGCCGTGAAAAAGGCTTTACGCCGCTGGTCTGTAACACCAATAACGAAGTGGATCAGGAGCTACATTACCTGGATTTGCTGCATAGCTATCAGGTGGAAGGCATCGTAGTGAACGCCGTAGGTATGCGCGAAGAAGGGTTAAATCGCCTGCAACAATCCGCCCTACCGATGGTGCTTATCGATCGGAAAATCCCTGATTTTGCCTGCGATGTGGTCGGGCTGGATAACACTCAGGCTGCAACCACGGCAACCGAGCACCTTGTAGAACAGGGTTTTGAAGCCATTCTATTTCTGAGCGAACCACTTGGCACGGTGAACACTCGCCGCGAACGTCTGCAAGCATTCCACACAACGCTCAAACGCTATCCTGGTATTGTCGCCGAAAACGCCGAAGTGCCTTTGCATGAAGCCGATTTGATGGATAACACGCTGCGCCAGTTCCATTCCGGCCATCGGGGAATGCGTAAAGCGGTGATTTCCGCAAACGGTGCACTCACACTTCAGGTGGCCCGCTCCCTGCGGCGTATCGGCCTGCACTGGGGCTCCGATATTGGCCTACTAGGGTTTGATGAACTCGAATGGGCAGAGCTTGCGGGTGTTGGCATCACCACGCTAAAACAACCGACCTGGCAGATTGGTTACGCTGCTCTCGAGCAAGTCGTAAAGCGTATCGAAGGCGGTAGTGACACCGTTTATGAGCAGGTCTTTTCTGGCGAATTAATCGTTCGCGGCTCCACCACCCGTTAATCAATGTTCGTGATAGCGATCATAAATTAGACACTGCTGGCTTTTCTTTGGAACCGGTTCCATCTAGCGTAATAGTTATATTAGTTAGATGAGCCAGGCCGGAGAATTTTATGCCGAGAAAAATTATTGTCGTCACTGCCGCTTACGGGCATGACCGCATCGCAGCACTAGGCGGGCAACACGCCCTGCTGCCAATTATCGCCAATGCCGGAGCTGACGGCGTGGAAATCCGTCGCGAATTGTTTAGCCGCACTCAGCTTGATGCATTGCCAGAACTGGCGCAGCAAATTGCCGAACATCAACTAGAAGCCTGTTATTCCGCACCGGAACCGCTGTTTGTGGAAGACGGCAAACTCAATCCGCTGATCCCTTCTTTGCTGCTTGAAGCTCACCAACTCAACGCAAGCTGGCTGAAACTTTCACTCGGCCATTTTCGCGGCAGCCAGCAGTTTTCTGTTTTGCAGCAGTGGCTGGCACAAAGCGACGTGGCTTTGGTGGTGGAAAATGACCAGACCAGCAGCGGCAAACTTGCTCCAATGCAACGCTTCCAGGCCGCCTGCAATGTGCTAAACCTTCCTGTGACGCTCACTTTTGATATGGCCAATTGGCTATGGGTTGAAGAATCGCCAGAAGCTGCGGCACGCGTACTTGCACCGTCGGTCAGTTATATCCACGTGAAAGCCGCCATTGCGCACCATTATCACTACCGGGCGATTGCGCTCGATGATGCCGAACCTCGCTGGCTGGAACTGCTTAATAGTCTGCCAGCAGATGCACCACGTGGGATTGAGTTCCCGCTTGAAGGCCGCGATTTGACGGCTGTAACCCGTCATTACGTCAATTTATTACGCGAGGAGTAAGCGATGTCGACCCAACTGGATGTGATCACCATTGGTGAAGCGATGGCGATGTTTGTCGCAAAGGAAACCGGCGATTTAGCCGCCGCAGAGTCTTTTGTTAAACGGGTCGCGGGCGCAGAACTGAACGTCGCCACCGGGCTTGCGCGCCTTGGGCTGAACGTGGGCTGGGTCAGCCGTGTGGGCAATGACTCTTTTGGCCGCTACGTACTACAACAGCTGGCAAAAGAGCGGATCAATAGCCACGGCGTGACTACCGATGAGCGCTACGCAACAGGCTTTCAGCTTAAATCTAAAGCAGAAAATGGAACCGATCCCATTGTGGAATACTTCCGTAAGGGGTCCGCCGCCAGCCATCTTTCTGTTGCTGATTTCAACGAAGAGTACTTTTGTTCGGCACGCCATCTGCATTTGAGCGGCGTGGCGGCAGCGCTTTCTGCCAGCTCATTAGAACTGCTCAATCACGCAGCGAAAGTGATGAAAGAAAAAGGCAAAACGATTTCGTTCGACCCAAATCTGCGTCCGGTATTGTGGAAAAGCGAAGCGGAAATGGTGAAGCAGTTGAATAAACTCGCTTTCCAGGCCGACTGGGTTCTGCCTGGTTTGAGCGAAGGAGCAATTTTGACAGGGCACAAAACCCCGGAAGCGATTGCCGATTTCTATCTCGATCACGGCGTGAAAACCGTGGTGCTGAAAACCGGTGCTGACGGAGCGTGGTTTAAAACTGCCACTGGCGAGAAAGGCGCAGTAAATGCGGTGAAGGTCGAGAATGTTGTCGACACCGTTGGTGCTGGCGACGGCTTTGCCGTAGGGGTGATAAGCGCCCTGCTCGAAGGAAAATCCTTACCACAAGCAGTTAGCCGCGGTAATAAAATCGGCTCACTGGCGATACAAGTCATCGGCGATAGCGAAGGGTTACCCACCCGAGCGGCGCTTGGCGAATAAACTAAGATTGCGTCAGCTGTGCCCTACACTCGGCATGATGCGTCTCTCCTCAACATAGAGGCTTGCCTATGAAAACCCAGTCCCTTTCATCAAAGATAATCGCGCCAAAACGTTGGTGGTACATCATGCCAATCGTGTTTATCACCTACAGCCTGGCGTACCTTGATCGTGCCAACTTTAGTTTCGCTTCCGCCGCAGGCATTAACGAAGACCTCGGTATCACTAAAGGTATTTCGTCGCTGCTGGGAGCACTATTCTTCCTCGGTTATTTCTTCTTCCAGATCCCAGGGGCGATGTACGCCGAGCGCCGCAGCGTGCGCAAACTTATATTCGTCTGCCTGATTTTATGGGGTGCTTGTGCCTCATTAACCGGGATGGTCAGCAACATTCCAGCGCTGGCGGCGATTCGTTTTATCCTCGGCGTAGTTGAAGCCGCCGTGATGCCAGCAATGCTGATTTACATCAGCAACTGGTTTACTAAATCTGAACGTTCGCGGGCTAACACCTTCTTAATTCTTGGTAATCCGGTGACGGTGCTGTGGATGTCTGTCGTTTCCGGCTACCTGATTCAGGCATTCGGCTGGCGCGAAATGTTTATCTTTGAAGGTATTCCGGCGGTCATCTGGGCATTCGCCTGGTGGGTGCTGGTAAAAGACAAACCGACCCAGGTTGGCTGGTTATCTGATGCTGAAAAAGCGGCGTTGCAGGCGCAACTTGAGAAAGAACAAGAAGGGATTAAAGCGGTACGTAATTACAGCGAAGCCTTCCGCTCGCGTAATGTTGTGCTGCTTTGCATGCAGTATTTCTGCTGGAGTATTGGCGTATATGGCTTCGTGCTATGGCTGCCATCAATCATCCGTAACGCAGGTGCCGCGGGCATGGGAATGGTTGAAGTTGGTTGGTTGTCATCGGTTCCGTATCTGGCGGCGACAATTGCCATGATTGTTGTCTCCTGGGCCTCGGACAAAATGCAAAACCGTAAGCTTTTTGTCTGGCCATTACTGCTTATTGGCGCGTTTGCATTCCTCGGCTCCTGGTTGGTAGGTGCCGATCACTTCTGGGTTTCCTACACTCTGCTGGTGATTGCTGGTGCTGCAATGTATGCACCTTATGGCCCATTCTTCGCGATTATTCCGGAAATGCTGCCGCGCAACGTTGCCGGTGGTGCGATGGCATTAATTAATAGCATGGGCGCTCTCGGTTCGTTTGTTGGCTCCTGGTTTGTTGGTTACCTTAATGGCGCAACCGGCAGCCCGGCCGCATCCTATGTATTTATGGGGGTAGCATTGCTTGCCTCGGTATGGCTAACTCTGATAGTGAAACCGGCGATAAACCAACAAGTTCCGGTGAGAGCACACCACGCCTAATTTCAAGTCGGGCGGTCGTTATACCGCCCGGCGATTTTTAAACTGTTCAACGGAGAACGCCATGAAGCCGTCCGTCATCCTCTACAAAAAGTTACCTGACGACCTGCTTACCCGTCTTGAAAGTCACTTTACCGTCACTCAAGTCAGTTCACTGAGTGCTGAAAATCTCCAAAAAAACGCGGATGTTTTCGCTAATGCGGAGGGGATTTTGGGTTCCAGTGAAACGGTCGGAAAAGAGTTTCTGTCCCACACTCCTAAGCTGCGTGCGGCTTCAACGGTGTCCGTGGGCTATGACAATTTTGATGTCGATGCCCTGAATGCGCGTGGAATTGTACTGATGCACACGCCAACCGTGCTCACCGAAACCGTTGCGGACACCATGATGACGCTGGTGCTGGCGACGGCTCGCCGCGCGGTGGAAGTGGCTGAACGCGTGAAAGCCGGTGAGTGGAAAGGCGGTATTGGCGCGGACTGGTTTGGCATCGACGTGCACCATAAAACGCTGGGGATTCTCGGCATGGGCCGCATTGGCCTGGCGCTGGCACAACGGGCGCATTTCGGCTTCAACATGCCGATTTTGTATAACGCACGTCGCCATCATCAGGAAGCGGAAGAGCGCTTTAACGCCCGTTATTGCGACCTCGACACCCTGCTGGCCGAATCCGATTTCGTCTGTATTTCCCTGCCGCTGACCGATGAAACGTATCATCTGATTGGTGCGGAACAGCTGGCGAAAATGAAATCTTCAGCGATTTTGATTAACGCCGGACGCGGGCCAGTGGTCGATGAAAAAGCATTAATTCAGGCACTGAAAGACGGCAAAATTCACGCCGCCGGTCTGGATGTGTTCGAGCAAGAACCGCTGCCGGTTGATTCGCCACTTCTCAGCCTGCCGAACGTTGTGGCGCTACCGCATATCGGTTCCGCAACGCATGAAACCCGCTACAACATGGCGGCTTGCGCGGTGGATAATTTAATTGCGGCGTTGAGTGGCAATGTGAAAGAGAACTGCGTGAACCCGCAGGTATTGAAGTAATGTATTGCGGCGGATGACGCTTGCGCTTGTCCGCCCTACGGATTTATCGGCGTTTAATTAAGATCTTGCATTAACTTATCAAAAACCTCATCTCCGTCAGATAACTTACCTGTTTCAGCCTGGACGGAGGAACGAATAAGTTTATCGCGCAAAGCCTGCAATTTAGACATATCAACGGCTCTTTCCGCCGCAGCAAGACTATGAGCATTTTGTAATTTCAACCACACATCAGCAGAACTTCCGATCACGACTGCCAGCTTAACCGCCATTTCAGGCGTAAGCGCTGCTTTTTCAGTTAACAATCGGCTTGCTGTTGAAGGTGCGATATCCATCGCTTTGGCAAACTCACGCAGGCTCACGTTAAGTTCATCAAGCGCTTCCTGAATAATCGCTCCTGGATGTGGGGGATTTTTCATTTTCATTAGTGGTAGTCCTCGTAATTTAAGATCCAGGCATCTGATGATACCCTGGATTCTGTTCCCTTGTAGGGAACACTACCATTACTGTTCCGCATCGCGCAACAGCATTTGCTTAGAAGCTTCGCAAAAGAGGAATTTTAAGCAAAATAAAAGGGATGAACCTTAAAGGATCATCCCTTTTTAAATTCGGACTTTATTAGAAATCAGTCTTAGAAAAACCGGTCATTTCTTCGAGGTCCATCTCACGGCCTAACGCCGTCATTGGATGCACGATAACCAGGCCGCGCACTGCTTTCTTCAGAGCGCCCATGTTGGCTTGTTCTTTCTTAGTGATGGGACGCTTGTACGGCAACGCCATCAGTTTTTGTGCTTCTTTGCTCAGCTTCTGATTACGCACCGCTTGCAGGCGAACGATCTCAATTTCCAGCTTCGCTTTCTCTTTTTCCATCTCAGCGTACTTTTCAGCATCGTTGATCAGATGCAGTTCTGGCATCTCGTGACGGATAAGATCGAGGCGATCGCTCAGGCGTTTGATTTCTGCTTTTTCGATTTCTTTCATTTTTGATTAACCGTGAATAAAGTTCATTGCTGGCAAGGATACACCATTCGGCGTGAGAGGGACTTACTTCTGGAAGGCTTTTTTTAAGCTGATCCGGGAGATCAGCTCGGTCAAAGAGAGCACCATCGTCGATCGAACAATTTGTTGATAGCGCTGTTTTTGCATGGCAAACAGCTCGGGATCGCTGCCATCAACAAACTTTGGCGTCGGCGGTAGAGCAGAAACACAGTGCAGTTCACCGAACGGGCCGAGCATTTCATCGTCGGTAAAATTATATTCGCTACCGTCGTGATTCAACTCTTCGCGCAGCGCCATAAGCAGCTCGCAATCTTCGTACTCTGGGCGATTAAGCACGCCGAGGCCGTAGATAAGTTTGAGACGCACGGAAAGATCCCCTAACGGGCCATCGCCATCCAATAACGGTTCAACCGCGTATTTCACCGCATAATCGTCTTTACGGAAGACCTGCAACACCAGGATATTCACCGCTTCGGTAAGAAGCTCAACCGCGGTGATCAGCAGGCTGCGTACGGTTTTACCGGCATTAAGACGCTCAAGCACACGGTTTTCAAAGGCCTGGGTTTCTTCCATCTTTGCCTACATCACTAAAAGTATTATTGGGTGCAGCCACTTCTTGCCGCACCCGCTTTCCATCACTATTTGCCGTTGTATGCGCTCACCGCTTCTGCCACAACATCGCTATTGGCTTCGAGGCCAGAGATTTCAGCAAGCGTCGCCTGCGGGCCTTTTTCTGCCAGCAATTTCTCAAGTTCTTGCGCTTGCGGATCTTCCGCGCTGCGGTAATGCATCGCCGCAGCAATACCTTTGATCAGGTATTGGCGTGGTAAACCGTATTCGATAGTGCCCAGCAGCGGTTTAATCAGACGGTCACCCGCACTCAATTTACGCAGCGGCTGGCGGCCAACGCGCTCCACATCATCTTTCAGATAAGGGTTCTCGAAACGACCGAGGATTTTCTGGATGTAGGCTGCGTGCTTGTCTGCATCAAAGCCATAACGCTTGATCAGCACCGCACCACTTTCGTCCATCGCACCCTTCACGACCGCACGGACTTTTTCATCCAGAATCGCATCGCGAATGGTCTGATGACCGGCCAGTTGGCCAAGGTATGCGGTTATAGCATGCCCGGTATTCAGCGTGAAGAGTTTGCGCTCAACAAACGCCATCAGATTATCAGTAAGTTCCATGCCAGGAATGTTCGGGAGATCACCTTTGAACTGGGTTTTATCAACAATCCATTCGCTGAATGTTTCAACCGTGACTTCAAGCGGGTCATTAGTGGCAGATTCTGACGGTGGAACGATACGGTCAACGGCGGAATCAACAAAGCCAACGTGCTGCTCAACCCACGCTTGATCATCTTCTGAAAGCGCCTTCATGACATGAGCTTTAAGCTGGCTGGTGCCGCGCACCATATTCTCGCAAGCGATGATGTTCAGCGGTTTCTCATTACCGTTGGTACGACGCAGAACCAGACCTTTCGCCACGGCTGGTGCAATGCGTTCAAGCACGACCGGGCCGACTGCCGTGGTCACCAGGTCCACATCGGCAATCAGGGTAATAACTTCATCGCCAATGCTGCTAACAGCATTAACATTGGAAACGGTATCGATTTGCTTTTGCTCGCCAACAACGTGAACCTGGTAGCTATGGCGCGCATTCAGCGCGTCCAGCACAGTCTGGTTCACATCGGCAAAGGTCAGTTGAATACCAGCGTCTGCCAGCAGTTTTCCGATAAAGCCACGTCCGATATTACCTGCACCAAAATGTAATGCTTTCATGTCGTTCACCTTCTTAAATTTGAATTACCCGAGAGGGTTCGGGTGAGGAGGTTTGTGGTATTGACCACCCTCACCAGAACCCTCTCCCATTGGGGAGAGGGAAATGGAGACTTACTTCTTACCTGCCAGCAGGTCGAGAACTTCCTGAACACTGGTGGTATTCGCCAGGCGATCAATTACTGAATCATCATCCAGCGCGTTGGTCAGGCTGGTGATAACCTGGATGTGTTCGTTATTGCGAGCGGCAATACCGATAACCAGGCGGGCAATATCATCAGTTTCTTCACCGAAGTGAACACCGTGTGGATACTGGCAGAACACAACGCCGGTTTTCAGTACGCGGTCTTTCGCTTCAACTGTACCGTGTGGAACGGCGATACCTTCACCCAGATAAGTTGGGGTCAGTTTTTCACGCTCAAACATCGCATCAACATATTCAGGCTGGACGTAACCACCGTTCACCAGTTGCTCACCCGCAAAGCGAATGGCTTCTTCTTTGTTGGTGGCCGTCAGGCCGAGGAACACGTTGCCCGCACCCAGGCGGAACAGCCCTTCTTCACTTGGTACAAAGCTGTCTTCCAGGCTGCTCATTACCTTCACTTCTTTCTCGCTCAGGTTATGGGAGGCCACCAGACGCTCGGTCAGGTTGGAGTACAAGCTGCTGTCGAGGAAGTTGGTCAGGGAAATATGCTGTGCCTGTGGAACCTGGCGCATCGCACGCTCGGTCAGGTCACGGTGGGTAATCACCAGGTCAACATCATCCGGCAAGCTGTTGATTGCACAGTTAGTCACGGAGATATTTTTCAGGCCTGCATCGCTGACTTTCTTACGCAGTACGCCAGCACCCATGGCACTTGAACCCATGCCTGCATCACACGCTACGATGATTTTACGTACGTGGCTCAGGTCGTTTGACAGGCCAGCACCTACCGCCAGTGGCGCAGTTGCACCTTTGGATTCAGCTTTCATTTCTGCCATGCGGCGAGCGGCTGCTTCGATATCGTCTTCTTCTTTAACTTTGCTGGTTTTCAGCAAGATGGCTGAAACCACGAAGGACACCACTGTTGCTGCCACGATAGCTGCGATGTTAGCGAAGTAAGCACCTTTTGGAGTCATCGCCAGAACCGCCAGGATAGAACCCGGAGATGCCGGAGAAACCAGGCCGCCGTTCAGGATAGTCAGAGTGAACACGCCAGTCATACCGCCGAGGATAACGGCCAGAATCAGACGTGGGTTCATCAGCACATATGGGAAGTAAATTTCGTGGATACCGCCCAGGAAGTGGATGATTGCCGCGCCGCCTGCAGACTGCTTAGCATTACCACGACCAAAGAACATGTACGCCAGCAATACGCCCATACCTGGACCTGGGTTTGCTTCAATCAGGAAGAAGATTGATTTGCCCAGTTCGTGGGACTGCTGAATACCCAGCGGCGAGAAGATACCGTGGTTGATGGCGTTGTTCAGGAACAGGATTTTCGCTGGTTCTACGAAGATAGAAGCCAGTGGCAGCATGTCATGGACAACCATGAAGTTAACGCCCGCCGCCAGAACTTTGGACAGGACTTCAACCGCAGGGCCGATACCCATGAACGCCAGAATCGCCAGAATCATACCGATGATGCCAGCGGAGAAGTTGTTCACTAGCATTTCAAAGCCGGATTTGATTTTGCCGTCTACCCACGCGTCAAAATGTTTAATCGCCCAGCCACCCAGAGGACCGGCAATCATCGCACCGAGGAACATCGGCATATCCGCACCGACGATAACACCCATGGTGGTGATTGCACCCACCACACCACCACGGTCACCACCAATCAAACGACCACCGGTATAACCGATGAGCAATGGCAGCAGATAGGTAATCATTGGGCCTACCAGTTTCGCCAGTGTTTCACTTGGCAACCAACCGGTCGGGATAAATAAGGCGGTGATAATACCCCAGGCGATAAACGCGCCGATATTTGGCATTACCATGTTACTCAGGAAACGACCAAAGCTTTGCACTCTGATCTTGATATCGGATGACATACGCACACCCCTTATTGTGTTTACGCGCTGAAAAGCAGCCCGAGGTTTATTGTTAATGTGGTGGCAAGCAACGCTGCCAGATGCTCTAAGTGACGCAAATCTGGCACTGAATCGTTAAGGTGTCCAGCAGGCTAGATTTTGTGTGACTAAGATCACTCATTGCAGGGTGTGGTGAGGCATGATCAGGCGATCCAGATCACATAATTGGTGTGTAAAAAAAACACAGCGGCTAAATTTTGCTCACCATTGACGCCTTTGTGTGATTAACATCACATTTCACGAGAGGTACTTTGTTATTTAAATGTGATGAGATTCACAAAATATTTTACGTGGATTTTTGCGAGTGTGATCCAGGGCAAATCGGGCATAGGGAGAGAATGGATTTTGTCAGAAAATTACAGCGCAGCGGCAAACAACATCGTGGGATCCCAGGCGTCTTAAGTCTTCCTGATCCATACTTACCCTTTGTCGATTAAAATGGACGATGTAATGAAACTTATCGGTAATTACACCAGCCCGTATGTGCGCAAAATCTCAGTGATCCTGCTGGAAAAGGGCATCACGTTTGAGTTTGTAAACGATAACCCCTGGACTTCAGAAAGCACCACGCCGCAATACAACCCGCTGGGCAAAGTCCCGGCGCTGGTCACCGGCGATGGGCAATACTGGTTCGATTCACCGGTAATTGCCGAATATCTTGAGCTGTTGGATATCGCCCCAGCCCTCATCCCACGCGATCCATTAGCTGCACTGCAGATGCGCCAGATAGAAGCGCTGGCCGATGGCATTATGGACGCGGCTCTGGTTTCAGTACGCGAACGCCAGCGCCCGCCGGAGCAGCAATCTGAAACGGAACTACTACGCCAACGTGAAAAAATAAGCCGCAGCCTGACACTGCTCGAACAGTACGTCGCAGATAAAAAACTGGATGCGGAAAACCTAAGCGTCGCGACCATTGCGGTGGCATGCGCTGTGGGCTACCTCAATTTCCGTCGCGTTTCGCCAGGCTGGTGTGTCGATCGCCCACATTTAGTCAAACTGGTGGAGAAACTTTTCGAACGGGAAAGTTTTGCACGTACTGAACCGCCAACAGCATGATCTCCCGCCATGACAGGGGGGCAACTCCCCCTGTAAACTATCGCAATATTTCACCATTCTGCGGCTTGCTATGACTACCCATCGCACCTTGTACAGCCAACTTCCAGCAATCGATAAACTGTTACGTGACGCCTCATTCAGCACTTTGCTGCACCATTTCGGCCACACTCAGGTGGTGAACACCTTACGAGAGATGCTGGAGGTGGCACGGGAACACATTCGTACTCAGGAGATCCTGCCGCCCTGGAACAGCGATTGGGCAGCTCATGCGCAGCTTCAGCTTGAGTCAGGCCAGCGCAGCGCCCTATTACCAGTATTTAACCTGACCGGCACGGTACTGCATACCAACCTGGGTCGCGCATTGCAGGCAGAAGCCGCAATTGAGGCTGTGACTCAGGCAATGCGCTACCCCGTAACACTGGAATATGATTTACATGGTGCAGAGCGCGGGCACCGTGACAAAGCATTGGCGGGCCTGCTTTGCGAACTGACCGGTGCGGAAGACGCCTGTATCGTTAATAACAATGCGGCAGCCGTATTGCTGATGCTGGCGGCATGTGCCAGCGGCGAAGAGGTTGTAGTTTCACGTGGCGAGCTGGTCGAAATTGGTGGTGCATTCCGTATTCCAGATGTGATGCGCCAGGCGGGTTGCCAACTTGTGGAAGTTGGCACGACAAACCGCACGCATTTGAAAGATTACCGCCAGGCGGCGAATGAAAATACGGCGCTATTGATGAAAGTCCACACCAGCAATTACCAGGTTGCGGGCTTTACTAAAGCGGTCGATGAAGCAGAACTGGTAGCACTCGGTAATGAGTTAAATATCCCTGTTGTGACTGATTTAGGCAGCGGTTCGCTGGTCGACTTAACTCAGTGGGGATTGCCAGAAGAGCCTATGCCGCAACAGTTGATAGCCGCAGGCGTAAGCCTTGTGAGTTTCTCTGGTGATAAACTGCTCGGCGGCCCGCAAGCGGGCATTATCGTTGGCAAAAAAGATCTTATCGCCCGCATTCAAAGCCACCCGCTTAAACGCGCATTACGCGCCGATAAAATGACGCTGGCTGCACTCGAAGCGACGCTGCGCCTTTATCAACACCCGGAAACATTGGTAGAACGATTGCCGACGCTGCGTTTGCTAACCCGTAACGCCAGTGAAATCACACAGCTTGCACAACGCCTGTTGCCATCCCTTGAAGGCAAATATGGCGAGCAATTTACCGTTTGCGTAGAACCATGTTTATCGCAAATTGGCAGCGGCTCGTTGCCGGTGGATAGGCTACCCAGTGCAGCTGTGACTTTCACACCAAAAGATGGGCGTGGCGCAACACTTGCCGCGCTCACACAAGCCCTACGGGAACGACCAAAACCGATTATTGGCCGCATCAGCGATGGGCGTTTATGGCTGGATTTACGCTGCCTTGAAGATGAAGCTGGTTTCATGGAGAACCTGAACCCATGATTATTGCTACCGCCGGGCATGTTGACCACGGCAAAACCACCCTGCTGCAAGCCTTAACTGGCGTGAATGCTGACCGTCTGCCCGAAGAGAAAAAGCGCGGCATGACTATCGACCTGGGCTATGCATACTGGCCACAACCCGATGGCCGCATCCCTGGTTTTATTGATGTGCCAGGCCATGAAAAATTCCTCGCCAATATGCTGGCAGGCGTGGGGGGTATCGACCACGCGCTGTTAGTTGTCGCCTGCGATGATGGCGTGATGGCGCAAACTCGCGAACATCTCGCTATCTTGCAATTAACCGGCAAACCGTCACTAACCGTGGCCTTGACCAAAGCCGATCGGGTGAGTGATGCGCGAATCGATGAAGTCCGCGAGGCGGTGCTGGAAACACTCAGTGAATTTGGCTGGCAAGAGGCGGCTTTGTTTGTCACAGCAGCCACCAGCGGCACAGGAATTGACGAGCTACGCACACATCTACTCGCTCTGCCGGAACGTGCACACCCTCGCCAGCATCGTTTCCGTCTCGCTATTGACCGTGCTTTTACCGTCAAAGGTGCCGGTCTGGTCGTGACCGGAACCGCATTAAGTGGCGAAGTAAAAATTGGTGACACACTGTGGTTAACCGGTGCTGATAAACCGATGCGTGTCCGCGGTTTGCATGCCCAAAATAGTAAAACCGACACCGCTTTTGCCGGGCAACGCATAGCTGTCAACATTAGCGGCGATGCGGAAAAACTGGATATCAAACGTGGTGACTGGCTGCTGGCGGAACAACCCCTTCAGCCAGTTGAGCGCGTGATCGTACAACTGCAAAGCCATGCACAGCTGCAACAATGGCAGCCGCTGCATATCCACCATGCAGCAAGTCATGTCACCGGGCGCATTTCTCTGCTAGAAGATGACCTCGCCGAACTGGTTCTGGATACGCCGTTATGGCTTGCAGACAATGACCGCCTGGTTCTGCGTGATATATCCGCTCGCGTCACACTTGCAGGAGCGCGCGCCATTCTTCTGCATGCCCCACGCCGCGGTAAACGCCAGCCTGCATTCCTCGCGTGGTTACAACAGCTTAAACAGGCAGAAAATGACCCGCAGGCGCTCGATATCCATCTACAACGAAGCGCCGTTACGCTGACTGATTTCGCCTGGGTGCGGCAGCTGACCTCTCAGGGCTTGCAAGATTTGCTAAACAGAACCGATTTTCTGCGCGCGGGTAATAGCCTGCTTAGCGAGGAAATGGCCGCACGCTGGAAGCAAAAACTACTCGATACCCTGGAGCGTTATCACCAACAGCATGACGACCAGCCCGGCCCTGGCCGTGAGCGTCTGCGTCGCATGGCTTTACCAAGCGAAGATGAGCCACTGGTTTTGGCATTGATTGAAAAAATGCGCCAGGAAGGATTACTCGCGAGCCGACAAGGCTGGCTACATCTGCCCCATCACAAACCGGGCTTTTCCGCAGAGCAGTTGGCAGTTTGGGAGAAAATTGACGCTCTATTTGGTGATGACCCTTGGTGGGTTCGCGATCTGGCTCGGGAAACACAACAAGATGAACAAGTAGTACGTCAGCTACTGCGTTTTGCCGCGCAACTTGGGTTAGTGACTGCGATCTTAAAAGATCGTTATTACCGTAACGATCGGATTCAAACCTTTGCTAATTTGATCCGCGAGCTGGATCAAACGCAAGGAGCCACCAGCGCTGCGGATTTCCGAGACAGCCTCGGCGTGGGTCGCAAACTAGCGGTGCAAATTCTCGAATACTTTGACCGAATTGGTTTTACCCGCCGCCGTGGCAATGACCATTTACTGCGTGATAAGGCGCTATTCCTGGCCGAGAAATAGCGTAATAAACACATCTCACCTGGCCCAATGCCAGAGTGAGACGTGTCTTTTTCAACTCATATCAGAACAACCCTAACGGCTTATCGGAGTAACTCACCAGCAGACACTTGGTCTGCTGATAATGATCCAGCATCATTTTATGGGTTTCACGCCCGATACCGGATTGTTTGTAGCCCCCAAACGCCGCATGCGCTGGATAAGCGTGATAACAGTTAGTCCACACGCGCCCCGCCTGAATGCCACGGCCCATTTTGTACGCCAGATTACCGTTACGACTCCAGACACCAGCGCCGAGGCCATATTCGGTATCGTTCGCCAGCTCCAATGCTTCTTCTACAGTTTTGAAGGTCGTCACAGCGAGCACCGGCCCGAAGATCTCTTCCTGGAAAACGCGCATATTATTTTTGCCGAACAGAATGGTTGGCTCGAGGTAATAACCCGCTTTCAGGTCACCCTCCAGTGCTTTGCGGCGCCCACCAGTCAGGACATCAGCCCCTTCTTTTTTGCCGATATCGATGTAGTTCAGAATGGTTTCCATCTGCCCTTGTGACACCTGCGCCCCCATTTGGGTACGTGAGTCCAGAGGGTTACCACTGCGGATAGATTCCACACGGCGAATCGCACGCTCCATAAAGCGTTCATAGATGGATTCCTGCACCAACGCGCGGCTCGGGCAGGTACACACTTCGCCCTGGTTGAAGGCGAACAGCGCAAAACCTTCCAGTGCCTTGTCGAAAAATGCGTCCTCTTCGTCCATCACATCAGCAAAGAAGATATTTGGGGATTTACCGCCCAACTCCAGCGTGACCGGGATAATGTTTTGAGTCGCATACTGCATTATCTGCTGGCCCACTTCAGTGGAGCCGGTAAAAGCAACTTTGGCGATACGTTTGGACGTTGCCAGATATTCACCGATTTCACCGCCAGCACCGTTCACTACGTTGATGACACCCGGCGGTAGCAAATCGCCCACCAACTCCATCAGCAGCAGAACCGACAGCGGCGTTAAACGTGCAGGTTTGAGCACGATGCAGTTGCCCGCAGCCAGTGCCGGAGCCATTTTCCAGCTCGCCATCAGCAGTGGGAAGTTCCACGGAATAATTTGTGCTACTACACCGAGCGGTTCATGGAAGTGATACGCCACCGTATCGCCGTCCACTTCACTGATCCCGCCTTCCTGAGCGCGAATACAGGACGCAAAATAGCGGAAATGGTCGATAGCCAAAGGCACGTCGGCACCGCTGGTTTCACGGATTGGTTTGCCGTTATCCCAGGTCTCAGCCGCCGCCAGCAGCTCAATATTCTGCTCCATGCGATCGGCAATTTTTAGCAGAATATTGGCACGTTCCTGAACTGACATACCGCCCCAGCCTGCTTTTGCCTCATGCGCTGCATCTAACGCTAAATCAATATCGCCTTTGCTGGAGCTGGCTATCTCGCATAGTGGTTGCCCAGTAACTGGGGTAAGGTTTTCGTAGTATTTTCCCTCGACAGGAGCTACCCACTGGCCGCCAATGAAGTTGTCGTAACGAGGTTTAAGCTTGAGCGGGAAACCATACTCGCCCGGGATAATTCGGGTATCGGGAGGATTATTTGTCATGTGAATCTCCTTGTCGTTTGCACTCTCAAGCGTAGTCGCCAGCGGTGAATTCTTCGCCAATGTTTGAGCGCTTTACGACACAGGTCACGGATTGGTTTTTCGTTGATTAAGAGTAATCAGCCTGCAGGTTATTGGTTTTGATACATACTTAAAGTTTACCTTTTCCCGTTTCGCTACAAGGATTGCTCATGCGCCTGTTTATTAGTTTCGATGTGGGCGGCACCCACGTTAAGCATGGTTTATTCACTGAAGAGGGGGAGGTGCTGATCGCTGAAGAGTATGACACTCACTATGACCGCCAGCAGTTTCTGGATGCCTGGCAAAGTGTGGTGGCGGGCTATCGGCAGCATAATGAAATTGCCGGGATTGCCATCAGTTTTCCCGGTTATATCAACCCTCATACCGGCAATGTCCCCAAAGCGGGGGCGCTTGAGTTTCTTGACGGCTGCAATTTGCTGGAGATTTTTGGCGAACTGACAGACCTGCCCATTACCGTTGAAAATGATGCTAACTGTGCAGCCCTCGGTGAGATGTGGTTGGGTGCGGGCAATGAATATGATTCGCTGGTCTGCGTGACGATTGGTACCGGCATTGGCGGTGGCATTATCGTAAACCGAGAACTTATGCGCGGTTCGCACTTCAGGGCCGGTGAGTTTGGCGTATTGCCGGTAGGAAAATATGGTGAGGATATGCATCAGTTAGCGTCAGCCAAAGGGTTGATGGATGCATGCCGTCGCGAGATGAATATCCCGGCAGATGAGAAAATTCGCGGTCAGGATATTTTTGCCCGTGCTGAAACAGATCTGCATATTCAGGGTGTTATCGACAACTGGGTGAAATACCTGGCGCGTGGGATTTATAGCGTTGTGTCACTATTTGATCCTCAAGCGATTTTGCTGGGCGGCGGCGTCAGTACTCAGCCTATGCTCTACCCGATGCTGGAACGTCACCTGGAAGGGTTTAAGTTCTGGGATGTGCTACAAGTGCCGATTCGCCCCTGCAAGCTGGGGAATAAGGCGGGTATGCTCGGCGCGGTTTGGCTGGCAAAACAGAAATAAAAAAAGCCCGACGAATTTGTCGGGCAACGGACGATTAATGAAATATTTCTTATATACCTCTCATACTTCGTGCCACACAGGAAAAATGCGCTTACATGCTTCCAGGGTGTGGCACGGAATAATCAAGGTAACTTCTTTCTGCACTTTCGGGATGAATTCACGTTCTCAGGGGTGAATGCTTACTGTTCACCTGCAATCTCAACCACAACACGGCGGTCTGGAGCCAGGCAATCAATCAGTTGTGACTTAGGCATACCGTCTGCACAGGTGTTGCCGGTCACGGAATCACTTTCACCACGGCCTTCGGCACGCACATTTTGAGCAGGCAAACCTTGCGCTATTAATGCATCAACAACCGCTTGTGCACGCTGAGCAGAAAGCTGCTGATTGTATTGCTCTGAACCCAGGCGATCGCTGTAGCCAACAACTGTTGTTGAGCTGTTTTTCGCAGCTTGCATATCCGGGCTGTTATACAGCTGCTGGATTGCCGCATGGCCTTCTGAAGTCAGCTCTGCGGAGTTAAAGCCGAACAGCACGTCAGATTTCAGATTGAATTTTTTCACCTCAGGAGCCGCTGGCGCAGGTTCCACAACCGGTGCAATTACTGCGTCATCATGCTGGCCGAAGCGATAAACAACACCGGCTGATACAGAGCTTACATCGCTGCTGAGACCAATCTGGTTGGAGTTTCCGACGTTGCTCACCCATTGGTATTCCAGACGACCAGCCCAGTTTTTGGTGAAGGCATATTCGGTACCGACTGCGGCCAACGGGCGCACGCCAGTTTCAAAATTGCTATGACCTGCGTTGTTAACTTCTGCGCGGTAACCCATCGCACCAGCACGGCCATAAATATCCCAGTTATCAGTCAAGCCGTAGCTCGCTTTCAGAGAAAGTTGCAGGCCCTGGCTTTCCATTTTTCCGCCAGCAACACCGTTATTACCGTTGATACCCATGTTGCCCAGGTAGTCGTATCCACCTTCAACCGCTAACCATGGAAGAACTTGATAACCTGCAAATACGCCGCCGCTGACGTTGTCTTTATCGAAATCGAAGTCAGTTGCGTTGCTCACGTTATCGTTGAAATCTTTGTTGCCGCTGGCATCAAAATAGTGCGACCAGCCCATTTTAGCGCCGCCGTACCAGGTATTCGCGTCTGCCGCAGCAAATACGTTAGAAACTGCGCAAGCGTTCAGCACGATTAAAGCTACAAGAGTCTTTTTCATATATTCCCTAACATATCCCGTTTCTGAGCAAACGACCCAGAATTAAAAAGCCATAAGTTTGTCGACACGGATAATAGAGGGAGAGTTCACAGATTTGAAATTATAATAAGTTTATTTTTAAATTTTTTCTTATCAATAAGATCAATTACCAGGCACCATCACACAATGGCGTCTGGTAATTGACATAAAATGCTAGAATCACATTTTAAGTATTCTTGCTTGCGTCAAATTTTATCTGGTAATTCATTCATCTGTAATAAATAACCGCCTCTTTTAAGCTCGAGATGATTCGTTGCCTTTAAAGCAAACAGGACATTAAGAACACTGCTGCGTGATAAATGTGTTCTTTCTTGTATATATTCAAGAACTGAAACACGCATTCTCGTCTCCAATGGCAACTGGATGATTTCCTGAAGATGGTTGCAAATAACTGAATAGGTACGCTGCTGAACCACCAAATCATCTCGATAAAAGAGATAACTATTAAAGTAAGCTAATGTAATAGATACGTCACGCCACAGATTTTGTTGGTCGAATATTTCCATAGCTTTTTTAGCACTGACGCGCAATATCGTTGAATCAGTATCGACGCGCAGAATATGGCAGCGCAGGGTTTGCAGTGATTCAGCCAGACCAAACAAATGCGGATCGTATGCACCGGCAATCACCAGCCCATCGGTGGCGCGCAACACCGACAACTCACCCTGGATAAACAGATAGAGCTGCGCTTCGCCTTTATATTCCCAATGCAATCTTTTACGAGGCACGACTTTCATTTCTGTGCTGAAAGGCTTCAATGCTTCAAGCAAACGCCCAATGGATTCATCCGGTCTGACGGGTGCAGATAACGGCATAATTTTTCCTCGGTGAATGAGTTCGTTATGATTATAGGCATCATGCCAGAGGTTTAAAATCAAATAAAAGCTGTATTGAGCAAGATGCTTTACCTGGGCATCATCGCAAATGTAACAATTGAATATCCAGAAACAATTTATACTTAGTTGAAATAATAACATACGTTATTTAAATTTAAATTTAATTAAATATCTACTCGCCAAATTAACGTCTCCCCTCTATCTTTTCCGGTTCCCATCTCACCGGAAATTACTCTTATGTTCTTAGATTATTTCGCACTGGGCTTATTATGCTTTGCCGCCCTAGTCGTATTTTACGGAATAATTGTCATTCACGATATCCCCTACGAAATCGCCGTTGAGCGCAACCATCCTCATCAAGACGCTATTCACGCTGCCGGATGGGTCAGCCTCTTAACGCTACATGTGTTATGGCCTTTTATCTGGATTTGGGCAATGTTGTACCGTGAAGACCGTGGCTGGGGATTTCGCGCCAAAGAAAATGACAACATGGTACAACTGCAAACCCGCCTCGCTTTGCTTGAAAAACAACTCGCCGCTCAGAGTGCCAATACCCCGAAAGACTTGCCCCATTCAGACTAATTAAATGACCAGGAAATATCGTGGAATTATTACTGATCCTTATTTACGCTGCCATTTGTATTTGTATATTCAAACTATTCAAAATACCCCTGAATAAATGGTCAGTGCCAACCGCAATATTAGGTGGGGTTATTCTGCTGAGTGGTTTAGTCCTGACGATGAATTACAACCATCCGTACACTGAACGCGCGCAGATGCTGACCGTGACGGTGCCGATTATTCCTGAAGTCCAGGGTACGGTCATTGCAGTCACCCCTAATACCAATAAGATGCTGAAAAAAGGTGATTTTCTTTTCAGTATCGACCCCACGCCTTACCAGTCAAAAGTCGATGTGATTAAAGGCGAAATTGAAACCGCACAGCAAAATGTTGAAGTGCTCAAGGCCCGACTTGCCGCGCAAAACGCCGATATCGAACAGTACAAAGCCAATCGTGACCTGGCGTTAAAAGATGCCAATCGTTACCGCGAGGGTAGTCGCGACCGCATGACAAGCCCGTTTACCGATCAAGAAGTGGTAACGGCGCAGGAACACTATCTGGCCACACAGGCGCAATGGCGCTCCGCACAATCGAAACGCGACCAGACCAAAGCCCAGTTAGCCGCTCTGGTCGGCAACGAAAACGCCACGGTTTACAAGCTCAAATCCAGCCTGAAAGAGGCGCAATATAACCTCGACAGAACCACCGTTCGCGCTCCAGACGCGGGTTACGTCACGCAGGTTTTACTCAAACCGGGCATGTTCTTACGCCCGCTGCCGCTGCGCCCGGCAATGGTATTTGTGCCAATGCAAAAAACCGATATTTATGCGGCATTTCGCCAGAATTCAGCACTGCGTTTACACGCGGGGGACAAAGCCGAAGTGGTATTTAACGGTATTCCCGGCAAGGTTTTCCCGGGCACGGTGAAGCAGATTTTGCCAGTGGTCGCCAACAGCAGCTTCCAGGCACAGGGATTCTTGCAGGGATTGAGCCAAAATCCGGGGCTGGACGGTATTTATGCCGACATTTCCTTAGACCCGAATCCTGAAATTAAAGCGCTGCCGAAAGGTACAACCGCCCAGGCGGCGGTTTACACCGAGCACGTGGAGCATTTGTCGATACTGCGCAAAATCCTGCTACGCATGACGAGCTGGACGCATTATCTCTATCTTGATCACTAACTTTATGACATAGCTCTCGGCTGTGTTATCCACCTTTCCAGGCATTACACCAATGCTGATGGATATCATCCTCCAGTCTAAAAGAACAAAACCCAGAATGACTGGGTTTTGTTCCTGGACTCAATGGGGATTATCAGTTAGCTGTTGGTACATCGGCACTAGCAGCAGCGTTATACTGCTGACCAATTTTTGCTCTCAAATCTGGATTACGTTTTTGGAGCTTATTATTTACCACCAAATAACCGGTAAATAAGCCGAGGAACACAACCAGAGAGAACCACTCCGCAACACCAATTTTGGAAAGCACAATCCCGAAACCAGCAAATATTGCCGTGAGTAGAGTCATGACTAGCACAGTCTGGCGAGCCGTTAAGCCACTACGCATTAAAATATGATGTAAATGATCGCGGTCAGGATGGAAAGGGCTATGTCCACGGCGAATGCGACGTACCATGATAGTCACCATATCCATTAGTGGCAAAGCTATTACCCACAGAGCCGTAACAGGAGCCATCACAGCTTCGCCACCCTGGCTTCCTAGTATCACCAGCCAGAGCATCGTAAAACCAATCACCATACTTCCAGCATCACCCATAAATACTTTGAAGCGTTTATTCCCGATTAACCCCATGTTGAGCATTAAATAAGGGATTAAGGCAACAATCATCAAGAAACACCACATGGCGCGCAAATGAGCACCCGCCAGTAAGAAGACCACCATCAAAGCTGCAAAGGTTGCACTCGCAACGGAGCCGAGTAGGCCATCTACGCCATCAACCATATTAAAAGCATTGATTGCAGCCCAGGTTGCAAAAAGCGTCACCAGATAACCGACTGGACCGAGTACGAGTTCGTACCCACCCAACACATGTCCAAATGTCTGAAGGTATAGACCATCAACCATAATCACAACTGCGGACAATGCCTGGATAAACACGCGTGGTATCACCGGCAAGTCAAAACGATCATCGGCAATACCGACAAGCAGCAGTAGCGAGATGCTCACTAAGTAGGGAATAAAATGTGTTTCTGTGTGTGGTAGAACTTCAGGCCAAAAGAGGAAAAAAATCACTATGGCACAGTAGAAAGATATCCCACCGACTAATGGAATTTCTCCTTTGTGTTGCTTACGCCCACCGGGCTTGTCAACCAGACCACACTTCAAGGCGAGCTTACGAGCGATAAGGAGGGCGGTCATCGCTGTTAAGAACATAATGATAACTTCGATACTCATGGCAAGACCTTATTTCTTTTTAGCAAAGTTGCCCCTATGGAGAATGTAGAAATTTCCACAAAGTATTAGAGAAATTCATTAGATGTGTAGGACTGGTACGATAGCCACACATTTTATTAACATAGGATAAATACGAAAGTAGCGCCATTATATTACGTCTAAATTTTCAGGTCAAAATCATAATTCCTGAAAGGCATTAGCCTGAAATATGTTTAGCTACGTTACTATTTTTCTTGTTATTTTATATTTTTCAAATAAAACAACACGTTAAAAACAATATCTTTATTGCTCATTGTTTTCCAAAATTACCCATATATTAATTTTTTAAAACCATCAAATAATTAACGCAGCTTTTTCTTGTGTTTTTTTCTTCATGCTCGCCAATATATCTTAATTATAATGGAAAACTTTAAATCTCTAGCCGTGATCTGGAGTTCCGGGACAAAAAAATGAAGATTCGTACTCGCCCTTCTTCTCGCTTGCTCATCATCGACAATAGCGGCGCGGTGCTGTTATTTCGCTTTTCTCATCGTGATGATGCACTGGAAGGAAAGGTTTATTGGGCAACGCCCGGAGGCGGCCTTGAACCCGGTGAATCATTTGAACAAGCAGCCATTCGCGAGCTACACGAAGAAACTGGACTCGTAAGGCTTGAGTGCGGGCCATCTGTCGCACAACGCACATTCATGATGCAACTACCGAGTGGTGAAACCGTACAGGCTGACGAGCGCTTTTATGTCATCAATGCTTCTGAAAGTGAGCTTTCGCAGGCGGGTTGGAGTGAAAACGAAAAACGGGTGATAAGTCAGCAGAAATGGTGGACGCAATCAGAGTTGCTAGAGACTGGCGAAGTGATATTCCCTGAGGGACTGACAACGATTTTGGCAGAAATAGTAGATGATGAAGAATCAGAGAATTAAAAATATAAAAGGTGGGCCACAGTAAAGTTTGCCCACCTGATAACTACTTCTTCTTATTGAGCATCGACTTTAAATCTGCAAACGGATTGTAGGTCGCTTCACCCACGTCTTTCTGTGCATCTTCGCCCGCGACTACGGTTGTGCCGTATTGGTCAGCTTCGGTGTACTTGGAGTGCTCATGATCGTGGCAATACAGACACAGAAGTTCCCAGTTACTGCCATCTTCCGGGTTATTGGTGTGGTCATGATCGATATGGTGAACCGTCAGCTCGCGCAAGTTTGAATACACAAACTCACGCGAACAACGCCCGCATACCCACGGATAAATTTTTAACGCTTTCTCACGATAGCCGCTTTCCAGCCGCGTATAGTTTTTTGGGATCAGTGCCATGGACGTTAATTACCTGCTTAAAAGTGTAGGGCTATAGAAAGAGTTTAAACCCCCTCTTTATCAATCCCCAAACGTTTCATACGTGAAAGCAACGTCGTGCGTTTTAATCCCAATCGCTGTGCCGCACCACGTGGGCCTGCAACTACACCGTTGGTTTCTTTCAGCACACGCAAAATTCGCTGCGCTTCATCTTCACCTTCACGAAACTCTTCACTTGCCACCATCTGCGTCGGTTTTTCTTCAGGTTGACGATATTCCATCTCAGGCAAAGAAAGATGCAGCACATTGCCACGAGTTAATAGCACCGCACGTTCAATCACATTTTCCAGTTCACGCACATTCCCCGGCCAGTCCATACGGCTGAGCGCGCGCAAGGTTTCGGCCGGAATACTGTCAATATTACGGTTCATGCGATGGGCGATTTTGAAGGTGAAAGATTTCACCAACAGCGGAATATCTTCCGGTCGCTCACGTAGTGGTGGCAACATAATCGGGAACACATTCAGGCGATAATAGAGATCGCTTCGGAATTCACGCTCACTCACCATCTCTTTCAGATTGCGATTGGTGGCGGCAATCAGGCGTACATCGACCTGCTGAACTTTGTTGCTGCCGAGGCGTTCAAATTCCTGCTCCTGTAGCACGCGCAGAAGCTTAGGCTGTAACTCCAGCGGCATATCGCCAACTTCATCAAGGAACAGCGAGCTTTTATCTGCCAGTTCAAAACGCCCGATACGCTGAGTGTTTGCACCGGTAAATGCGCCGCGCTCATGACCAAACAAGTCGCTTTCCAGCAACCCGGCAGGCATCGCCGCACAGTTAATTTTCACCATTCGACGGCTGTTGCGTTCGCTTAGATTGTGAATTGCTCGAGCAATCAGCTCTTTACCCGTACCTGTTTCTCCTAGAATCAACACGGTACTGTCGCTTTTCGCTACCATCTCGACTTGTTTAAGCACATTCGACATCACGTCGCTGCGGCCAATAATCTCACCAAAATCACTGGCGACATTATTGATTTGCTCGGTGAGATAGAGGTTCTCGTCGACCAGGTTTTCTTTCAGGCGATTGATTTCCTGATATGCCAGCGCGTTATCTACTGCAATAGCAATACGTTCGGCAATCTGGCGCATCAGCTTGAGGTTTTGCGGAGTAAAGATGCCCGCTTCACATTGCGCCAGCTTCAGCACACCCACAATGTTATTGCCAAAGGTGAGAGGCAGCAGGCAAAGCGTCTGAATTTGATTGCCCCACATTTCAAACAACATGCGCTCATATGGCGCGAGCTGGTCACCGTGATGCAGATTCAATAGCAGCATTTCACCGCTTTTGAATACCCGTTCAGAAAGTGTCCCCCCTAAAGCGACATCACTCTGATCGTGGATCGGCGACTGCTCTTTCACGAAATGGGTGGAATAGACAGTAAGCCGATCTTTGCGGTTTCCGCGCAGCACAATACTTATCGAGTCTATCGAGAAATAGTGGTGAATCTCGTTGGCGATCTCGCTTATCAGTTCATCAAGATCGAGCTTAGAAAGTACCGCGTTTGTCACTGCCACCAGGATACGGAAATCGTCACGTTCGCGGCACAGTTGTTGGTAACCAAGGTTTGAGTCGATACGGTTTTGGATTTGTTCCGCAGCCAGAGCCACAACATGGGCCAGGGTATGCATGCGGTTGAGTTCTTTATCTGTCCAGGCAATATCGTTGTCGCGAATAAATTCGCAGCCGCCAAAGATTTTCCCTTCTGCGGCCAGCGGCAACAGACAGTAACGACCAAAGGGGGCGTACAGTTCAAGGTTCATCACCTGTGGCCAGGTGTCATTGAACTCTTCCTGAGTACAAATCAACGCCTCCGGGCGCGAAAGCACACGCCGCACCGGCCCATTGGCCAGCACCATTTCATCTTCGTAATGCAGTTCTTTGCCGTGTTTGTCCATGCCATAGAAGGCCACACGCTGATGTAGCGGATGATAAAGCAGAATATTCACTCTGTTCGCCAGCGCACCTTGCTTTGCCAGTTGGGTCAGGCAATTGGCAAGTGCCGGGAGATCAGGTTGCTGCAACAGGGTACGCGTAATATCAAATAGGCCCTGCTGCCCGAGATCGCTCATCGGTGTGTATGGCATTTTGCTTATCCAAAAAAGAGACCCGGTGAGTTACCGGGTAGGGAATATATTGATCATACAAATAGCGCTCGACGCTTTAGTGTAGCCAGGGCGGCACACAGCGCACTTGGCTTAGGTCAACAAATGCGTGGCAGCGGCTCTGAATGCGGCAAGTCTAATGTCCGTTTTACACCATATAGCCCGGCAACACGTACACCTTTACGTTCAACAACATCACCAATAATTGCCGCATCCTGACCTAAAGGATGAGCACGCAGTGCCGTCAGTACCGCGTCAGCAGCTTCACGCTCTACTGCGATAACCAGTTTACCTTCGTTGGCAAAATTAAGCGCATCGAGGCCAAGCAACTCACAAACACCACGCACCGCCGGGTTCAATGGCAGCTGACTTTCAGCCACTTCCATTCCACAACCACACGACGCTGCAAACTCATGCAATACAGCATTCACGCCACCGCGCGTCGCGTCACGCAACGCTTTAACGCCGGGAATATTCAACAGTGGCGCGATTAGAGGTGCCAGCACCGCACAGTCACTGATCAGCGCACCTTCCAGACCCAGCGATTCTCGCAGATTTAGGATAGTCGCTCCGTGGTCACCCAGAGTTCCACTGACGATCAACACATCACCCACGCCGATCTGTTGCGTGCCCCAGTTCAAACCTACGGGAATTGCGCCAATCCCAGCCGTATTGATAAACAGCTTATCTGCCGCTCCACGCTGTACAACTTTGGTATCACCAGTAACCACCGCGATACCCGCCGCTTTTGCGGTTGCAGCCATGCTGGTGACCACACGTTCGAGTGTTTCAAGCGGCAAGCCTTCTTCAAGGATAAACCCGCAGGATAACCAGCGTGGGGTTGCACCGCTGACAGCAACATCGTTCGCCGTCCCGCAAATAGCTAACTTGCCGATATCACCACCGGGGAAAAACAGCGGATCGATAACATAGCTGTCGGTTGAAAATGCCAGGCGATCTCCACTCGCAGTGAGTTCAGCCAGCGGTAAACGCGCCTGATCCTCTTGCTCTGCAAGCCAGGGATTATCAAACGCCTGCATAAACAAGTCAGCTACCAATTTTTGCATTGCCTGGCCGCCGCTGCCGTGGGCCAATTCAATAGTTTTCATGCTTCACTCTCCTGGCTGCGATATTGATACCAGGCAGCACATGCCCCTTCAGATGACACCATCAGTGCGCCAAAGGCATTTTGTGGATTACAGGTTTTACCAAACATCGGACATTGATGCGGTTTACAGCGCCCGGTGAGCACATCGCCACAACGGGCGAGCGGGTCGTCGTAAACTTGCTGCGGTGCGGGTTTGAAATGATCTTCCGCATCAAACTGACGATACTCGTCAGTCAGTTGAACGCCGGAATCGCTTATAGTGCCAAGCCCACGCCATTCGGCATCACCACGTACGGTAAAGACGTCTGCGATAGCTTCCTGCGCAAGGCTATTACCGGCATCCGGCACCACACGTTTGTATTGGTTCTCCACCTTGCTGTTTTGATGGATTTTTTGCTCAACCAGCATCACCACGCCTTGCAGCAAATCCAGTGGTTCAAATCCAGCAACCACTAGCGGGCGCTGATGCTCGGTGGCAATAAAGTCATAGGCTTCAGTGCCAATCACCATGCTGACGTGGCCGGGCGCCAGGAAAGCATCAATGCCGTTATCCGGCTGCTCCAACAAACTACGCAGCGTGGGAATAAGCGTAATGTGCTGGCAGAAAAAGTAGAAATTATTGATGCCCTGCGCTTTCGCTTGTTTGAGCGTAATAGCAGTGGTCGGCATCGTTGTTTCAAAACCGAGGCCGAAAAATACCACTTTGCGATCCGGGTTCTGGCTCGCAATAGCCAGAGCGTCCATTGGCGAGTAAACCACGCGCACATCTGCGCCACGTGCTTTCGCCTGCATCAGCGAACCGTTTTTACCCGGCACACGCATGGCGTCGCCAAAGGTACAAAAAATCACTTCCGGATGGCTTGCGATTTCAATACACGCATCAATGCGCCCCATCGGTAACACACACACCGGGCAACCCGGCCCGTGGATAAACTCAATGTTTTCGGGCAACAACTGGTCGAGGCCAAACTTAAAGATAGCGTGAGTATGCCCGCCACAGACTTCCATAATGCGCAAAGGACGTTCTGCCGTGTAAGTCAGTTTTGGGGCGCGTTCACGGAGTACATCAATAAGCTGCATGACTTTTTCCGGCGCACGGTATTCGTCAACGAAGTGCATCATCCGCGTTCTTCCCCAAACAGCAGACCGCCAACATCGGGTTCCACTTCAAACATGTTTTGCAGGGCATCTAAGGTGTCGCGAGCTTCTGCTTCATCAATAATCGCCATTGCAAAACCAACATGAACCAGCACCCACTGGCCAATTTGCGCATCGCCCACCAGCATCAGGTTTACATCGCGTTTGATACCACACACATCTACTTTAGCGCTGCCGTCTGGCAGTTTTTCAACAATCTGACCCGGAATGCCTATGCACATCGTTGCGTCTCCAGCCAGTTGAGCCACTCATCCATACCTTCGCCACTGGTCGCAGAAACCAACAAGATTTCAATATTCGGATTCACCTGGCGGGCGTAGTCGAGACACTTATCAACATCGAACTGCAAATAAGGCAGCAGGTCGATTTTGTTGAGCAGCATTAAGGAAGAAGCGGCAAACATATGCGGATACTTAAGCGGTTTGTCTTCGCCTTCGGTCACCGAAAGCACCGCTACTTTGTGGCGTTCGCCAAGATCAAAACTCGCCGGGCACACCAGGTTGCCAACGTTTTCGATAAATAGAATCCCGTTACGCTCAAGCGGCAAACGCTGCATGGCATCACGAATCATCTGCGCGTCGAGATGGCAGCCTTTACCGGTATTCACCTGAATGGCTGGCGTACCAGTAGCACGAATGCGTTCGGCATCGTTCACGGTTTGCTGATCGCCTTCAATAACAGCGCAAGGCACATTGCCGTGCAGGCGTTTTAAGCTTTCAGTAAGCAATGTGGTTTTACCGGAACCCGGGCTTGAAACCAGGTTAAGCACCAGCTGTTGCTGTTTCGCAAATTGCTCACGGTTATAGACGGCAAGCTGGTTGTTTTTATCCAGCACGTTAAGTTCGATTTCCAGCATACGGCGCTGAGTCATGCCCGGCGCATGGGTGCCTGCGGCACCGTGGCCATAATGCAGGTCGCCCTGCTCATCTGCCGTTGGGGCAAATTTAACGCCGGTGATTGGCGTTAAAGCGCGTGATGCTGGCGCGAAAGGTGCACTACGGAAACCAGAGTGCGGATTGCGCTCGTCGCCTTCTATATACAAGTTGCCTTCAGCGCAACCACAAGTACTACACATGATTCGTCTCCTCCACTTCCAGACGCTTAATCTGCACGCCATCGTCTGCCACTACGCGTAAATTACTGCCTTCGCACAACGGGCAGCGCCGTACCAGCTGGGTTAACAAGGTGATGTGTTGCTGGCAGTCGTAGCACCAGCATTCCGCTTCTTGTTGATGAATATGAAGCTGGCAGCCTTCGGCTAATGTGTCGCGGCACACTAATTCGAAACAGAACTCCAGCGCGCTTTGCTCAACGCATGAGAAAGCGCCTACTTCAAGCCAAACACCAGTGACGCGGGTGGCACCGTGTTGGCGGGCTTGAGCTTCGATGAGTTCCAGTGCGCGTTGGCAGAGGGTGATTTCGTGCATATTGCCTCCGGGGATGTCTGCTGGAGGTAATGCAAGGATGATGCCAGGGTTTATATCCATTTCTCTGACAGACCGAATTTATTCCGTTCACTGAAAGTTTACCGATCCCTGAACTTACCGAAACGGTGAACGAATCAAGGGTGCTACCGCAGCACCCTTGATAATCCCGGCTCCCGGCATCTAAATCGCCGCTTCGCGGTAAACCTTCGTATTTCCTTTCAGTCTCTGGGTCGGTTGTGATGCGCTCCCGGCGATCACAACCTCTCGCCGTTCCCGACGGCGAGACCCGCTCCTTTTAGTCAATACGAAGGCGATTTAAGCCGGACTCAAAGGTCAACGTCAAAAGCTAAAGACAGCACGGAGCCGGTTTTGACCTTGTCCCCGGTATAAATTGCCCCAGCGTTACCCATAAGTCAGGGTTGAGCTGCCGTCCGCCGTGAAAGAGAGCGATCGCCGGGAGCGAGTCGCGAACGACCCTGAACGTTGGGGATAAGCTGGGGTTTACCGCGCAGCGGCAATTTAATCACCGGGCGCCGGGGTTGCCAGGGGGCTGGCGTGAGCCACCTGGCACGTTCACCGTTCGCAGATATATGTAAGATCGGAGAACTGTCGGGTGAACGGAACACCACCTTACTCAGCATAAACAATGCTGACATTCCCCCGTCAAACATGACGAAATGACATGTCATCCCTGTGCCTATTTGTATCCTATTAATACAAAACCCAATAATTTCAGCAAAATACAACATTGGCACGAAACGTGCTCTGTAGACGCAACAGCAAAAACAGAGTGATTTAATAATGAACATTTGGGAACTGAGCGAAAAAGCCGAATACATTGCCGACAAGCACCAGCGCTTGCTTACGCAATGGCAACATTACTGCAATAGCTTGATTCAGGGCATCACCCTTTCTAAAGCGAAACTACATCACGCCGTAGGGTGCAATCCTGATGATTCCCTGCGCTTCTTCTTATTTGACCATTTCGTCATTCACGTGCGCCTCGCCGAAGGCTTCAATAGCCACACCATCGAGTACTACGTTGAGAAGCGTAACGGTGAAGATAGAGTGTTGATTGCTAAAGCAATCCTTGATGACGAAGGCCGCGTAGACAACAGCATCAGTAACCGTAACCGTGAAAGTGTTCTCGAGCATTACCTCGAAAAAATTCATCCGGTATACGAAAGCTTGTACAGCGCCGTTCACACCGATACTCCGGTATCGATGGGGCAGCTGCAACAAAGCGCTCAGGCCTGATAGCCATGTTGGGTGTCGAAAACTGTCGAAACGACAGCCGTCGGCACAGTTTCGTCAAAAATGATGATGTGCTCTAAGGATACTTAGGTGAATCGCTTTATTATCGCCGACTCCAAACTTTGCATGGGTTGCCACACCTGTGAGGCGGCTTGCTCTGAAACGCACCGTCTGCATGGCCTGCAATCCATGCCTCGCCTGAAAGTGATGCGTGACGCGAATGATTCCGCGCCGCAAATGTGCCATCACTGCGAAGACGCGCCTTGCGCTGGCGTCTGCCCAGCTAATGCCATCACCCGCGTCGATGGTGCGGTACAGCTCAATGAAAGCCTGTGCGTAAGCTGCAAACTATGCGCTATCGCCTGCCCATTCGGCTCTATTGAATTCTCGGGCAGCCGTCCCATCCATATCCCGGCAAACGCTAACAGCCCGAAAGCGCCACCTGCGCCTCCGGCTCCTGCTCGCGTCAGTTCGCTTATCGACTGGGTGCCAGGTGTTCGTGCCATCGCTGTGAAATGCGATATGTGCAGTTTCGATGAAGATGGTCCAGCGTGCGTACGCACCTGCCCAACAAAAGCGCTGCGCGTGGTGGATAACAATGACATTGCCAAATCCAGCAAGCTCAAACGTGAACTGACTTTGGGTGCGACCCTTGGCGATCTCACCCTGTTTACCCAGCCTGAGGTGAAAAAATGAGTGCTTTTGTCCTGATTCATTGGGCGCTGATGGGCTTTCTGCTAAGTGCGATTCTGGCCGGTATCACGGCATTTAATAAACCGCTGAGCGGCGTTATTGCTGGCCTGGGTGGTGCAATTAGTTCCGTACTGGTACTGATTGCCGGTTTCGATGCGTTAACCGGGTTTACCGGTATGGCGCAAGTTTGGCAGTTGCATCTACAGCTCAACGCCTTTAACGGCATCTGGCTGGTAACGCTGGGTCTGCCGGGTCTGTTTATCTCACTATTCAATATCGACTGGCATCGTCATCACGCCGTAAAAGCCAATGGCTTGCTGGTGAACCTGGTGATGGCCGCAGCCGTAGCAGCACTGGTGGCCGATAATATCGGCATGTTAGTTGTGCTGGCAGAAATCGTCGCACTGAGCGGTTACTTCCTGACTGGCTGCCAGAAATCCGGGCAGTTGTGGTTTGCGCTGGGCCGTCTTGGCACCGTGCTGCTGGCGGTTGCGTGCTGGTTACTGTGGAAACAGTACGGCACGCTGAGTTATGCCGAATTGCACCTGATGACCAACGGCGCGCCGATTAGCTCTGTTGTCTGGCTGCTGGGTCTGGTTGGTTTTGGTTTGATGGCGGGGATTATTCCGCTGCACGGTTGGGTACCTCAGGCACATGCCAACGCTTCTGCTCCGGCAGCGGCGCTGTTCTCAGCTGTCGTACTGAAAATTGGCCTGTACGGCATCATGAGCTTCTCACTGATCAGCAATGTTATGCCGCTGTGGTGGGGCATTCTGGTGGTCATTCTGGGGATGATTACTGCGTTTATTGGCGGTCTGTATGCGCTGATGGAACACAATATCAACCGCCTGCTGGCTTACCACTCTCTTGAGAATATCGGCATTATTCTGCTCGGTCTGGGCTGCGGCATGATGGGCCTTGCGCTGAATGAATCCACGCTGGTTGCACTCGGCATGATTGGTGGCCTGTATCACCTGTTCAACCATAGCGTATTCAAAACCACGTTGTTCCTTGGCGCAGGCGCGGTTTGGTTCCGTACTGGTCATCGCGACATCGAAAAACTCGGTGGTATTGGCAAGCGTATGCCGCTGATTTCCATTGCTATGCTGGTGGGTTTAATGGCAATGGCAGCACTGCCTCCGCTCAACGGTTTTGCTGGCGAATGGGTCATTTACCAGTCCTTCTTCCACCTTGGCACTTTGCCGCTGTTTATCGCTCGCTTCTTAGGCCCATTGTTGGCTGTAGGTCTGGCGATTACTGGCGCACTGGCTGTGATGTGTATGGCGAAGGTTTATGGCGTCACCTTCCTGGGTGCACCGCGCACACCAGAAGCTGAAAATGCTACCTCTGCGCCGTTCCTGATGAACCTGAGTGTGGCGGCCCTTGCCGCATGTTGTGTGATTGCCGGTGTTGCTGCTCCTTGGCTGATTCCTCTGTTGCAGAACGCGATTCCATTGCCGCTGCAAACGGCTAACACCACCGTTTCACAACCGATGATCACCCTGCTGCTGATTGCCAGCCCACTACTGCCATTCATTTTGATGGTGATTTTCCGTGGCGACCGTCTGCCAAACCGCACACGCGGCACGGCCTGGGTCTGCGGTTACGACCATGAACAAGCAATGGTCATTACTGCGGGTGGTTTTGCTCAGCCAGTAAAAGCGGCGTTCGCGCCACTGCTGAAACTACGCAAAACCCTGAACCCAGTGAAATGGGTGCCTGGCTGGCAGTGTGATTGCCTTGCCGGTACGTTCCGTCGCCTGGCAATGATCGAACTGGCCGTGTTGCTGGTTGCGGTTTGCGCTTAAGGAGCCTGATATGAATACCATTTTCTTTTCGTTGATTCAGGCGCTGGTGTTATTTGCCGTCGCGCCACTGTTGTCCGGTATTACCCGTGTCACTCGCGCCCGTATGCACAACCGCCGTGGGCCTGGCGTGATGCAGGAATATCGTGACCTGTTCAAATTGTTCAGCCGCCAGAGCGTGGCACCAGCCGCCTCCGGCTGGGTGTTCCGTCTGATGCCGTTTGTGATGGTTGGTGTGATGCTGACCATTGCTACTGCGCTGCCAGTCGTCACGCTCTGGTCACCACTGCCTTCACTGGGTGATTTGATAACCCTTATCTACCTGTTCGCCATCGCGCGTTTCTTCTTTGCCATTGCAGGCCTGGATACCGGTAGCCCGTTTACCGGCATCGGTGCCAGCCGTGAAGCGATGCTTGGCGTGCTGGTTGAACCGATCCTGATTCTGGGACTGTGGGTTGCCGCACAAGTGGCTGGTAGCACGCACATCAGCAATATCGCATCCACGATTTACCACTGGCCTGTCGCGCACAGCTTAACGCTAATTCTGGCGCTAGCCGCCTGTGCCTTCGCCACCTTTATCGAAATGGGCAAACTGCCATTCGACCTCGCAGAAGCCGAGCAAGAGTTGCAGGAAGGCCCGCTGACCGAGTACAGCGGCGCTGGTTTTGCCGTGCTGAAATGGGGGATTTCCCTCAAGCAATTGGTCGTACTGCAAATGTTCGTTGGCGTGTTCCTGCCATGGGGCCAGATGAGCGAATTTAGCTGGGGCGGCCTCGTCATTGCGCTGGTTCTGGCGGCAGTAAAACTGGTACTTGGCGTGCTGATTATCGCGCTGTTTGAAAACAGTATGGCGCGTTTGCGGATGCTGGAAGCTTCAACAGTTACCTGGGCCGGTTTTGGCTTTGCCTTTTTAGCCTTCGTCTCCTTGCTGGCGGCGTGATTTAAGAGAATTTATCAATGTCTGAAGAAAAGATTGGCCAACATTATCTCGCCGCTTTGCATAAGCAATTTCCTCATGCGGTGATCGACGAAGCGTGGCAAACCAAAGACCAAATCACTGTCACCGTGAAGCTCAACATGCTGCCAGAAGTGGTGGAGTGGCTTTACTACCAACAAGGTGGCTGGTTATCCGTATTGTTCGGTAACGATGAGCGTCAACTGTGCGGCAACTATGCAGTTTATTACGTGCTTTCCATGGAAAGCGGCGTGAAATGCTGGATTACCGTGCGCGTAGAAGTCGACGCCGACAAACCAGAATTCCCATCCGTTACACCGCGTGTGCCTGCTGCTGTATGGGGCGAGCGTGAAGTGCGTGATATGTATGGCCTGCAACCTGTTGGCCTGCCGGATGAACGCCGTTTAGTGCTGCCAGATGATTGGCCAGATGACCTGTATCCGTTGCGTAAAGACAGCATGGATTATCGCCAGCGCCCTGCCCCAACCAGCGATCAGGAAACTTACCAGTTCATCAATGAGCTGGGCAGCAAGAAAAACAACGTGGTGCCGATTGGCCCACTGCACGTAACCAGCGATGAGCCAGGCCACTTCCGCCTGTTCGTTGATGGCGAAAACATCATTGATGCCGATTACCGCCTGTTCTACGTCCACCGTGGTATGGAAAAATTGGCTGAAACCCGCATGGGTTACAACGAAGTCACCTTCTTGTCTGACCGCGTATGTGGCATCTGTGGTTTCGCCCACAGCACCGCGTACACCACGTCAGTTGAGAATGCGATGGGCATCGTGGTGCCAGAGCGCGCCCAGATGATCCGTGCGATTTTGCTGGAAGTTGAACGCCTGCACAGCCACCTGCTGAACCTCGGCCTGGCTTGCCACTTTGTCGGCTTCGACTCAGGCTTTATGCAGTTCTTCCGCGTACGTGAGATGTCCATGAAAATGGCAGAAATCCTCACCGGCGCACGTAAGACTTACGGCCTGAACCTGATCGGCGGGATTCGTCGCGATCTGCTCAAAGACGACATGATCCAGACTCGCCAGCTCGCACAGCAGATGCGCCGCGAAGTGAAAGACCTGGTCGATATTCTGATGAGCACGCCAAACATTGAACAGCGTACCGTCGGCATTGGCCGCCTGGACCCACAAATCGCCCGCGATTTCAGTAACGTCGGTCCAATGGTCCGCGCCAGCGGTCACGCCCGTGACACCCGTGCCGATCACCCGTTCGTTGGTTACGGTTTGCTGCCAATGGAAGTTCACAGCGAAACAGGCTGCGATGTGCTGTCCCGTTTGAAAGTGCGTATCAATGAAGTTTATACCGCGCTGAACATGATTGATTTTGGTCTCGATAACCTGCCTGGCGGCCCGCTGGCTGTGGACGGTTTCACCTACATTCCAAACCGTTTCGCACTTGGCTTCTCTGAAGCACCACGCGGCGATGACATTCACTGGTCGATGACCGGCGACAACCAGAAGCTGTACCGCTGGCGCTGCCGTGCGGCAACGTATGCCAACTGGCCGACTCTGCGTTACATGCTGCGTGGCAACACCGTTTCTGATGCGCCACTGATCATCGGTAGCCTGGATCCTTGCTACTCATGTACTGACCGCATGACCATCGTCGATGTGCGTAAGCGCAAGACCAAAGTGGTGCCGTACAAAGAGCTTGAGCGCTACAGCATTGAGCGCACTAATTCGCCGCTGAAATAAACGGAGTCACAATGTTTAACTTCATCAAAAAAGCCATTAAAGGCGGCGTGGCCACTGAGTCTTACCCGCTACAACCCATAGCCGTGGACCCAAACTTCCGTGGCAAACCGGAACACAATCCGCAGCAATGCATTGGTTGTGCGGCCTGCGTTAACGCATGCCCATCCAACGCATTAACAGTGGAAACCGATCTGGTAGCCGGGCAACTGGCATGGACCTTCAATCTGGGGCGCTGCATTTTCTGTGCTCGCTGTGAAGAAGTCTGCCCAACGGCTGCTATCAAGCTTTCTCAGGAGTACGAGTTAGCTGTCTGGAACAAAGCCGATTTCCTGCAACAGGCACGTTTTGATCTGTGCAATTGCCGCCAATGCAGCAAGCCATTTGCGGTGCAAAAAGAGATTGATTACGCGATTGCGCTGCTTGAGCACAACGGTGACAAATTTGCCGAAGCGCACCGCACTGCGTTTGAAACTTGCCCGGAATGTAAACGCCAGCAAAGCCTGGTATCTTCCGACCAAATCGATCTTAGCCGCCAGATTAGAGAGGTGCGCTCATGAGTATGTTACTCGGCCCACGTGACGATAAAGGCATGCCAGTGCCAATGACGGTGGATGAGTCCATCGCCAGCATGAAAGCGTCGCTGCTGAAAAAAATCAAACGTTCCGCGTATGTTTATCGCGTTGACTGCGGTGGTTGTAACGGCTGCGAAATTGAAATTTTCGCCACCCTTTCGCCACTGTTCGATGCAGAACGCTTCGGGATTAAAGTTGTTCCATCTCCGCGCCATGCAGATATTTTACTGTTTACCGGTGCTGTGACTCGCGCCATGCGTTCCCCCGCGCTACGTGCCTGGGAATCAGCACCGGACCCAAAAATTTGCATCTCTTACGGTGCATGCGGTAACAGCGGCGGTATCTTCCACGACCTGTATTGCGTCTGGGGCGGTACCGACAAAATCGTGCCGGTGGATGTCTATATTCCGGGTTGCCCTCCAACGCCTGCGGCAACGCTGTATGGTTTTGCCATGGCGCTGGGTCTGCTGGAGCAAAAAATCCACGCCCGCGAAGCCAGCGAAATGGATGCGCAACCGGCGCAGATTCTGCACCCGGATATGGTTCAGCCATTGCGTGTGCGTATCGACCGTGAAGCACGCCGCCTGGCGGGTTATCGCTATGGCCGCCAGATTGCTGACAGCTACATGGAAAACCTCACCGCCGGAAACGGCAGTGTTGAGCAATGGCTGGCGCACGAGAACGATCCACGCCTGACGGAAATCGTCGGTAATCTCGAAGCACTGGTGAAGCAGGAGCGCGTGTAATGAGCGAGTCGGTGGTGTTTTGCCAGCTTAGCCGTAAGTTTGTCGATGAAAACGACAACACACCGAGTGATGCTCAACAGGTGGTTTATTACAGCCTGGCAATTGGCCACCATCTCGGCGTTATCGACTGCCTGAAAGAAAATTTAGTGTGTTCGTTTGAGCCTTACAAAGCGTGGATTGCCACGCTTGAAGAGGGCAGTGAGGCGCGGCGTAAAATGGAAGGTGTGCCGCGTTACGGCGAAATCGTTATCGACCAAAGCCATGTCGTTTTACTTGCGAAAGCGTTCGATGCCGCAAAACCAACTCAAACTGAACAGCAGCAAGAGTGGAGCCAGGAATTGCTCGATATGCTGCAAGCTATTCAACAAGAACCCGCCATCTATTTGATGGTACGGAGACGCTATGACTAACGTTTTACTTTGTGTCGGCAACAGCATGATGGGTGACGATGGCGCAGGCCCATTACTTGCCGAGAAATGCCAGGCCGCCCCACAAGGCGACTGGATTGTTATCGACGGCGGCACCGCTCCTGAAAATGATGTGGTGGCGATTCGCGAATTACGCCCGGACAGATTGCTGTTGGTAGATGCGACGGATATGGGCCTGAACCCAGGCGAAATCCGTATCATCGACCCGGACGACATCGCTGAAATGTTTATGATGACCACCCACAACATGCCACTTAACTATTTAATCGATCAGATTAAAGAAGATGTTGGTGAGGTGATTTTCCTTGGCATTCAGCCTGATATCGTCGGCTTTTACTACCCGATGACTGACGCAATAAAAGCAGCGGTTGAGACGGTGTATCAAAGCCTGGCTGGCTGGGAAGGTAAAGGCGGTTTTGCGGATTTGGAAGCGCCTGAGTTCGAGTAAATTCTGGAGGATGTCGCGGCGCTAAATCCCCTACGGGTCTTGTAGGTCGGATTCGCGCTGTGGCATCCGACCATTCGATATCACACGTATCGGATATTGAGTGAGATCCTTGCACCACAGGCTGTGGCATAACGCTCAAGCATCTTCATACTGGCGCTAAGTGGGTTCTTCTCAAGACGGCTAATACCTGATGAATTAGTTCCGAGCTTGTTAGCCAACTCTATTTTCGAAAGCCCTGCTCTTTCACGCATTTCATAAAGTGCCTGAATCAGCATCAGCTCCTGATCGGCTTCGTTATATGCCTGAACGGACTCAGCATCAGAAAGCATTTTTGTTTTCAATTCATCAAGAGAGAGTAGTTTCACTTCATAAACTCCTTCAGCCTTAACCGGGCAATGTCGATTGCGTTAGCCGGCGTTTTAGCTGTCTTTTTCGTAAAGGCATGCAAAATATAAATGGTTTGCCCATAACTAAAAGCATAGACCGCTCGAGCAATATCTTTGTCACCGACTCGTAGTTCGAAAAGGCCATTTCCCAGGACTCGGCTATGAGGCATTTTTAGCTGATTACCTTCAGATGCCAGGCGTTCAATTAAGCGAAACATGCGGCCTCGCAGTTGTGCAGGCAAGGCACCAGTTCTTCAGCCGCAGCTCCATGCGTCAATATTGTATACATTCTAACCCCTCCGTTCCCTGAAACATATCAAGAGGGGAAGCTTTCCCTAATCAATTTCTCTACTCACTGGCACGAACTGCGAGCGGCTTTCCAGAACTCTCTGTCATTTGCCCAAATGACATCGTCATATGTGTCGATGTCACTGTCATCCCTTCCCCGATCAATGCGCAATCCCTTGAATCACGGTAGTTTCAAAGTTGGCACACTTTATGTATGCCTAGAGCAGTCTTATAAAAAAACACTCTATCCAGGAGTCTATGATGAACCGTTTCATCATTGCTGATTCAAGCAAATGTATTGGCTGTCGCACTTGCGAAGTGGCCTGTGTCGTAGCACATCAGGAAGCACAAGATTGCGCAGTATTAACACCGCAAACCTTCCTTCCACGTATTCATGTGATTAAAGGCGTGAATGTTTCCACCGCGACAATGTGCCGCCAGTGCGAAGACGCACCGTGTGCCAACGTCTGCCCTAATGGCGCAATCAGCCGTGAGCATGGTTTTGTGAATGTGATGCAAGAACGTTGCATCGGCTGCAAAACCTGTGTGGTTGCCTGCCCGTATGGCGCGATGGAAGTGGTTGTTCGCCCTGTTGTACGTAACAGCGGTGCAGGTCTTAACGTGATGGCAGAAAAAGCCGAAGCGAATAAATGCGACCTTTGCCACACCCGTTCAGAAGGCCCGGCCTGTATGGAAGCCTGCCCAACCAACGCAATTATCTGTGTTGATCGCAATAAACTTGAACAAATGAGTGCCGAAAAACGCCGTCGTGCTGCGTTCGATGCGACTTCATCCCTGATTTTCTAAATCCATTTACTTCTACGTTAACAGGTCTGTTACTGATGAAAAAAATTACCAGCGTCTGCCCTTATTGTGGCGCAGGCTGCAAACTCAAACTGGTTGTTGAGAAGAACAAAATTATCCGTGCCGAAGCGGCTGATGGCGTGACTAACCAAAATGAACTCTGCCTGAAAGGCTATTACGGCTGGGATTTTCTCAACGATACCAAGCTGCTCACACCGCGTCTGACGCAGCCGATGATCCGCTACGAAAAAGGCGGCAAGCTTCAGCCGGTGAGCTGGGAAGAAGCAATTAGCTACACCGCTAAGCGCCTGAAAACCATCAAAGAGCAGTATGGTCCGCGTTCGATTATGACAACCGGTTCGTCACGTGGGACAGGTAACGAAACCAACTATGTGATGCAGAAGTTTGCACGCGGTGTCTTGCATACCAACAACGTCGACTGTTGTGCGCGTGTTTGCCACGGGCCGTCTGTTGCAGGTTTGCAAGTGACGCTGGGAAATGGTGCGATGAGTAACTCCATCGGCGATATCGAAAACTCAAAATGCCTGTTGGTGTTTGGGTATAACTGCGCCGATTCACACCCGATCGTGGCGCGTCGTGTGATTAAAGCGAAAGAAAACGGCGCGAAAATCATTGTATGCGATCCACGTCGTATCGAAACCGCGCGTATTGCAGACCAACATTTGCAGTTGAAAAACGGCTGCAATATGGCGCTGGTGAATGCTTTTGGTTACGTGCTGCTTGAAGAGCATCTCTACGATACCGAGTACGTTGCGAAATTTACCGAGGGTCTGGATGCGTACCGCGAAGTGGTTAAAGGCTACGCGCCAGAAGATGTTGAGCACCTGACCGGTGTTCCGGCACATCAGGTCCGCCAGGCAATGCGGACTTTTGCCGCCGCACCTTCAGCCACCATTATGTGGGGCATGGGCGTGACGCAGTTTGGCCAGGCGGTCGACGTCGTTAAAGGGCTTTCAAGCCTTGCGCTACTGACCGGCAACCTGGGTCGTGAAAACGTCGGCGTTGGCCCGGTTCGTGGTCAAAACAACGTGCAGGGCGCGTGTGACATGGGCGTGCTGCCAAACCAGTTCCCGGGTTACCAGGATGTGGTTGATCCAAAAGTGCGTGCCAAATTCGCCAAAGCCTGGGGCATCAACGTTGAAGATATGGACGACCAGGTTGGCGTGCGTATCACAGAAGTACCGCATATGGCTATCCATGGCGAGATGAAAGCCTACTACATCATGGGCGAAGACCCGTTGCAGACCGAAGCCGACCTTGGCCTGGTACGCAAAGGTTTTGAAGCGCTCGATTTTGTGGTGGTGCAGGACATCTTTATGACCAAAACCGCCGAAGTGGCGGATGTAATTTTGCCAGCCACGTCATGGGGCGAGCACGGCGGCGTGTTTACCTGCGCCGACCGTGGCTTCCAGCGTTTTGAAAAAGCCATTGATGCCAAATATAACGTCAAACGTGACTGGGAAATTATCAGCCTGCTCGCAACCGAGATGGGCTACCCAATGCATTACGACAACAACCAGCAAATCTGGGACGAACTGCGTGAACTCTGCCCGCTGTTCTACGGCGTAACCTGGGAAAAAATGGGCGATATGGGCCATGTGCAGTGGCCGTGTCCGACACTGGATCACCCGGGTACGCCGTATCTCTATAAAGACAGCAAGTTCGACACCCCAACCGGCAAAGGCCAGCTGTTTGCGGCGCAGTGGCGTGCGCCAGCCGAAGTGCCGGATGCCGAATATCCATTGGTGCTGTGTACCGTGCGCGAAGTCGGCCACTACTCCTGCCGTTCAATGACCGGGAACTGTGCTGCATTGCAAACACTCGCCGACGAACCTGGTTTTGTGCAGATGAACCCGACAGATGCCAACCTGCTCGGCATTAAAGACAAACAGCTGGTATGGGTAAGTTCACGTCGCGGCAAAGTTATCAGCCGTGCCGAAGTGAACGAGCGCATTAACGTGGGCTCGGTGTACATGACTTACCAGTGGTGGATTGGGGCTTGTAATGAGCTGACTCAGGACAACCTTGACCCGATTTCCAAAACACCGGAAACCAAGTATTGCGCGGTCAACGTCAGCCAGATTGCTGACCAGCAATGGGCAGAAAACTACGCTCAGACGACATATAGCGATATGAAAGCGCGTTTGCGCCAGGCAGTAGAAGCTTAAAAACGGTGGATGACGCTGCGCTAATCCCTCCTACGGGTTTTGTAGGTCGGATTAGCGTAAGCGACATCCGACAAAATTTCCCCAGACGAGTACCAATAGTGAATTTTAACGGCGTGATGCTACGCATTCGCGGCAAAGTACAGGGCGTAGGTTTCAGACCATTCGTCTGGCAACTTGCACAACTTCTCAAACTCACGGGCGATGTCTGCAATGACGGTGCCGGTGTGTTGGTGCGCCTGTCCTCCAATGCCGATGCGTTTATCACCGAGCTTCACGCCAAATGCCCACCACTTGCTCGTATCGATAGTGTTGAACAATCGACAATGCAGTGGGAAACAATCCCTCAGGATTTCACCATTCGCCACAGTGCCAGCAGTTCGATGGACACGCAAATCGTCCCGGATGCCGCAACCTGCCCGGACTGCCTGCGTGAGCTAAATGACCCGAACGATCGTCGTTATCGTTATCCGTTTATCAACTGCACCCACTGTGGCCCGCGCTTCACCATCATTAATGCTATGCCGTATGACCGGCCCAAAACGGTGATGGCTGCGTTCCCGTTATGCCCGGCGTGCGAAAAAGAGTACCGCGATCCAATGGATCGCCGCTTCCATGCCCAACCTGTCGCCTGTCCGGAGTGTGGACCGCAAATTAGCTGGCAATGTGGTGAGCAAAACCTTGAGCGTGAAGACGCATTACAAGCAGCCGTCGCAGCGTTAAAAGACGGAAGAGTCGTGGCAATAAAAGGGCTGGGCGGTTTCCATCTGGCCGTTGATGCCCGCAATGATGAAGCCGTTGCTCGCTTACGTGAACGCAAACATCGTCCGTCCAAACCGCTGGCGGTGATGCTTTCTGACTCGCAAGGTTTACCCGCCGAAATAGTCGCGCAGCTCAACACGCCAGCATCACCTATTGTGTTAATGGCGAAGTCCGCATTAAGCGGGCTAAGCGAATTTATCGCCCCGCATTTGAGCGAAGTCGGCGTGATGCTACCCGCCAACCCGCTACAACACCTTTTGATGCAGGATTTTGGCGGCCCACTGGTGATGACCTCCGGCAATTTAAACGGCAAACCACCCGCCATCACCAATCAGCAAGCGCTTGAAGAATTAGCCGATATCGCAGACGGCTGGTTGTTGCATAACCGCGATATTGTCCAGCGCATGGATGATTCCGTGGTGCGCGCAAGCGGTGAGATGCTGCGCCGTGCCAGAGGGTTTGTGCCAGATGCTCTCCCATTGCCCCCGGGTTTTGAGGCGCTACCGCCGATTCTGGCGTTAGGTTCTGACCTGAAAAACACCTTCTGCCTGTTGCGCGGCAACCAGGCAGTGCTCAGCCAGCATCTGGGCGATCTGGCTGAAGATGGCGTTGAACAGCAGTGGCAAAAAGCTCGCGCACTCATGTGTGAGGCTTATGATTTTAAAGCGCAACATGTCGCGATAGACGCACACCCTGGCTACCACAGTTCCCGTCTCGGGAAAGAGATGGGGCTGCCAGTGAGCACTGTTTTACATCATCACGCTCACGCGGTGGCGTGTATGGCTGAACACAGCTGGCCGCTGGATGGGGGTGATGTGATTGCCATAACCCTTGATGGCATCGGTTATGGCGAGAATGACCAACTGTGGGGCGGCGAGTGCCTGCGGGTTAACTATCGCGAATGCGAACATCTTGGTGGCTTGCCTGCGGTGGCGCTGCCGGGTGGTGACCTTGCGGCGCGCCAGCCGTGGCGCAATCTGTTTGCTCATTGCCAGACATTTGTTCCTGACTGGCAACACCACCCTGAAACGGCAGTAGTGCGTACGCAAAACTGGCCATTGCTGGCCACAGCCATAGAACGTGGCATTAACGCGCCATTCGCCTCCTCCGCAGGGCGTTTATTTGATGCCGCCGCGGCGGCACTAAATTGCGCACCGCTACAGCAAAGCTATGAGGGTGAAGCCGCCTGTTGCTTTGAAGCATTGGCAACGCAAAGTGGCGAGTGCCGCCACCCCATCACACTGCCGGTAACCAATGGAAAAATGGATTTAACGACCTTCTGGCAGCAGTGGCTCAGCTGGCACGACGGTGCCCCCGCACGCGCCTGGGCATTTCATGATGCGCTGGCAAAAGGTTTTGCTGATTTAGCCCGTAGCCATGCGCACAAGTTGGCGATTAACACCGTCGTATTCAGCGGTGGCGTGCTGCATAACCAGCTGATGCGCGAAAGATTTTCGTATCACCTCACAGATTTCAACCTGCTCTTCCCGACACAGTTGCCTGCCGGTGACGGTGCCCTTTCATTGGGCCAGGCCCTTGTTGCTGCCGCCCGTATCACCATTCCCTCGCAAGGATAAAATGATGTTATTGCGTATTCTTCGTGACAACCCACGCGCTGCTGTATTGCTCGTGGCTTTAGTTGCAGCCAATCTCGCCGCCTGGGCCTGGGCTTTGGTTTCATTCCATCACAGCACCGCGCTGATGGCCGCAAGCCTGCTTGCCTGGTGCTACGGTTTGCGCCATGCGGTTGATGCCGACCACATTGCAGCGATTGATAACGTGACGCGCAAAATGATGCAGCAGGGGAAACGCCCGTTTGGTATCGGCGCATGGTTCTCACTGGGGCACTCGAGCATTGTCGTGCTGGCATCTGTTGCGATTGCCGCAACGGCGGCGGCATTTCAGAGCGATATGGATTGGTTTCATGATGTTGGTGGCGTGATTGGCACTGCCGTATCGGCGTGTTTCTTGCTGGCAATGGCGCTGGTCAACCTGGTGATTTTACGTGGCGTATGGCGTAATTTCCGCCAGCTTAAACGCGGTGAATCATTGTCTGCAGAGGCGACCGATTTTAACGGCGGCGGCATGATGAGCTGGCTGTTCCGCTCCACTTTCAAGCTTATCAACAAGAGCTGGCATATGTATCTGGTCGGCTTTTTGTTCGGTTTAGGTTTTGATACTGCAACAGAGATTGGTGTATTAGGCATTTCTGCTGCCAGTGCTTCAAGCGGCATGTCGATGTGGTCGATTCTGGTGTTCCCGGCGCTGTTTGCCAGCGGTATGGCACTGATTGATACGCTCGACAATATGATTATGGTTGGTGCTTATGGCTGGGCGTTTAACAAACCGCAGCGCAAGCTCTATTACAACATGACCATCACCGGCACATCCGTTGTCGTAGCGCTGTTTATTGGTGGCATGGAAGCATTAGGCTTGCTGGCGGATAAATTCAACCTGCACACAGGTCTGTGGAAATGGGTTGATGCGTTGAATGAAAATCTCGGCAATGCGGGCTTTATCGTGGTTGGGCTGTTTATTGGCTGCTGGATTGTGTCGATGCTGAACTACCGTTGGAAGGGATACGACTCTTTGGTGGTTCGCTAATCAGACAAACCTTCTCCCTTTCCAGGGAGAAGGTTTTTAAAATTTACTTCGCTTCAGCCCACGCCCGCTCAATCTCTTCAGCAAGAATCTTCACACCCGCTTCGATTTTCTCAGGCTCCGGCACGTAGTTCATGCGCATGCACTGATGCGTGTGCGGCCACGGTTTATCAAGGCCTGGGAAGAAGTAATCCCCTGGAACCATCAATACGCCGCGTTTTTTCAGGCGCTGATAGAGTAACTCGGTGGAAATCGGCAAGTCTTTAAACCACAACCAAAGGAAAATCGCCCCTTCCGGTTTATGGATTAAGCAACGCTCTGGCGACAAATAGCGGCGAATCGTCGCGATTGTGTCCTGAACACGCTGGTAGTAGAACGGCTTAATCACCGTTTCAGACAAGCGCAGCAAATCGTTACGCTTAATCATTTCAGTGGCCATTGCCGGGCCAACCCCGCCAGGAGCCAGGCTGATAATGCCGTTCATGTTGGTGATAGCGGAGATGATTTTTTCATTGGCGATGATGATGCCACAACGACTACCCGGCAAGCCGAGCTTCGAGAGGCTCATACAAAGGATAATGTTCGGATTCCACAGCGGGCGTGCTTCGGTGAAAATAATGCCCGGGAACGGTACGCCATACGCGTTATCAATCACCAACGGAATGCCGTGCTGGTGCGCCAACGCGTCGAGTTTAATCAGCTCTTCATCGGTAATGACGTTGCCCGTCGGGTTGGTCGGGCGCGACACACAAATCATCCCGGTATCCGGACCGATTTGCAGGTGTTCAAAATCGACGTGATATTTAAACTGGCCTTCCGGCAGCAGTTCGATATTCGGGCGCGTCGAGACAAACAGGTCTTCTTCAAGCCCCGAATCCGCATAACCGATATATTCAGGTGCCAGCGGGAACAACACTTTTTTAGTGCTGCCATCCGCGTAACGACCCGCGAACAGATTAAACAAGTAGAAAAATGCGCTCTGACTGCCATTAGTCAGTGCAATGTTCTGAGGATTAATATCCCAACCTAATTCTGTACGCAGCATATCTGCAAGTGCGTCCAGTAACTCACTTTTCCCCTGCGGACCGTCGTAATTGCATAGCGCATCAGCCATTTTCCCGTTTGCCAGCATGTCTGCCAACAGATCCTGGAAGTAGTCATTCATAGCAGGAATTTGCGCAGGATTACCGCCACCGAGCATGATCGCTCCTGGTGTGCGTAGACCATCGTTGAGATCCTCCATCAGGCGCGTAATGCCTGCATGGCGGGTAAATTTGTCGCCGAAAAGTGAAAACGTCATAGCGTAGATCTGTCTTTGACTATCAAAAAGAGGCTAACCATAGCGCCGGAGAAGACATGGTGCAAACGCATTAAGGATAGTCGCAGTCATGGAATATGCTGCTTTAGCAAAGATAAAAAGCATTAAGTACTGCGCTTCGCTTTGCGGCCTAAAAGTGTGTTTGTAGACCGGGTAAGCGAAGCGCCATTCGTTATTGATTCCCTGCCCAGACCACCATCACTTTGTCATCTGCGGATTCACGGCTAAAGCCATACCCTTGCTTCATGCTCAGTGTATTCTGCTTACCCGCGCCAATTGCCGGGTGACGAGCTCGGAACTGGCTGATTTTCTGCCAGTGCGAAAGCGTGGCAACATTTTGCCCCCAGTTCATATCAGAACGAGTTCCCTGAAGCGGGTCAGAACCTGTCGGGCCAAATGGCCGCTCAGTCTCATCACCATAGAAAATCTGCACCGCACCAGGTGCCAGCAACAGCAATTCGGCCGCACGCTGGCCACCTTCGCGGAACAGGCGGGTATCATGAGAGGAAAGGTAACTAAGCACATTGAAATCCTGCAACTTAGTCGCCATCTGCTGCCAGGTGAGATCGATGTTTGCCAGGCAATCCACCGCTTTTGCGGCTTGTTCCTGATAATCAAAATTGATCATCGCGTCAAAGCCGCTGTTGTAGTAATCGCTCCGCATCACGCCATGGCCCCAGGATTCTCCGGTCATCCAGAACGGCGCGTCATCCAGCTTTTTATCTGGATTAGCTTTTTTCCATTCGGCCAGTGCAGCTACAGATTGCTCTTTAAGCTGCTGCCAGCCCGCTTTTTCGACATGCTTTGCTGTATCAACCCGGAAACCGTCAATACCGTAATCGCGCACCCATTGGCTTAACCAATGGGTCAGGTAATCTCGCACGGTGTAATTGGCAATTTCTTTCGCGTGGGTGTCGGGTTTGTTGCGATAAAAGATCGGCAAGCCCGCTGGTTGTGTGGATTCCGTTTTTAAATCTGGCAGGAACGCCAACGACATGGTGAGGTCGTCAAATCCAGGGGAGTCATAATTACCAATATCGGTGCGAATCCAGTTTTTCCCCCACCAGTTTTGCCACGCAGTTTTATCACCAAAGTTGATGTAATCATTAAAAGAGTGCCAGCTCTGGCCAGGGCCTGGTTTCCAGTCTGTCCAGTGCTGGCCGAGGGTTTTAGTCAGCTCGTCACCTTTAAGATACAGCGCGCCAAAATCGTACTCCTGCATATCGGCAAGCGTTGCATAGCCTGTATGGTTCATCACGATGTCGAACAAAATTCGAATACCGCGTTTATGGGCTTCGTCTACCAGCGTACGTAGTTCATCCTCAGTCCCCATATTGGCATCGAGTTTGGTCCAGTCCATGGTGTAGTAACCGTGGTAGGCATAGTGTGGGAAGTCCCCTTTTGTGCCACCACCAACCCAACCGTGAATTTGCTCGAGAGGAGAGCTTATCCACAACGCGTTCACACCCAGTTGCTGTAGATAATCGAGTTTTTTGGTTAGTCCAGCCAGGTCACCACCGTGGAACGTGCCGATCTCTTGCATTCCATCTTTATGACGGCCATAGCTGTTATCGTTTTTCGGATTACCGTTTTCAAAACGGTCAGTCAGCACAAAATAGACCGTGGCGTTGTGCCAGCTAAACGGAGCGGTCTGTTTGGTGGCGGCTGATTCCAGAAGCAGCAAGCCGTTGCTATTCGCCGCAGGCATTAGGGTAATCTTGCCTTGTGTGACCGTTGTTGTGGCACCGCTGTAGAAATCGCGGACCTCGCTTCCTTCAGCAAAGGTTTTGCTGACATCCACTGTGAGCGGTTTACCATCCCATTTCGGGCACTGACGGGTGACATCAACAGGAGCGGCTTGTGCCTCGCTATTGACGCTCAGGATGAGCGTAGGAGTGCCGCTGCGCGTATCAATTTGAACCCGATACTCTCCTTCGCGAAATAAACGCCAGACGGGAGCTTCCCCTTCACAAGGTTTAAGCGACAGCGCCTGGTTAAGTTTGATTGATTCCGCGGGTTGCCAGCATGACTGATCTGATTTAAGACTGAGCGGTAATATGCCTTTCGCAAGCTTACCTTCGCTCACAAATAGCCCTGGATTTTGCTCTTTAAACGCAGGTAAACCGGGAGCTGTCCAGGCGGCTTGTACCAGTCCAGGGAACAGGAGAAATAGCAGAGGTAATTTTTTCATAGGGTTAAGCCCGTGTTTATCTTTTATTCAGTTTGGCACTGTTTTAATTAACTGAATTCATCCTCAAAATGGATAGTTGGGGATGAGATAATAGGGTGAGTGACGGGGTTATCAGTTTGCTCAAATATGGGATAACCATCGCATATTACGATACTTTTTACCGTCATAAGAAGATCGTACGTGACAACAATTCGGAATCGGATTATTTATTTTGGTGCTCAGAAGGTCTAATTTTGTTAGTATCCGCGTTTACTTTATTCGAAACCTTTAATAAATAAGGCACTGGAAACGTAACGATCCGACCAGGAGATCTAATGATATCAACCCATTTCCGACGATTTGGGGCTGCGATACTTATGTTACTCACCTTCAGTTTTTCAACTGGGGTATTAGCAAGTAAACATGAGCCAAAATCGCATAAAGCCCACATAGTTAAGACCAAAAGCACGACGACACACAGTAAGAAATTGGTAAGTAGTAAAAAAGAGTATTCTCGCAATAGTGAAATTGCATCGCTCCCTGACTTGCGAAAATACCCTTCCGGAACACCTAGAAAAAAAGCGTTTCTCCGGACGGTCATGCCATATATTACTAGTCAAAATGCAGCGATTACTGCGGACCGTAACTGGTTGGTTTCTAAGCAGTATGAAAAACGCTGGTCACCATCAGAGCGTACACGCCTGAAAGGCATTACCCAGCGCTACAAAATTGCGTGGAATGGTAATACTAAGCGTGTGCCGTGGAATACGCTGATGGAAAAAGTCGACATCATTCCTACCAACATGGTGGCAACGATGGCTGCAGCTGAAAGCGGCTGGGGTACATCTAAACTTGCCCGCAGCAATAACAACTTGTTTGGTATGAAGTGCAGCAAGCGCCATTGCAACAGCGAACCAGGTAAAGTTAAAGGCTATTTGCATTACGATTCAGTTAAAGAAGGCGTTAACGCTTACGTAACAAATCTGAATACGCATCCGGCCTATAATTCCTTCCGTAAATCACGTGCGCAATTGCGTAAAGCGGATCAGGAAGTGACTGCCAGCAATATGATTCATAAGCTGAAAGGGTATTCTACAAAAGGTAGTAGCTATAACAATTACCTATTTGCGATGTACCAAACCAATCAGCGCTTTATGGCACCGAACTAATTAAAAAAATAGAATGTTAAAAATAAGTAATAATTCACGCCTTCAATTCGAAGGCGTTTTTTTTGTTTAATTCATTCACTAAACCAATATTTCACTATGCCTTTCACGATGATCTTTCGGCGTTGAGTCATACTCTTTTTTAAATACCGAATAGAAATATTGCAGTGATGGGTAACCGCACATTTGCGATATTTCATTGATAGACAAAGACGTAGACACCAGCAAACTGCGCGCTTTTTCTAACTTTTCGGTGTGAATTATTGTATGAATCGTCTCACCGACCTCTTCTTTAAACCGCTTCTCGAGATTCGAACGCGAGATCCCTACCGCGTCCAAAACTTGCTCAACTTTGATACCTTTACAGGCATGGTTTCGGATGTAATGCATTGCCTGAATCACTGCGGGATCATGCAAAGAACGATAATCCGTTGAACGACGTTCAACCACACGCACAGGCGGCACCAGAATGCGTTGTAAAGCAAGCGGCTCATTGTCCATCAAACGATGCAACAACTTTGCGGCCTGATAGCCCATCTGCCTTGTCCCCTGTGCCACCGATGAGAGCGCCACTCGCGATAGGTAACGCGTTAGTTCTTCGTTATCTATCCCAATTACACAGAGCTTCTCCGGCACAGGAATATGCAGATGTTCGCAAACTTGCAGCAGATGGCGTGCACGCGCATCTGTCACGGCAATAATCCCGGTTTGTGGAGGGAGTGTTTGCACCCAATCTGCCAGGCGGTTTTGCGCGTGCTGCCAATTCTCGGGGGCCGTTTCTATACCCTGATAAACCACACCCCGGTATTTTTCTTTTGCCACAAGTTGGTTAAAAGCGTATTCACGTTCCATCGCCCAGCGCTTTCCGCTGGAGTTCGGCAAGCCATAGAAGGCGAAACGTTGAACGCCCTTCTCTTTTAGATGCAAAAATGCACTTTCCACTAGCGCATGGTTGTCGGTAGCAATGTAATGCACTGGTGGATAGTGTTCTGGCAAATGGTAGGAGCCTCCTACACCAACAATCGGAACATCCGCCCCATCTAATAAACGCTGGATTTCAGTATCATCAAAATCGGCAATCACGCCGTCGCCTAGCCACTCTTTGATATTGTCGATGCGGGCGCGGAAATCTTCTTCAATAAAGATGTCCCACTCAGATTGAGACGCCTGCAAGTATTCACCAACTCCCTCCACTACCTGACGGTCGTAGGCTTTATTGGCATTGAATAACAACGTAATGCGATGACGTTTCTCAAACATGCCTTTTCCCTGATAAAAAACTGTATGTGAAAATAACAATGCCCAAGCTACTTCAAGATGCAGGTAGGCGGCAATCGAGACAACCCCGAGGATCTTACTCAAGTAAGTGACTCGGGTGAACGAGAGCAGCCAACAACCCTGCAGTTTGAAGGGCGATGGGCATTTTGCACACTTACGCTTTACGCTTGGTCGCCGAATCCATCCACACAGCCAGCAATAAAATGGCGCCTTTTACGATGTACTGCCAGAACGTGGGCACATCCATCATGCTCATGCCGTTATCCAGCGAAGCCATGATAAATGCCCCCATCACCGCCCCGGCAACGCTTCCCACACCGCCAGCAAGACTCGTACCGCCAATGACACATGCTGCAATGGCATCCAGCTCAGCAATGTTCCCGGCAGACGGAGAGCCAGCCCCCAGCCGCGAGCTGAGAATTAACCCGGCAATCGCCACCATCAAGCCGTTTATGGCAAATACCGCAAGCTTGGTGCGCTCCACATTAATACCCGATAGCCGCGCCGCCTCGATATTGCCGCCAATCGCGTAAATACGTCTGCCAAACGCTGTGCGAGTCGCCATAAACATTCCCGCTAGCAGTAATAACGTGAGGATAAGCACCGGTGTAGGTACACCACGGTAATCATTGAGTAACCAGATAGCCCCCAACACGATAACGGCTGTGATGGCTTGTCGCCCTACGACACCTGTGGAGGCAGGTGTTTCCAACCCCAGAGCCTGGCGTCGAGTACGCATCTGCCATTGCCAGGCAACAAAAACCACCAGCCCTAAAGTGCCAATACCAAAGCCAATACCATCTGGCAGGTAGCTTTGCCCGATTTGCGACATTGAGGCACTGGTTGGCGATACGGTTGTACCATTAGTAATTCCAATCAGCACGCCGCGAAACGCCAGCATTCCAGCAAGCGTGACGATAAATGACGGCACTTTACGATACGCCACCCACCACCCGTTCCACGCCCCCAAAACGAGGCCAAGTATCAGAGTTACGGCAATCGTGAGTGGCAGTGGCCACCCAAGCCAAACATCAAAAATTGCCGCCACACCACCGAGTAAACCCATCATCGAGCCGACAGAAAGATCGATTTCTGCCGAAATGATGACGAACACCATGCCTACCGCAAGAATCCCGGTGATCGCGGTTTGGCGTAACAAATTGGAGATATTTCTGGCACTCAGATAAGCGCCTTCGGTGGTCCAGGTAAAGAACAGCATAATCACCACAATCGCTGCGATCATGACAAAAACCTGGAGATTAAGTGCCCGTAGCCCGGCAAAAGGTGATGCCGCGGGTGCCGTGAGTTTCATTTCAGACGGATTACTTTTCGACATGCTTTTCGCTCCTCAGTGCAGCTTCCATAACCTGCTCCTGGGTCAGGTTATTATTAATCAGATTGGCTTTGATTCGCCCCTCATGCATCACCAGCACTCTGTCACTCAGACCGAGCACTTCCGGCAATTCCGATGAGATAACAATGACCGCAATACCTTGCTGAACCAGCTGATTAATAAGTTTGTAGATTTCGTATTTCGCGCCGATATCAATGCCACGTGTGGGTTCATCGAGAATCAAAATGCGTGGATTGAGAAGCAGGCAACGCGCCAGAATGGCTTTTTGCTGGTTGCCGCCGCTCAAGCGACCGATTGCCAACTCTGGTGATGAAGTTTTAACTTTCAGTCGCCCAATCGATTGCAGAATGCAGTTTTGTTCGGCAGCGTCATCCAGGTGAGTTAACGCGCCAGAAAACTGGCTTAATGCGGCAAGTGTGATGTTTTGCCCAACAGCCATGACCGGTACGATGCCATCTTTTTTGCGATCTTCTGGCACCATCGCAATGCCGTGGGCTATCGCCTGCTGGCAATTGCCGATAGTGACTGGTTGATTATCAATGAAAATACGGCCTTCAGACTTGCCCGGCCAGACGCCAAACAAACACTGCACAGCTTCGGTACGCCCCGCGCCGACCAATCCTGCTATCCCAAGAATTTCACCTTTATGCAGTGAAAACGAAATGTCATTGACTCGTTTGATATGCCGATTCACCGGGTGCCAGGCAGTGAGATGCTCAACGCGCAGCACTTCTTCACCAATCTGATGCGGTTCATTAGGATAAAGCGCCGTAAGCTCACGCCCCACCATCATGGTGATGATGTCTTCTTCACGCATCAATGCCGCATCCCGTGTACCAATAGGTTGCCCATCGCGGATAACGCAAATGGTGTCGGAAATGGCTTTCACTTCATTGAGTTTGTGGGAGATATAAATACAGGCAATACCATGAGCTTGTAGATCACGAATAATTGCTAGCAGCACTGCAGTTTCTTGCTCAGTGAGTGAGGCCGTGGGCTCATCCAGAATGAGTAAGCGCACTTGTTTATTAAGCGCTTTGGCAATTTCGACCAACTGTTGCTGCCCAAGCCCCAGCGAACCGACGCGCGTATCGGGGGAAATATTTAGGCTCACCTGTGAGAGCAGTTTTTGGCATCGGAGCGTCATGCTGTCGTAGTCCAGTACACCATACTGCGACAACTCAGCACCGAGGAAAATATTCTCAAGCACTGTCAGATGTTTAACCAGCGCCAGTTCCTGGTGAATAATCGCAATACCTTTGCGTTCGGTATCGCGGATATGGCTCGCCTGAAGTTTTTCACCGGCGAACCATATGTCGCCTTCGTAACTGCCGTAGGGGTAGATACCGCACAGCACTTTCATCAGCGTGGATTTACCAGAGCCGTTTTCGCCACAAAGGGACATCACTTCACCAGCATCAACTGACAGACTGACGTTATCCACGGCCTTCACAACACCAAAAGCTTTGGTGATATTTTTCATTTCCAGTAAACAAGGCATAGCCCCTCCTTTACCTGTTTTCAGGATGTCGCCCGTGGCACAGCACGGGCGAAGTGGGTTATAGCTCGTTCTTCTTGTGGAAACCGTCTGCCACAACGGTGCTGTCGATATTGGTTTTATCGACTTCGACAGGTGTCAGTAGACGCGAGGGAACATCTTTAATGCCATTGTTCAATACAGCGTCAGAAGCGGGTTGCTTGCCTTCACCTAATTCCACAGCAATTTCAGCTGCCGTATTCGCAAGCTTGGTGATTGGCTTATAAACCGTCATGGTTTGTGTACCGGCAATAATGCGTTTCACCCCAGCCAAATCCGCATCCTGCCCGGAAATGGCGACTTTCCCAGCTAACCCTTGCGCACTTAATGCCTGAATTGCGCCGCCTGCAGTCGCATCGTTTGACGCCACCACCGCATCGATTTTATTGTTATTAGCCGTCAGAGCATTCTCCATAATTTTCAATGCGTTTTCAGGCAGCCAACCATCAGCCCATTGATCGCCGACAACTTTTATTTTCCCACTATCAATATAAGGATTTAATACTTTCATCTGCCCGGCACGGAACATTTTGGCATTATTATCAACAGGTGAGCCACCCATTAAGAAATAATTGCCAGAAGGCACTTTATTAACAAGACTTTGCGCCTGTAACTCACCTACCTTTTCATTATCAAATGAGATGTAATAATCAATGTCGGCATTATTAATCATGCGATCATAAGCTAATACTTTTATTCCTTCTCTTTTTGCTTCAGCAATCACATTGCTTAACACCTGGCCGTTGTAAGGAATAATGACCAGTACATCAACGCCACGGTTAATCATGTTTTCTATTTGCGACATTTGCGTTTCTTCGTTGCCATTCGCGGATTGTACAAAGACTTTCGCGCCCAACGATTCGGCTTTTTTAACAAAAATATCGCGGTCTTTCTGCCAGCGCTCAAGACGTAAATCGTCTATTGCCATGCCAATTTTCACTTCTTTAGCAATACCACTGATACTGGTCAGAACGAGTGAGGCACACAGCGTTAGTAAGAGGTTCTTAATCTTCATATTGTTATACCTTTGTAGGGATGAATAACTCGGATTAAAATTATTATCTGTCGACCGGAGAGGATTGTTGTCTGTGAATGCAAATCCAGCAATTACAGATTTTTATCTTCCCATTACGTTTTTTGGTTTAATTTCTAATTTATGACGGCGATCTTCTTTTAATTTAAAAAATTCATTCGTTGCTTTATTTACTGGAATAACTATCGAGATATTTCATTCATTATTTTCAGTATTTTTGCGAAGCAGCGCACATTTGAGCATTCTCTTAAACGCAGTGTGAAATAACGTAATTGAGCAACGCCCGAGGAAAATACAGGATGGTGACAGAATCGCTTACTTGCCGCCCCCCTTGATTACGGAGTCACTTATGCAAGCCTATTTCGACCAACTTGAACGCGTACGTTTTGAAGGTACCAAATCCACTAATCCTCTGGCATTCCGCCACTACAATCCGGACGAAATCGTTCTGGGTAAACGCATGGAAGAACACCTGCGCTTTGCTGCCTGTTACTGGCATAACTTCTGCTGGAATGGCACGGATATGTTTGGTTCCGGTTCCTTTGAGCGTCCCTGGCTGCAAGCAGGCGATGCGTTAGGTCTGGCAAAACAGAAAGCTGACGTGGCGTTTGAATTCTTCCACAAGTTGAATGTGCCGTATTACTGCTTCCACGATGTAGACGTTTCACCAGAAGGTGCGTCTCTGAAAGAGTATCTGAACAACTTCGCGCAAATGACCGAAGTGCTGGCGCAAAAGCAGCAAGAAAGTGGTGTGAAATTGCTGTGGGGTACTGCCAACTGCTTTACCAACCCACGTTTTGGTGCCGGTGCGGCAACCAACCCGGATCCAGAAGTGTTTTCCTGGGCTGCCACACAAGTAGTAACGGCAATGAATGCCACTCACAAACTGGGCGGTGAAAACTATGTACTTTGGGGTGGCCGTGAAGGTTACGAATCCCTGCTCAATACCGATTTGCGTCAAGAGCGCGAGCAAATTGGCCGCTTCTTGCAAATGGTTGTTGAGCACAAACACAAAATTGGTTTCCGTGGCACGTTGCTTATCGAACCAAAACCGCAAGAACCAACGAAGCATCAGTACGATTACGATGTCGCCACGGTTTATGGTTTCCTGAAACAATTTGGTCTGGAAAAAGAGATCAAAGTAAATATTGAAGCAAACCACGCAACACTTGCTGGTCACTCATTCCATCACGAAATCGCCAGTGCTATTGCCCTGGGCATCTTTGGTTCGGTTGATGCCAACCGTGGCGACCCACAACTGGGCTGGGATACCGACCAGTTCCCAAATAGCGTGGAAGAAAATTCATTAGTGATGTACGAAATCCTTAAAGCAGGTGGTTTCACCACGGGCGGTCTGAACTTTGATGCCAAAGTGCGTCGTCAAAGCACCGATAAGTACGACCTGTTCTATGGTCATATTGGTGCGATGGACGTGATGGCGCTGTCGCTGAAAATTGCTGCGCGCATGATTGAAGATGGTGAACTGGATAAGCGTGTTGCGAAGCGTTATGCCGGTTGGAATGGTGAACTGGGCCAGCAAATTCTGAAAGGACAAATGTCTCTTGCGCAGATTGCACAGTACGCTGAGCAGCATAACCTGGCGCCGCAGCACCAGAGTGGTCATCAGGAACTGCTGGAAAACCTGGTGAATCATTATCTGTTTGATAAATAAATATAAGTCGTAGTCATGAAGTGCAACCTGTAGCGGATGCCCTAAATAATTCGAGTTGCAGATAGACGGCAAAGGCTCGAATCCCCAGGAGCTTACATAAGTAAGTGACTGGGGGTGAGATCCTGCCGCCAACACCCCTGCAACTTGAAGTATGACGGGCGTATAAGTAGGAGTCGGTATGTATATCGGAATCGATCTCGGAACATCGGGTGTTAAAGCCATTTTGCTCAATGAGCAAGGTGACGTACTGGCATCACAGACCGAAACGCTGAAAGTGTCACGCCCACATCCATTGTGGTCGGAACAAGATCCAGAGCACTGGTGGCAAGCCACAGACCGCGCAATGAAAGCACTTGGCGAGCAGCATTCTCTACAGGGCGTGAAAGCACTGGGGATTGCCGGGCAAATGCATGGGGCCACCCTGCTTGATAAGCAGCAGAAGGTGCTGCGCCCCGCAATTTTATGGAATGACGGCCGCTGTAGTGAAGAATGTGCGCTGCTGGAAGCTGCCGTACCTGAATCACGTGAGATTACCGGCAACCTGATGATGCCGGGTTTTACTGCACCAAAGCTGTTGTGGGTTCAGCGCCATGAGCCTGAGATTTTCGCGCAAATCGATAAGGTCCTGTTACCGAAAGATTATCTGCGTTTGCGTATGACCGGTGTGTTTGCCAGTGACATGTCAGATGCCGCAGGCACCATGTGGCTGGATGTCGCAAAGAGAGACTGGAGCGACAAAATGCTCGACGCCTGCCAACTCAATCGCCAGCAAATGCCTGGCCTATATGAAGGCAGTGAAATAACCGGTACGTTGAAAGAAGACGTGGCTAAGGCTTGGAATATGTCCGCTGTGCCAGTTGTTGCAGGCGGTGGAGATAACGCAGCAGGAGCCGTTGGCGTGGGCATGATGGATGTCGGCCAGGCAATGTTGTCGCTAGGCACATCAGGCGTTTACTTCGCCGTTAGCGATGGTTTCCGCAGTAAGCCTGAAAGTGCCGTTCACAGCTTCTGCCATGCATTACCCAATCGCTGGCATTTAATGTCTGTGATGTTAAGCGCCGCATCTTGTCTGGATTGGGCTGCAAAACTGACTGGCCTTGGCACCGTTCCGGCATTACTGGCCGCCGCTGAAAAAGCCGATGAAGAAGCGGGAGATATTTGGTTCCTGCCATATCTTTCAGGTGAGCGCACACCACACAACAATCCGCAGGCAAAAGGTGTTTTCTTTGGCCTGACACATCAGCATGGCCCGGCAGAACTTGCCCGCGCCGTGCTTGAAGGCGTGGGTTATGCGCTGGCAGATGGTATGGACGTCGTTCATTCCTGTGGAGTGACACCACAAAGCGTGACGCTAATCGGAGGCGGTGCGCGTAGCCCTTACTGGCGGCAAATACTGGCGGATATCAGCGGGCAAACGCTGGATTACCGTACGGGGGGTGATATTGGGCCAGCGCTGGGTGCGGCGCGTCTGGCACAAATCGCGGTATCACCGGAGAAACCTTTGCAGTCACTGCTTCCGCAGTTAGCGCTTGAGCAACAGCACAAGCCGGATATGGCTCGCCATGAGCATTACAAAGCGCGGCGTAAAGTCTTTAACCAGATTTATCAGCAGTTATTGCCGTTGATGTCGTGAAGGTGTTTTGAAAAGCATGACGCTCTGGGTTTGCCAGAGCGTCAAATTTATGTCGGGTGACGCTACGCTTTTCCGACCTACGAGAGCAGCGTAAAAGCAATCATCCCAACAACCGCACCCGTGGTGCCGAGGATGGTTTCCATCATGGTCCAGGTCTTCAGGGTTTGCCCTTCGGTTGCACCAGTGAACTTACCAAACAACCAGAAACCAGCGTCGTTAACGTGGCTCACAACAATAGATCCACCCGCGATACAAATCGACAAAGCAGCCATTTGCGCGCCGTTATAGTTCAGTTGTTCAATAACCGGCATCACAAGACCAACGGCGGTCAGGCAAGCAACGGTTGCGGAGCCCTGAATAATGCGAACCGCAGCAGCCAGCACAAAGCAGGTTAAAGCAATGGGCAAACCTAAACCCGTCAGTGCTTCGCCCAGTGCAGGGCCTACGCCTGAGTCCACAAGTACTTGTTTAAATACCCCGCCCGCACCGATAACCAGCAAGATAATGCCAGCCGGTTGCAGCGCGTGGCCGCAGATTTCCATGACCTTTTCTTTCGCCATTCCCTGGCGATATGCCAGGCCATAAATAGCAACCAGACACGCCACCAGAATCGCGGTGAACGGATGGCCAATAAACTCAAGCCATTCGTACAGCGTGGAACCCTGTTCGACGAAACGTGCAGCGATGGTTTTCATCCCGACCAACACCAGCGGCAGCAGAATAAGCGACAAGCTGAAACCGAACGATGGCAGTTTGCCTTCGCCCAGATGCGGTTCGGTGATGTCGTCAGGAATATGCAGCTCGACGTATTTACTGATGAAGTTACCAAACAACGGCCCGGCGATAATCATGCTTGGTATGGCGGCGCACAGGCCCAGCAGAATCATCCAGCCAAAGTCGGCGTGCATTTGGGAAGCCAGTAGCATGGGTGCAGGCCCTGGCAGCAGAAACGCTGCAGCAGCGGCGACACCTGCGAATAAGGGAATAACCAATTTAACCAGGTTTGTTCCGGTGTGGCGGGCCATAGAAAACGCCACGCTAATCAGCAGAACAATGGCAACTTCGAAGAACAACGGTAGTGCGCAAATCAAGCCTGCCAGGCCAATCGCGTAATGTGCGCGACTCTTGCCGAAAGCCTTGAGCATTTTGACGGCTATCTGGTCTACGGCACCTGTTTCATGAAGAATCTTGCCAAACATCGCCCCAAGGGCGACGACGATGGCAAGAAATCCAAGTGTACCGCCCATGCCTTTTTCCATGGTTGCCGCGATTTTATCGAGCGGCATCCCGGAAAATATCCCTGCACCAATTGAAACCACCATCAAAGCAACGAAGGCATGCATACGCGCCTTCATCACTAAAAACAACAGCAGTAAAACCGAACCTACTGCTGTTAAAACAAGGGTTAATGTACTCACTGCGCACTGCCTTTATTAATCACATCAATCGTGCTGGCCACCACGCCCTCCAGCGTTTGGTCAATATCCACCACCAGAACATCAGGTTCGTCAGACTTTGGTTCTTCCAGCGTTTCAAACTGAGTGACCAACATTTGAGTTTTGAAGAAGTGACCTTTACGTGCTTTCAGACGGTTTTCAATGACTTCGAAATCCCCTTTCATGTAGATGAAAGAGAGATTTGGGTTACCGTCGCGCAATTGGTCGCGATAAACCTTTTTCAGCGCGGAACACACGATCAAAGAAACTTTGTTGGTGCGTTGCATGGCGAATGCCGCGTCATTTAACGCTTGCAGCCATGGTTTGCGATCTTCGTCATTTAACGGCTCACCGGAAGCCATCTTCATGATATTGCAGCGCGGATGAAGGAAGTCGCCGTCGAGGAACGCGGCTTTGAGTTGATGAGCAACTTCACTCGCGACAGCAGATTTACCGCTGCCAGAGACGCCCATCAGGACGTAGATGTGGTTTTCGTGGTTGGTAGTGCTCATAGCGTAGCTCCGACGGACGAGGTGCTGTTACGGGTAACTGTTATCGGTAACATTGTCCAGAGAGCTTCAGCAATAAGCAATAACCATTAGCTTGCAAAGTGTATAAGTGTGAACTAAATCAAAAAAACAGTGCGTAAGTATTCCGAGTTGCAGCCATGGAGCTGCAACCTGAAATCATTCTGTTATATGGAACCGCCCGGCGACAGCGTAAATCCTAAGTCCAGCATTTGCGGCGTCACCGTTTCGCCACGTATCCGCGCCAGCAAACGCTCCGCACCAATACGCCCCATACGTTCACGCGGCGTTAGTACGCTGGCAAGACGCGGTTCCATCACCTGCCCAATATCGTGGCCGTGGAAACCGGCAATCGCCATATCTTTTGGAATACTCAAGCCCTGACGCTGGCATTCAAATGCCGCACCGATGGCTAAGTCATCGTTAGTACAGAAGATGCTGTCGAGCTGTGGATATTCACGCCTGGCCTGACGGAACAATTCAATACCGGTGGAATATGAGGAGGAATTTTCGACCATTACACTATATGGCACAAGCCCGGCATCGTTCATCGCCTGCTCATAGCCTTTTTTCTTAATCACAGTACGTTCATCAAGACGGGCGCCGAGATACGCTACATGGCGGTGACCACGCGCAATAATGGCGGCAGTCATCTGGCGTGCTGCTTCGAAGTTATCAAACCCTACCGCAATATCCAGGCATGGTGAAATGCTGTCCATCAATTCCACAACCGGAATGCCCGCCACTTCAATCATTTTTAAGGTGCGCGGAGTATGACTACGTTCGGTGAGGATGAGACCGTCGATATTCCAGGAAAGCATTGATTCCAGGCGCTCTTCTTCCAGTTCCGGCTTGTAGCCGTAGTGGGCGAGCATGGTCTGATAGCCGTAAGCATCCACGACACTTTCAATGCCACGCAGCACTTCTGCAAAAACCTGGTTGGTCAGTGAAGGTAGCAACACACCGATTGCGCGGCTGGTAGAATTGGAGAGGATATCTGGTGCGCGGTTCGGAATATAGCCAAGTTCATCAAGGGCTGCGGCAATTTTTACCTGTAACGCAGCGGAAACCTGGTCTGGGTTACGCAAAAAGCGACTGACCGTCATTTTGGTTATGCCAACGCGGTCTGCAACGTCCTGTAATACCGGTCTTTTCTTTTTCATTATCTTGCTGTGCGGGTTATCAATCGACAGCGAAGTTTAGCACGGACAAAGCACAACCTTCCCAGTTTCCGAGGAAGGTTGTGACCGGTAACTATGCATTTAAATACCCAAAATCATTCGGGGTGCAGCAAGGCGGCAAGGAAATAAGTCCCCGGGAGCTTACTAAAGTAAGTGACCGGGGCGAATTTACGTAGCCAACACCGCTGCAACCTGAAGGATGACGGGTATTATACTGGTGGAAGATCGAACAGCAGGATCTCACTCGCTTCGTTGGCATGAATCGAAATCGCTTGTTCATCCCACACAGCAACCGCATCGCTGGTTTTTGCCTGAGTGCCGTTAATAGAGACATCACCTTTCACTACCTGCACCCAAATGCGGCGATCTGCCGGGATCTGGTAGACAGATTGTTCGTCTTTCGCCAAAGCCCAACGCGAGAGTTCCATATCCTGGTTCACTTTCAGAGAACCGTCACGCGCATCCGGCGACAGTACCAGTTGGCGGCCCTGCGGTGCATCAAAACGGCGCTGATCGTAACGCGGCGTGATGCCTGTTTTTTCTGGAATGATCCAGATTTGATACAGACGCAGGCGCTCGGTTTTGCTTGGGTTGTACTCGGAGTGAGTAATACCGGTACCGGCGCTCATAATCTGGAATTCACCCGCTGGAACCTTTTCTTCGTTACCCATGCTGTCGCGGTGCGCTACGGCCCCTTCAAGCACGTAAGTCAGGATTTCCATGTCTTTGTGCGGATGGGTACCGAACCCTTCGCCCGCTTCCACTACGTCTTCGTTAATCACACGTAATGCCGAGAAACCCATGAAATTGGCATCGTAATAGTTAGCGAATGAGAAGGTGTGCCAGCTATCCAACCAACCATGATTCGCATGACCACGTTCTTCAGCTTTTCTTAAAAAGATCATTTTGTTTCTCCGCAATTCGTTTGATGGACTAAGTGTGGACTCGAATCGGAAATGATCATAGAGGGTGAAAATTGACGCCTCTGTTCAAAAAATGTGAACGAGTCAGAGACGCCAGATTTCAGGTTAGGCGAGGGTCACTGTAGAGGGGGAAGCCTGTTCGAAACCGCGTTCGAGGATCTCAAGGTTGGTCAGTGCTTCAATTTCTCTGACGTAATTTGGCTTGCCGTTAAGAATGGTTTCGTACAGCGCGTCGTATACGCGCCCATAGTCACCCGCTTCCGGCTTCAGCTCTTCGCGCACGGTTTCACCCGCGTCGTTTACGTACTCAAGCACACCGACGCTGCTGTCTGCCGCAAAACCCTGCTCGCCCGGCATAATGTACGCTTTAAGGCTGGTTTCTTGCTGGTCGATGCCGTACTTAATGAATGAGCCTTTGGTGCCGTGAACCAGGAATTTCGGGTAATCGATTTTCACCAGATGGCTGGTTTTGACGATGGCTTTCATATCGCCATAGAACAGCTGCGCTTCAAAGGTATCGTCCGGGTTGGCTTTATTACGCACGCTACGAATATCGTAGGCGACGTGGTCCGGGCGGCCAAACAGCGAGATGATTTGGTCCATGGTATGCACGCCGAGGCCATAAAACGCGCCATCTGCCGGCAGCCCAGGTTTGGTTTCCGCAACCGGGCGATACATATCAAAGTGGCTTTCAATCTCGACAATTTCGCCCAGTTTTCCGCTTTCGATGGCTTTTTTCATCGTCAGGAAGCAGGAGTCAAAACGGCGGTTCTGGTATGGCGTGACGGTCAGCCCTTTGGCTTTCGCCAGTTCAAATAACTCTTTGGCTTCGGCAAGCGTTGGGGTGAACGGCTTTTCCACCAGCACATTTTTGCCTGCTTCAAGTGCGCGTTTCGCGTAATCAAAGTGGCTGTCAGCGTGGGTGCAAACCACCACCAGTTTGACCTGCGGGTCATTCAGCACTTCGTCTAAATCGCTGGTGAAATGAATGTGGCTATATTCCGGTTGCTGCTCGATTTCCGGTTTTTCATTGCGGCGGAAGATATGCGCAACGTGGAATTTATCCTTGCGAACCAGAACGTAAGGGAGGTGATAACGCGTGGTGCTTTTGCCAAAACCTATGAAAGCGCAGTGTAGGGTCATTGCTTTGTCCTTTTTGATTTTGAATTGCAATTACCATACTTGAGTCTTTGGCGGATGTCGCTGCGCTAATCCGCCCTACGAAACACAAGTTTGCCTGAATGCTCAGCCGTCGGCGGCGCAGCCAGTTTGTTCTCGGCCTGCGCGCAGAAACCGGAGCGTACTTAAAGTACGTGAGGATTTCGAGCACAGCCCGAGGACAAAATGGCAAGTAAGCCAGGCTGAAAAAAGGATAAAAAAAAGCCAGCGCGAGGCTGGCTAAGTAATACTGGAAGCAATGTGAGCAATGTCGTGCTTTCAGGATGTCTCCGTAGGGATCTCCCCTGAACGCATGGCAATAATAATCATTATCATTCGCACTTGTCTACTTTTTTTTAGAAATAATTGGCAGTTGACGAAAATTAAAAAGTCAATAATGTTGAAGGGGTTACCTAACCAATTGAGGAGAAAAGGAATGAGCGAAATCGAGATACGTCATGCTGAAATCGGTGATGCGGAAGCTCTGCATCAACTTTACTCTCAACCGACGCCGCAACGCGACACGCTACATCTTCCTCATTCTCCGCAAGCGCAGTGGCTAGAACGGTTGAAGGAACCAAAACCAGGCAGCCGTAATCTGGTCGCCTGTATTGATGGAAAAGTGATTGGTCAACTGACGCTTGCGGTAGAACCCTCACCACGCCGCAGCCACGTCGCAACCTTCGGCATAGGCGTGGACAGCAATTTTCATGGCAGAGGTGTCGCCAGCGCACTTATGTCAGCGATGACCGACCTGTGTGATAACTGGCTGCGCATCGATCGTATTGAGCTGACGGTGTTTGTTGATAACGCACCTGCATTGGCGGTTTACCGTAAATTTGGCTTTGAAATTGAAGGCACAGGGAAGAACTACGCACTGCGTGACGGGCAGTATGTGGATGCGTATTTTATGGCGCGATGTAAGCCAAATTGAAACGCCCTCGCCCTTTCCGTTTCTGGAAAGGGCGAGAACGGATTAATAACCCGCAGTCAAATCATCAACCGAACGCGGGTCAGAAGCGCCATATAGCGAGCCATCTGGCCCAACCATAATACTTTGCGTGCTTCCCATCGCCTCTTTCACCTGAACATTCTGCCCTTTCTCTTTCAGCAGTTTGATGGTGTCCGGGCTAAAGCCTTTTTCGACGCGTAACTCATCTGGCAGCCACTGATGATGGAACCGCGGCGCGTTGGTCGCTTCGGCGACGTTCATCCCATAATCGATGGTATTCATCACCATCTGAAGCACAGTGGTGATGATTCGGCTACCGCCAGGGCTACCGGTTACCAGCCAGGTTTTGCCATCTTTCACCACAATAGTTGGCGACATTGAAGACAAAGGGCGTTTATGCGGGCCTACGGCATTGGCATCACCACCGACCAGCCCATAAACGTTTGGCACGCCTGGTTTAGCTGAGAAATCATCCATTTGGTTATTCATCAGGATGCCGGTATTACCCGCCACAATGCCGGTACCAAATACAGTATTGAGCGTATAGGTCACTGCCACGGCGTTGCCATCTTTATCCACCACAGAGAAATGGGTGGTCTGGTTACTTTCATACGGTGCGAGTTTACCGGGTTTGATTTCGCTCGACGGGCGCGCTTTGTTGATGTCTATCTGCTCCGCCAGTGATTTGGCGTAGGTTTTGTTAGTCAGCGCTTGCCACGGCACTTTCACAAAATCCGGATCACCGAGGTATTCCGAGCGATCCGCATAAGCATATTTTTCAGCTTCTGCGGTAAGTTGCATCGCATCGGCGCTGCCAAAACCGTATTTAGAGAGGTCGAAGTTTTCCAGAATATTGAGGATTTCAACGATGTGAATGCCACCAGACGACGGTGGAGGCATAGAGAAAATCTCGTAGCCGCGATAGGTACCGCTTATCGGCGCACGTTCGACAGCTTTGTAATTCGCAAGATCAGCCTTGCTAATTAACCCACCATTTTTTGCCATTTCGTCAGCAATCTGGTCGGCGATAACGCCTTTATAGAATGCGTCCGGCCCATTCTCAGCAATCATCTCAAGGCTTTTAGCGAGATTGGTCTGTACCAGTTTGTCGCCCTTTTGCAGCGGTTCGCCATCAGCTTTCCAGAAAATAGCCTTGCTGTTTGGGTGATTCGGGAGCACTTCCGCACCATAGACTTTCAGGTCTTCCGCCAGCGCATCATTCACTGTGAAACCGTCTTGCGCCAGTTTGATAGCGGGCTGGATAACTTTGTTTAGCGGCAAAGTACCGTACTTTTCCAGCGCCATTGAGAAGCCCGCCACGGTGCCAGGGGTGCCGGAAGCAAGATGAGAGGTGAGAGATTTTTTGCTGTCAGCATTGCCCTGCGCATCGAGGAACATATCGCGCGTGGCTTTTTCCGGAGCCATTTCACGGAAATCAATGGCGGTGGTTTTACCGTCTTTGGTGCGCAGCATCATAAAGCCACCGCCACCGATATTACCCGCTTGCGGGTGTGTTACCGCCAGCGCAAAGCCCACGGCAACGGCGGCATCAACCGCGTTCCCACCTTGTTTAAGAATATCGACGCCCACTTGGGTGGCGAGGGAATCTTGCGAGGCAACCATGCCATTTTCAGCACGCACAGCATGATGCACATCGGCTTCAACCCCATAGGATACCGGAGGCGGCGCGGCGCTGGCAGTCAGGCAGAGTCCAATCATTAGCGCGGGAATGGTTACCCAGCGCAGCATTTCAGAACGAAAAGTTTTCCACTGCTTCATCGTTATTTTCTCCATGCTTATCAGGGGCAATCCCCCGTTAAGCCTGGTCTAAAAATCCTAAATAACCATCGGGTTGGTGGAAAACGATTAAACTTAGTAGATCCCCCAAATGGAGGAAGTGACGATGAAAAAAATACTCATACTGGCGGCTTTGCTGCCATTGACCTGTTTGGCACAGCCAATTAATACCCTGAATAATCCAAACCAACCGGATTACCAGATCCCAAGTCAGCAACGGATGCAGCAACAGATGCAAACGCAGCAGATACAGCAAAAAGGGATGTTGAATCAGCAGTTACAAACGCAGACACGCATCCAGCAACAGCATCTGGAAGGGCAGATAAACAATAATTCGCAGCAGGACGTCTTTAAGGTGAAAAAAACGCTGCCCAATGAAATGGAAGTCGGAACGCAGCAGGTACTGCCAAATACCAATGGCGGGATGCTAAGTGGCAGCGGAAGTAGCAGCCAGGATCATATGCTGCAACCAAAAACCAATGGCAGCATGCTCAATCAAAACAGCAACTCGACTTCACTACAGCCGAATATCCCGCTGAAAACAATTGGGCCGTAAAGGAGATGGTGGGTGACGCTCGCGCTACCCACCTTACAATGCCGAAACTACAGGTCGGATAAGCTTGCGTCATCCGACATTGGTCAGCCATTTAGTCCGTAAAGTCCGCACCAATCTGGTCGATACGGTCAGTACAAATGGTATCGACTCCCCAGCGCAGCAGCGTTGCTGCGCGCTCGGGAACATTCACGGTATAAACCAGAATATGTAATCCAGCCGCTTTCAGTTGCTGTACGCGAGATTCATCAAGCAGTTTATGGTTCAGGTGAATGGAAACGCAGTCAAGTCGGGTGGTCAGCTCCCGCCAGTCATCACGCCACTCATCAAGTAACAACCCACGTGGAAGCTCAGGCACGGCATTTTGTGCCGCCTCCAGCGCTTCGATAGAAAACGAAGAGAGCAATGGATCGGTTTGCCCAAACCATAACTCCCGTGCCGCCAGTGCGATGACTTTCCCGGTTTCTCTATCGGTGCCCGTGGTCGGTTTAATTTCGATATTTGCCATCATGCCGTGTTGTTTACAACGCGCAGCAACCTGCGAAAGAAGAGGTAATGGCTCGCCTTTGAATTCGCCGCTAAACCAACTTCCCACATCAACACTCAGCAACTTATCCCACGGCAAATCGCCCGCGACTCCCCAACCATTGCTGGTGCGCTCAAGCGTGTCGTCATGCAGCAAGAAGATTTGCCCGTCTTTTGATAGTTTGGCGTCAAACTCAATCATGGTGTGGCCGTAGCGCGCACCGATATCAATAGCCGCCAGCGTATTTTCCGGTGCCAATTTTCCGCCACCACGATGGGCCGCGACTTTTGGGTATGGCCAGTTACTCATAAACGTTGTCCATTTTCTTTATCAAAGAAATGTAGATTATTTTCAGGCAGATACAGCCATAGAGTACTGCCGGGTTGCGGGCGTTCCTGATGCGACAGGCGCACCACCATTTTTTGCTCGCCCCAACGCCCGTGCACTAAATTATCTGCCCCCAGCATCTCCAGCGTGTCCACCACAAATGGCACGCCGCCTGCGGTTTGTGAGCTTAGCGCAATATGTTCCGGGCGGATACCCAGGGTAACAGCGCGGCCTCGTTGCAGATTTGCCGCGTTTCCCAGTGGCAACGCCATGCCGCCTGCCAGTTCAAAACGCGTGCCGTCGGCGCTGATATTTACTTCCAGCAGGTTCATAGCAGGCGAACCAATAAAGCTCGCCACAAAACGGCTTGCCGGGCGCTCGTAGACTTCGACTGGCGTGCCGATTTGCTCTGCAACACCTTTGTTCATCACCATCACGCGCTGCGCAAGGGTCATCGCTTCAACCTGGTCGTGCGTGACGTACAAACTGGTGGTCTGCAGGCGGCGGTGTAACTGTTGTAATTCCAGGCGCATCTGCACACGCAGCTTGGCATCAAGGTTTGAGAGCGGTTCATCAAACAGAAAAACCGCCGGGTCACGCACGATTGCACGGCCCATCGCCACGCGCTGGCGCTGCCCGCCAGAAAGCTCACGCGGGCGGCGTTTGAGCAAACCATCGAGTTCGAGAATACGCGCCGCTTCCACCACTTTTTGCTGAATATGCGCTTTACCCATACCGCGAATTTTCAGGCCCCAGGCCATGTTTTCTTCCACACTCATATGTGGATAAAGCGCGTAGTTCTGGAACACCATCGCGATGCCGCGTTCTTTCGGCTCCATTTCGGTGACGCGCTGGCGATCAATCCAGATATCACCACTGGTGACGCGCTCAAGCCCGGCAACCATACGTAACAACGTCGATTTTCCGCAGCCCGACGGCCCCACCATCACGATAAATTCACCGTCTGCCACATCCAGCGTCAGTGGCTGAATCACCTGGGTTTTATTGTCCCAACTTTTGGATACTGCCTGTAATTTCAGTCCTGCCATGGGTTATTTCTCACTATCCACTAAGCCACGCACAAACGCGCGTTGCATTACTAAAACGATGATTACCGGGGGAATAAGGGTCAGCAGCATGGCCGCCATGACCTGGTTCCACTGCGTAGAGCCTTCGCCAGACGACATCATCCCTTTGATACCCGCGACAGCCGTACCGAGGTTAACGTCGCTGATAATCAGCAACGGCCACAGATACTGATTCCAGCCGTAGATAAAGGTGATGACGAACAGCGCCGCCAGATTGGTTTTTGAGAGCGGCAAGACGATGTCGCGGAAGAAACGCATCGGCGTTGCACCATCGATGCGTGCCGCTTCCATTAACTCGTCGGGCAGCGTCATAAAGAACTGGCGGAACAGAAACGTGGCGGTCGCTGAAGCCATTAGTGGCAGCGTCAGGCCGGTGTAGCTATCGAGCATTTTAAGATTTGCGATGACTTCAACGGTTGGAAAAATACGCACTTCAACTGGCAGCATCAGGGTGATAAAGATCATCCAGAAGAACAGGTTACGCAGCGGAAAGCGGAACCAGACAATGGCAAAAGCGGAGAGCATCGACACCGTGATTTTGCCGATGGTAATCACCATCGCCATCACAAAGCTGTTTAGCAGCATCAGACCGAACGGCGCACTGTTTGCACCAACACCATGCGTCCAGATATAGGACATATTTTCCAGCAGATGCGTGCCCGGAATCAGCGTCATCGGCGTCTGAAATACGGCCTGGTTATCCAGTGTTGCCGCGACAAACGCCACATACATCGGGAACAGAATGACGATGATGCCAAGTATCAGCATGGTATGGCTGAAAATAGTCAGCCCACGACGATTCTCAATCATTGGTAACGCACCTTACGTTCCACGAAGCGGAACTGAATGACGGTCAGTATGATCACCAGGAACATCAGCACAACCGATTGTGCCGCCGAAGCGGAAAGATCGAGTCCGGCAAAACCTTCACGGTAAATTTTGTAGATTAGCGTGGTGGTTGCCTGCACTGGGCCACCGCCTGTTGCAGCGTCGATAACCGGGAAGGTATCGAAAAAGGCATATACCAGGTTCACGACCAGCAGGAAGAAACTGACCGGGGCAATCAGCGGCAGCGACAGTTTAAAGAAACGTCGTACCGGCCCTGCGCCATCAATCGATGCAGCCTCTACTAGCGAGCGAGGGATAGATTGCAATGCCGCAAAGAAGAACAGGAAGTTGTAGCTGATTTGCTTCCACACCGAGGCAAACACCACGAGGAACATCGCCTGGCCGCTGTTTTGCGCGTGGTTCCAGTGGTAGCCAAACCCTTCCAGCACATGCGTTAACAGGCCGCGCCCTGGGTTAAACAGGAAGATCCACAGTACGGCAGCAATCGCTGGCGCTACCGCATACGGTAGCAGCATTAGCGTTTGGTAGATTCGGCTGCCGCGAATGACATAATCCGTGAGTGCCGCGAAAAAGAGCGACACCAGCAGGCCACTGCCAGCAACTAAGCCACTGAAAATCAATGTGGTGTAGAAAGAGTCGAGATAGTAACTGTCGTGGAAAAGCTGTTTAAAATTATCCAGCCCGACAAACGTGCTCGAAAGCCCAAACGGATCGACATTCTGGAGGGAGTACCACAACGCTTCGCCCGCAGGCCAAATGAAAAAGATAATGGTGATAACCAGTTGCGGCAGGACAAGGGTATACGGCAGCCAGCCTGAACGGAACACCGGACGAGAAGATGACATAGTGTTGCTCTTATAGAGATTAATGGTGGATGTCGCATGCGCTAATCCACCCTACAACGGCTTTCGTAGGTCGGATAAGCGAAGCACCATCCGACATCAACAAAACTTAAGACTTCGTCGACTGCTCGAAACGGCGCAGCAGCTGATTTCCACGCTCAACCGCGCTATCTAACGCTTGTTGAGGGGTTTTCTTACCGGTCCACACCGATTCCAGTTCTTCATCCACGATGGTACGAATCTGTGGCATGTTGCCCAGACGCAGACCTTTGGTGAATGGCAATGGTGGCTTGTTCATCATCTGGCGCGTAGCAATATCAGCGCCTGGATTTTTCTCGTAGAAGCCTTGTTCGCGCGTCAGGTCATAAGCCGCTTTGGTAATTGGCAGATAACCTGTTTTCTGGTGCCACTCAGCGGCGATTTCTGGCTGAGCAAGGAACTGCATAAACTCGGCAACGCCTTTGTAAGTCGCAGCGTCTTTACCCTGCATAACCCACAGACTTGCCCCACCGATAATGGCGTTTTGCGGTGCGTTCGGAATGGTTGAATCGTAAGGCATCATGCCCACGCCGTAGTTGAATTTGGCGTAATGGCGGATATCAGCAAGCGAACCGGAAGAGGCGGTTGTGATGGCGCAATCACCGTTGTAGAACTTTTCGGTGGATTCGTCTTTGCGGCCAAAGTAGCTGAAATCACCTTTCTTATTCAGCTCTTCCAGCAGAGCGATGTGTTTCACTTGCTCTGGTTTATTGAATTCCAGAACTGCGTCAGTACCGTCAAAACCGTTGTTTTTGGTAGCAACCGGCAAGCCGTTCCACGCGCTGAAGTTTTCAATTTGAATCCAGCCCTGCCAGCCGCTGGCGTAACCACACTTCATACCCGCCGCTTTCAGCTTCGCGGTGTATTCAGCCAGGTCCTGCCAGGTTTTTGGCGGCTGGTCCGGATTCAGGCCAGCTTTTTTAAAGGCGTCTTTGTTGTAATACAGCACTGGCGTTGAGCTGTTGAAAGGCTGGGAAAGCAGATGCCCGGTTTTCGCATCGGTGTAGTAACCAGAAACCGTCGGCACAAATTGGGATTCGTCGAACTTAATGCCCGCATCGTTAAACACTTCATACACCGGCTTGATAGCTTTCGAAGCCATCATGGTCGCGGTGCCGACTTCGTAAACCTGCAAAATGGCTGGCGCATTGCCCGAACGGAAAGCCGCAATCCCTGCCGCCAGGTTTTGTTCGTAGTTACCTTTATAAACCGGAACAATTTTGTAGTCAGGATGCGTCTGGTTAAAGCGTTGAGCCAGTGAGTCAACCTCTTTGCCCAACTCGCCTTCCATTGAATGCCAGAATGGAATGGAGGTGGCGGCGATAGCGCTGCTGCTAAATACGCATCCTAGCGCCAGGCAAATTGCTGTGTGTCGTAACGATGCAGTCATGTCTTATCTCTCTTGTTATGTGGCTAACAGCGCGAAAATACGCGTTTTTGTTCGCATCAAAACATGACATGCGCGAATGACAGAAAAATAACCGGGAGGTGACAGGATCGTGACGATGGGATGACGAAATAAAGACAAGGCGGCACAATCGCACCGCCAGGTGGTTAATGCTTAAAGTGATTTTCCCGATCGTTTAAGCGGCGTTTATCTTCACGGCGCTGTTTCTCACGCTCGATATCAGATTGGTTGCCAGCGGCATTTGGGCACTCAGCCGAAGGGAATGTCGCACACAGCGCTTTGTGCTGCTCTTGCGCTTGTACTGCGGCGGAAGGGGGTTTTTCTTGCCAGATAGTGGGGTCAGCAGGATTAAACGTATGGTCCTTTTCTGCTGACTGGGCATGCCCTATAAAGAGCAGTGCTATAAGCATCAGGTATTTCATTATGATCTCCTTATCATTATCCAATTTGCGCAAACGGCTATAAAAAAACCGCTGAAGTAAAATACCACAGCGGTTTTTAATATGTATGAAATGTGACCAGCTTAGCGTCGTATAAGCATTTTTTAGCCGCCGAGGTAGGCGCTACGCACTGCTTCGTTAGCCAGTAACGCGTCACCTGTATCTTCAAGTACCACGTGGCCGTTTTCCAGCACGTAGCCACGGTCAGCAAGCTTCAACGCCTGGTTGGCGTTCTGCTCGACCAGGAAGATGGTCATGCCTTCGCTGCGCAATTTTTCGATGGTGTCGAAAATCTGCTGGATGATGATTGGCGCAAGACCGAGCGACGGTTCATCTAACAGCAACAGACGTGGTTGGCTCATTAATGCACGGCCAATCGCCAGCATTTGTTGCTCACCACCGGACATCGTACCCGCACGCTGAATACGGCGCTCCAGCAAGCGCGGGAACAGTTCGTAAACGCGTTGGATACGTTCATGATACTGGTCGCGTTCCGCAAAGAAGCCACCCATAGCCAGGTTTTCTTCTACCGTCATACGGGAAAACACGCGGCGGCCTTCAGGCACAATCGCCACTGCTTCACGCATGATGCGTGCGGTATGCCAGTCGGTGATGTCTTTACCATCAAAGGTAATCTTGCCGCTTGAAGCGCGCGGATCACCACAAAGTGTTCCCAATAGCGTCGTTTTACCGGCACCGTTAGCGCCAATCAGAGTGACGATTTCGCCCTGCTTGATGTGCAGACTGACCTCATGAAGCGCCTGGATTTTTCCGTAGTGGGCGCTCACATGGTCAAATGACAACATGATATTTTCCATATTAAGCCTCACCCAAATATGCGCGGATTACGTCAGGGTTGTTACGGATTTGCTCCGGCGTGCCGTTCGCAAGCGGCGTCCCCTGGTTTACCACGTAAATCCTGTCAGAAATGCCCATCACCAGTTTCATGTCATGCTCGATTAACAGCACGGTGGTGTTGTGATGGTTACGTAACTCCATGATTAACTCATCGAGCTCATGCGTTTCTTTCGGGTTAAGGCCAGCTGCGGGTTCATCAAGCATCAGAATTTCTGGCTGAGTCACCATGCAGCGTGCAATCTCAAGACGGCGCTGATCGCCATACGCCAGGTTGCTCGCCTGGCGGTTAGCCTGCTCAAGCAGACCAATACGATCAAGCCAGGTTGCAGCGCGGTCCAGCGCTTCGCTTTGTGAACGGCGAAAAGCTGGCGTTTTCAGCAAACCTGAGAACACACCGGTTTTCAGTTGCATATGCTGAGCAACCAGCAAGTTTTCAATCACGGTCATTTCGCGGAACAGACGAACGTGCTGGAAAGTACGCACCACGCCCATACGTGCAATTTGCTGACCCGGCAGCCCTTCAAGGTGCTGATCACGCAACAGAATCGTACCGCCTGATGGCTTGTAAAAGCCGGTCAGGCAGTTAAACACCGTGGTTTTACCGGCACCGTTCGGGCCGATTAACGAAACAATTTCTTGTGGATGCAGTTCCAGAGAAACATTGTTTACGGCGAGCAAGCCGCCAAAACGCATCATCAAGCCGTTTACGGATAACAATGGCTGACTCATGCCTGCTCTCCTTTCACTTGTTCCACTTGCTCTTTTTTAAGCTTCAATTGCGGACGTGACATTGGCAGCAAGCCTTGTGGACGCCAGATCATCATCAGCACCATCAAGCCACCAAGCACCAACATGCTGTATTCGTTCAGATCACGCATCAGTTCACGCGATACCACCAGCAGCACGGCGGCGAGGATAACGGCAAATTGCGAGCCCATACCGCCCAGTACCACAATCGCCAGTACGAATGCCGATTCGGCAAAAGTGAAGGACTCCGGGCTAACAAAGCCCTGGCGTGCAGCGAACAGCGTACCGGCAAAGCCTGCAAACGCGGCGCTAATAGTGAATGCGGTCAGCTTGATACGAGTTGGGTTCAGACCCAGTGAGCGGCATGCGATTTCATCTTCACGCAACGCTTCCCACGCACGGCCCAGCGGCATCCGCAGCAGTCGGTTAATCACAAACAGCGACAATACAACCAGCAACAGCGCAACCAGATACAGGAAGATAATCCTGTCACCGGGGTTGTATGCAACGTTAAAGAAGTTGCTGAAAGTGTCCCACCCGCCTTCACGCGTGCTACGGCTGAACTCCAGACCGAACAGCGTTGGTTTTGGGATCTGGCTGATGCCGTTCGGACCACCGGTAATTTCGGTGTTGTTGAGCAGCAAAATACGCACGATTTCACCAAAGCCGAGCGTCACAATCGCGAGGTAGTCGCCGCGTAAACGCAACACCGGGAAGCCAAGCAGGAAACCTGCCGCCGCAGACACCAGGCCCGCAATTGGCAAGCATGTCCAGAAGCCTAAACCGTAGTAGTGGTTGAGCAGCGCAAAGGTATAAGCGCCGATGGCATAAAAACCGCCGTAGCCCAGCACCAGCAAGCCAGACAAACCGACAACCACGTTCAGGCCAAGGCCGAGAATGATATAAATCATGGTGAGCGTGGCGATATCCACCGTACCGCGTGACACCACAAACGGCCACGCAACCGCAAGCACCAACAGTGCCGCCAGGAACAGTTTCTGTTTCGGTGTAGAACCATCTAACGCAGGCAGCACAAACTTCGGCCCGGAGACTTTTTTCATGCCTTTCTGGAATGCAGGGCGCAGCAACTGGAAGACGAAGACAATCGCCGTACCAATCAACACCCATTCCCAGCGCACTGTTTCCGCGCTGTGGACTACAAGCTTAGTACCATCGAGACTCAGCTGAACGCCCATAAAGACGCCCGCCAGCACGAAAAATATGGCTGCCGAAAGCAGCGCCAAAACAACATGCATCGGCTTCATACTTTTTCTACCTCCGGGCGACCCAGGATACCGGTAGGCATAACCAGCAGTACCACGATGAGCAGCGCAAAGGAGACAACATCTTTATATTCAGTGCTCAGATACGCGGAGGTCAGCGCTTCTGCAACACCTAAAATCAGGCCACCAATCATCGCACCAGGGATACTGCCGATACCGCCAAGTACCGCTGCGGTGAAGGCTTTCATCCCGGCCATAAAGCCGATGTAGGGGTTGATAACGCCGTAGAACTGGCCGAGCAGTACACCTGCAACCGCAGCCATGGCTGCACCAATCACGAAGGTCAGGGAGATAACGCGGTCGGTGTTAATTCCGAGCAGGCTCGCCATTTTCAAATCTTCTGCACACGCGCGGCACGCACGGCCCATGCGGGAGTAGCGAATAAACAGCGTCAGCGCGAGCATCGCAAGGAACGTCACCACCCAAATCACCAACTGCATGGTGGTAATGGTTGCGGTGAAGTTGTCGCTGGCACCGACGACCCACTGGCCGTTAAACAGGCTTGGCAGCGCAATATCACGTGAACCTTCGGTCAGGCTGACGTAGTTTTGCAGGAAGATAGACATCCCGATAGCAGAGATCAGTGCAATCAGACGCTTAGAGTTACGCACTGGTTTGTAGGCAACGCGCTCGATGCTCCAACCGTAGGCACTGGCGATGACAATGGCACCAATAAAACCTGCACCAACCAGCATCCAACCCACGTCAATGCCCATCATCATCAGCGCTGCGATGATCATAAACGAGACGTAGCTGCCGATCATATATACCTCGCCATGGGCGAAGTTGATCATGCCGATAATGCCGTAAACCATGGTGTAACCGATGGCTATCAACGCGTAAGTACTGCCCAACGTGACGCCGTTAAACATCTGTTGCAGGAAATAGAGGAACTGCTCGGACATACAATAACCTTATTTATTCCTCCCCAACGCATAGCCGCCGGGGAGGTGGGATGACCCAGATTTGCCGATCTATTTAGCTACGGAAGACGAACCGTCGGCATGCCACTGGAAGACACCAAAATCAAATCCCTTCAGATCGCCTTTCTCATCCCAGTTCAGCGGCCCAATCACGGTTTTCGCACCGTTTGCTTTCAAATCTTTGATTAAATCAGCAGGTTCTTCACTGCCGGTACGCTCAAGTGCTGTAGCCAGAGATTGCACCGCTGCGTAAGTAATCCATACGTACGGACCACTTGGATCTTTCTTCTCAGCTTTCAACTCATCAACGATAGCTTTGTTCGCTGGGTCCTGGTCATAGCGTTTTGGCATAGTCACTAACATGCCTTCGCCCGCCGCACCTGCGATGTTAGACAGTGATGCGTTACCCACACCCTCTGGACCCATAAACTGAGTTTTCAGGCCAACAGCACGTGCCTGACGCAGAATCTGACCCATTTCCGGGTAGTAACCACCGTAGTATACGAAGTCGATGTTTTCTTTTTGCAGACGCGCAACCAGCGTGGAGAAGTCTTTATCTCCCGCAGTGATACCGTCGAAGAAGACGATGTTCGCGCCGCCTTTCTTCAAGCCATCCTGTACAGAACGCGCCAGGCCTTCGCCATATTGCTGTTTGTCATGAATGACCGCGATGCGCTTCGGTTTTACAGTGTCGAGAATGTATTTAGACGCCGTTGGGCCCTGGGAAGAATCCAGGCCCGCGGTACGCATAATCATTTTGTAACCACGAGCAGTCAGTTCTGGGTTAGTTGCACCAGGGGTTATCATCAGGATGCCTTCGTCTTCGTAGATATCAGACGCAGGCTGAGTGGAAGAGGAGCAAAGGTGGCCAATAACATAACGCACACCGTCGTTAACGATTTTGTTGGCAACCGCTACTGCTTGTTTAGGGTCACAAGCATCGTCGTATTCAACCGCAACAAGTTTGTCGCCTTTGATGCCGCCTTTAGCGTTGATGTCTTTAATTGCCTGGCGCGCGCCGTTAAATTCCATGTCGCCCCACTGCGCAACCGGGCCAGACATTGCACCAACAACCGCAACTTTGATGTCTGCTGCGGTTGCCGCGTGAGACACCGCCAGCGCAATAACCCCAGCGAGTAATGTCTTCGCGTTCATTTTCATAGATCCAATTCCTGTTCGTGATTATGTGGTTTTATAGTGACCAAAAAACGCACTGTGCGTTTTTTAGGCTTTAACCATTTTTATGAGTGCCTTTAAGGGCTTAGCGCTAAAATTTACAATTTTTAAAGCTAAACTCTCTATTTTTCAGGCTATTAAGCAAAGATATTATTCTGTATTTGCTCATAGTTAAACAAAAAAAAGCAGCTTTTTCAGCATAAAATAGCGATACAAAGAGCGGAATAAATCACTAGGTTTTAGGGTTTTATACTGACCATATTTCAATCTACCGCTTATCGAACTGGCATACGTTTGCCGCAAAAATTAATCGTCTGGTATATGACAGATAAAAGATAAAGCGTCTGGCGCAAATAAATTGGTTACACTCGGGGTTTTCCCGCTTTTTGGTTAGCTCGCTTATGAAACTCACCATCATTCGTCTGTTTGAGTGTAGTGCTCAGGATGAGATCGATCTTGCTAAGATCTGGCCGGAATACTCCAGCGCTTCGCTTGCTTTGACGGATACTCACAGAATTTATGCTGCAAAATTTAATGATCGGCTGCTCGGTGCGGTTCGCGTTACGCTCGCGGGCAATGAAGCCGCGCTGGATTCGCTACGAGTACGCGAAATCACCCGTCGCCGTGGCGTTGGGCAGTATCTGGTCGAAGAAGTGATTCGTGATAATCCTGACATCATCGCCTGGTGGATGAACGATGCAGGCGTAGAAGACCGTGATGTGATGACGGCGTTTATGCAGGCGGTAGGTTTTGCGGAGCAAAGTGGTGGCTGGAAGAAGTGATAACTGTTTGGTTATCACTTCTTCCATCATTTATCGAAGTATTTCGTGCTGCAGAAAGGCGGCAAGTTGTGAAATCCCCGGGAGCTTACATCAGTAAGTGACCGGGGTTACGCAACGCAGCCAACGCATCTGCGGCGCGAAAGGTGCCCGATAAATTATTTGGCGTCGGTAGCAGTACCGTTCGCATGCCACGTAAACACGCCGAACTCAAAGCCTTTCAGGTCGCCTTTCTGATCCCAGCTCAATGGCCCCATTACGGTTTCCACAGTGGCACCTTTCAGATAGGTAGCGATTTCAGCTGGATCTTCTGACTTGTTCAGGCCAGCCGCCAGCGATTGCAGTGCTGCGTATGTGGTCCATACGAATGCGCCACTTGGATCTTGTTTCTTCGCTTTGATGGCATCCACAACCGGTTTGTTCGCAGGAACCTGGTCGTAGTTCTTCGGCTTAGTCACTAACAGGCCTTCAGCAGACTCACCAGCAATGTTAGACAAAGAAACGTTCGCTACACCTTCTGGACCCATGAACTGAGTTTTCAGGCCTGCTGCACGAGACTGACGCAGGATCTGTCCCATTTCCGGGTGGTAGCCACCGTAGTAAACGAAGTCGATGTTCTCTTTCTTCAGGCGTGCCACCAGCGTGGAGAAGTCTTTCTCGCCTGCGGTGATACCGTCAAAGAACACCACGTTAGCGCCGCCTTTTTTCAGGTTGTCCTGAACGGATCGCGCCAGGCCTTCGCCATACTGTTGTTTGTCATGAATGACCGCGATGTTTTTCGGTTTCACATGATCAAGGATGTATTTCGCAGCCGTTGGGCCCTGATCGGAGTCCAGGCCTGTGGTACGCATAGTTAATTTGTACCCACGGGAAGTCAGCTCAGGAGCCGTTGCCGCTGGGGTGATCATTAGAACACCTTCGTCTTCGTAGATATCAGACGCTGGCTGAGTGGAAGAAGAACACAAGTGGCCGATTACATATTTGATGCCATCGTTAACCACTTTGTTGGCGACAGCCACGGCTTGTTTCGGGTCACAAGCATCGTCATATTTGGTGATAACCAGCTTGTCGCCTTTGATGCCGCCTTTGGCATTAATGTCAGCAACCGCTTGTTCTGCGCCGGTAAACTCCTGGTCGCCATATTGAGCAACCGGGCCAGACATCGCCCCTACGACCGCAACTTTGATGTCCTTAGCAAATGCTGCATTGCTCATCGCAAGTGCAATACAACCAGCCAATAACGCTTTGCCCTTCATTTTCATCCTGAGATCCCCATTTTTGTTGTGATTGGTATTTACCCATCATCCTTCAAGCTGCAGGGGTGTTGGCTGCACTCACTTACCCGAATCACTTACCTTAGTAAGCTCATCGGGATAAGCTCCCTGGCCGCCTACCTGCAACTCGAATGCTAATGGGTAATTGTTGTGTTGTTTTGGCACGATTTTATTTTTGATTTAAGAATACCGCGCGTGCCTTCACCGCATTCAGAGTTAAAAACATACCCGAATTTATGGTTTTTGGAATAACAATTTTTTCACAATAGGGAAGGAAAGTGACGGGCATAAAAAAACCGCCCCGGAAGGCGGTTTTTTATCTGACGGAATAACTTACGCTTCGATGGCCATGCGCAGTTTTTTCATTGCGTTCTTTTCAAGCTGGCGCACACGCTCAGCGGAAACGCCGTAGCGATCGGCCAGTTCTTGCAATGTGCTCTTGTTTTCTTCGTCGAGCCAACGGGCACGGATAATATCCTGACTACGTTCGTCCAGGCCTAACATGGCGTCGCTGAGTTTATCAGCCGCGTGCGATTCCCAGTTGTCGTCTTCAATGCCATCAGCAAAGTTAGAAGACTTATCCTGCAAGAACAGCACAGGAGCCATTGGCGCGCTGTCTGAATCGTCGTCGTTGCCCATATCGAACGTCATGTCCTGCGCCGCCATGCGAGATTCCATCTCACGGACATCTTTGCTGGAAACACCCAGCTCATTGGCGACCATTTCCACTTCGTCCTGGTTGAACCAACCCAGACGTTGTTTAGTTTTACGCAGGTTAAAGAACAACTTACGTTGTGCTTTAGTGGTTGCCACTTTCACAATACGCCAGTTACGCAGAACGTATTCGTGAATTTCAGCTTTGATCCAGTGCACGGCGAACGACACCAGACGGACACCCACTTCAGGGTTAAAACGGCGCACAGCCTTCATCAGGCCGATGTTGCCTTCCTGGATCAAGTCAGCCTGCGGCAAACCATAGCCCGAGTAATTACGAGCGATATGAACAACAAAGCGCAGGTGAGACAGGATCAGCCTTTTCGCTGCTTCCAGATCGCCCTGGTAATGCAGCTTTTCAGCCAGCTCCTTCTCTTCCTCAGCCGTTAACATCGGCCAGGAATTAGCGGCCCGGATATAAGATTCCAGGTTACCAACAGGGGCTAAAGCTAAATTTTGCATTTCTTTGGTCATTCAAACCCTCTCTTAAGACTAACGTACAGGTTGCTACACCATGCTGCACCTGACCACACGTCAAGCGCCAAACCGTACCATCCACAGTAAACTCAGACAGTGACGTTATCCACAAGTTCACTGTAAAGCTGTGCATATATTACACACAAAATGTGACAGAGCTATGAAACTGGGCAGGAGAAACACATACCGAGGTGGGAGCGTGTCCCCTGCTGACGGGTACTTCGTAGCAGGGAACAAGTATATCAAAAAATTTTTACTCTGGGGTAAAACGACGTAAATGTTGTACCGTTGCGATCCATGCCGCCAACCATCCACTCATGGAAGCAACCAGCAGCAACAGCAGACATTCATCGAAACCTAAGCCCGTCAAATCGAACTTTGTGCCGAAGACTTGCGCCACTTGAGTGACCGCCGACGACAAACGCCACACCAGAATTTCGGTCAAAATCAGTGACAAAAACGCACCGCTAAAGCCTAACAACGCGCCGCCATACAAGAATGGGCGCAGAATAAATCCATCCGTTGCACCAATCAGTTTTTGCACGTTGATGGTGTCGCGACGGGCAAAAATGCTCAGGCGCACGCTGTTACCAATCACCAGGAACACCGCCGCTACCATTAGCACACCAATCATCGCAGCGACCCGGCCTACAAGGCCAGTCAGCGAAGCCAGGCGTGCAAACCAGCTATCATCCATGCGCACTTCATCGACACCGTTAATGCGCGCTACGCGGTCACGCAAAGTATTCAGGTGGTCGGTGGTCTGGAAATCGAGTTTCGGGTTCACCACGGCAACGGCAGGCAGCGGGTTTTCTTCCAGCATATCCAGCGCGCCACCAAAGCCCGACCAGTTACGGAACTCACCCAGCGCTTCGTCACGCGAAAGATAGTTAACTTTATCGACGCCCTCTTCCGCCTGAATCGCGCCAACCACTTGCTGCGCGGCGTTGTCGTCCAGCGCTTTATCGAGGTAAACGGTGATTTGCGGCGAAGGATAATACTGCGTAGCGGCCTGGTTCACGTTCTTGTAAACCATGTAGCACACGCTAGGCAGCGTCAGTGAGATGGCGATAACCATCACCGTCAAAAACGTGGCTATAGGCTTGCTGCGTAAGTCTTGTAGCGCCCCCTGCCAGGCGTAGCGGAACTGTTCGTTCACACCACCTTTGAGGGATTTGCTTTTCGATTGAGGCCCTTTACCGCGTTTTTTCACCGAGCGGCCTAAATCTCCTAACTTATTCAGCGAGTTGATTTTATCCAGCTTGTTGCTGAAACGCTTTATGTGATTGAGCGCGCTGCGTTTATTCACCTGCCAGGCCTCCATGCAAATGGCCGTCACTTAACGTCAACATGCGATAATTACGGCGGGATATCAGGCTCATGTCATGCGTTGCCATCAGAACCGTTACTCCCACACGGTTAAACTCTTCGAACAGACGCAAAATCCCTTCCGAGAGCGCATCGTCGAGGTTACCGGTTGGTTCATCCGCCAGCAAAACGGCGGGCTTATTCACTACCGCGCGGGCAATACCCACGCGCTGTTGTTCACCGCCAGAGAGTTGGATCGGAAGGTTTTTCGCTTTATCGAGCAGGCCGACTTTATCCAGTGCCGCACTAACGCGACGGCGAATATCTTCGCCACTGGCACCCGCGATGATCAGCGGGATTGCCACGTTGTCGTACACGGTTCTGTCCATCAACAGATGGTGATCCTGGAAGATCATTCCAATCTGGCGGCGCAGGAACGGCACTTCGCGGCTCTTGAGGCGGCTAATATCATGGCCGCCAAAAGCAATTTTCCCGGCGCTTGGCCGCTCAATACCGCAGATAAGCTTGAGCAGGGTACTTTTCCCCGCGCCGGAGTGGCCGGTCAGGAAAGCCATCTCGCCAGGTTGCATATGGAAGGTCACTCCCTGCAACGCTTGTCTCCCACCGAGATAGGCCTTACTAACGTGTTCAAAGCGAATCATGGTTAATCCTCTCGGGCAAAAAGTGCCTCAATAAAATCGCCCGCATTAAACGGACGCAAGTCCTCAATACGCTCGCCGACGCCAATATAGCGAATCGGAATACCAAACTGATCGGCAACGGAGAAAATCACGCCGCCTTTGGCTGTACCATCGAGTTTGGTTAGCGTAATGCCTGTCAATCCAACGGCTTCATGGAACAATTTAGCCTGGCTAATCGCATTCTGCCCGGTGCTGGCATCGAGGGTGAGCATAACCTCATGCGGTGCGTCTTCGTCCAGTTTTTTCATTACGCGGACGATTTTCTTCAGCTCTTCCATCAGGTGCGCTTTGTTCTGCAAACGCCCGGCGGTGTCCGCCAGAAGTACGTCGACATTTCGTGCTTTCGCGGCCTGAATGGCATCGAAAATCACTGAGGCGGAATCAGCACCTGTGTGCTGAGCAATAACAGGAATATTGTTACGATCGCCCCACACCTGCAGTTGCTCTACCGCAGCGGCTCGGAAGGTATCACCCGCCGCCAGCATCACAGATTTGCCTTCCTGCTGGAACTGACGAGCCAGTTTGCCGATGGTGGTGGTTTTACCCACACCATTGACGCCAACCATCAGGATAACGAACGGCGTTTTGCCTTCAACTTTCAGCGGCTCATCGACTTTCGCCAGAATTTCACCCATCTCTTCTTTCAGCAGACCGTACAACGCTTCGGCGTCACGCAGGTCTTTGCGGCTTGCGCCTTCCGTCAGATTGGTGATGATTTTACGCGTGGTTTCAACACCCACGTCGGCAATAAGCAATTGCTCTTCGAGCTCTTCAAACAGATCATCGTCGATTTTTTTGCCGCGGAACAGACTGATAAATCCGGAACCGAGGTTCTGTTTGGTTTTAATCAGGCTGCGTTTAAGGCGAGCAAAGAAACCTTCTTTGGTTGGTCGCTCTTGTTCGTGCTGAACTTCTTCGGCTTGAGACTCTTCAGGCTCCAGTTCCGCCGCAGCTTCTTCGACGATAACGGCCGCAACAGGAATGTCTTCAACGACTTCTTCTACCGGAGCTTCTTCAGCAACAACTTCTTCAACAATTACGTCTTCAACTACGATAGCTTCAACCGGAGCGACTGCAATTTCTTCAGGCTCAACAACCGTTTTAACAGCAGTTTCCGCAACGACAGGTTCTTGCTCAGGCTGCCACTCTTCTAATGATTCAACCTGTACCGCTTCTGGCGCGACTATCTCTTCAGGAACCGGTAGCTCTTCGTGTTCGACCACAGCTTGCGCAGTAACTTCTGGTTCTGGCTCTGGTTCCGGAATGATTTCCGGTTCAACCGCAGCCACTTCGCTTTCAACGAGTTTTTCAGTGACTTCTACGATCTCTTCAGCGAAGGCTTCAGGTTCTTCATGCTTTTCAAGCACAACAGGTTCAGCTTCAGGCAAAACTTCTGGCTGAATCTCAGTTTGTGCTTCTGGCTTAATCTCTTCTGACTGTGCAGTTTCGTCAGCGGCTTGCGGTTGTTCAGCTTCAATAATTTGCTCAACAACTTCTTCGGCAACCGGTTGTTCTTCTGCTACTTTTTGTTCTGGTTCTTGTTCAGAAGCCTGCTCTTTCTGGCCAAAGCCCAGCCATGAAAAAAAGCCACGTTTTTTCTCTTTCGCCATTTGCGAACACACTCCTCGCTGTTAATTCATGGCACAGGCCCGATTGAGCATGCCACGGGCACTGAAAATAATTATCTAATGAATGCCTTAGTCTATCACTTTCCCCGCCTTACACACACCGTTACACTAGACGGCAAGAAATTGCATCGCAGTGAGTCTCATGAAAAAACCGCAATCTACTGGCACCGGCCAGATCCGTATTATTGGAGGCCAATGGCGCGGCCGCAAACTGCCCGTACCAGACAGCCCTGGCCTGCGTCCTACCACAGATCGGGTTCGTGAAACCCTGTTTAACTGGCTGGCACCCACCATGGTCGATGCCACCGTGCTGGATTGCTTTGCAGGAAGCGGTGCATTGGGGCTTGAAGCCTTGTCGCGTTACGCGAGCCGTGCCACATTGCTGGAGATGGATCGCAACGTTTCACAGCAGTTGCAAAAAAATCTCGCCACGCTGAAAGCGACCAACGGAAAAGTCGTGAACACCAACACGCTTAATTTCCTGTCGCAGTCCGGTGAACCGCACAGCATCGTATTTGTTGACCCGCCATTCCGTAAGGGGTTGCTGGACGACACACTCGCGCTGCTGGAAAGCAACGGTTGGCTGGCAGATGAAGCGCTGATCTACGTTGAAAGCGAAGTGGAAAACGGAACGCCAACGGTGCCCGTAAGCTGGTCTTTGCATCGTGAAAAAGTCGCGGGACAGGTCGCGTATCGTTTGTATAGCCGTGAAATTCAAGGAGCAGAGTCATGCTGATTAACATAGGCCGATTGCTGATGCTCGGCGTCTGGGCATTTTTGTTACTAAATATTGTCCATCCGTTCCCACGCCCGCTGAATATTTTCATTAACGTCGCGCTGATCTTCACCGTGCTGATGCACGGTATGCAGTTAGCGTTACTGAAATCGACTCAGCCAAAAGGCAGCCCACCGCTCAGTCGCGCTCAGCAGATTAAGATTTTTATCTTTGGGGTATTTGAACTGCTGGTCTGGCAGAAGAAGCTCCGCCAGGGTAAATAATCATAATGCGGTGCCACCAGGCGTAATTGTTGCAGCCAGTTTGGACACGGACAGCGCGGAGGAACCGGAGCGTACACGCAGTATGTGAGGATTCCGAGCACTGCCCTGGTCAAAAATGGCAAATAAAATAGCCTGTTATTAGTCGGGGATGAAGCCCACAAAGCGCGTCCCCTTGTACTGTAAAGTTCCTGCATCACCAACGCTCATCGAGTGATACTGCTCTGCCGTCACGCGCATTTTTAGCTCCAGTCCGCCACTTTGTGGGCGAAACCAAACCTCATAACGCATGATATCTTCGACAGGTGTGACCTGGCGTTGTCGTGATCGACGATCGGTGGTGGGCATTTCACGTTTCGTCGCCACCAGCACACTTCTTTCCATCATGGGCGCGGCATCATTTTCCGCATTCTGACGGCGCTGTTGCACAAAGCGGAACGACGCTGCCACGACGATAATCGCAACAACAGCAATGAAGAAAAGGGGCATTTTACTCATGGATTTATCTCGATTTGTCAGGCACTTTTAAGAATACCCTGCACGTCGTGGCATTGTCACCCACCGACATTGACCACTAGACTGAGATAAGTAACGTCGTGCTTTCAATTTTAATTTAATGCCCTAAGGACATGCCATGCTTTGGTCATTTATTGCTGTATTCTTCTCCGGGTGGCTGTACGTCGACGCCTCCTATCGTGGGCCAACCTGGCAACGCTGGGTGTTCAAACCCGTCACCCTTCTGCTGTTATTACTGCTGGCCTGGCAAGCGCCGATGTTCAACGCAACAGGCTATTTGATCCTCGCGGGGCTTGCGGCAACGCTGCTCGGTGACGCCCTCACCCTGCTTCCAACCCAGCGCATGTTGTATGCCATCGGGGCGTTTTTCCTGTCGCACCTGTTGTATACCCTCTATTTCGCCAGCCAAATGACGTTCAGTTTCTTCTGGCCTTTGCCGCTGGTACTGCTAGTTATTGGCGCGCTACTGACCGCCGTCATCTGGACGCGCCTCGAAACATTCCGTTGGCCGATTCTGACGTTTATCGGCATGACACTGGTGATGGTGTGGCTGGCCGGTGAGCTCTATTTCTTCCTGCCAACACGCCCGAGTTTCTCAGGCTTTATTGGCGCAACGCTGCTGCTGTTGGGCAATATAGTCTGGCTGGGTAGCCATTACCGCCGCCGCTTCACAGGCGATAGCGCCATCGCCGCAGCCTGCTATTTTGCCGGGCACTTTATGATTGTCCGCGCTCTGTATATTTGACCTTGCGGGCGGTATTTACCGCCCCTCAAATTTCCCTCTTGACTCTGGAGTCAACTCCAGAGAGTAACATGCGTAATGAGAACATTATCATTACCCAGGAGGGCGCATGCTCAACTCCCCAAAAACACCACAATTTGCGAAGGCAAAGCTCAGTCCGTTGCCGATAAAAACAGACGCATGCCATGGTAATGATTGCTGTAGTGACGCCAATGTCGCGCCTGAAACGCAAATGCTGCCTGATACCGGCGAACGTTATAGCTGGCTCGTCGATGGCATGGACTGCGCCGCCTGCGCCCGCAAAGTTGAAAACGCTGTCAAACAGATTGCCGATGTGCAGCGCGTTCAGGTGCTGTTCAGCACAGAAAAACTGCTGGTCACCGCGCAGCGCGATGTTCGCGACGACGTTGAAAAAGCCGTGAAAGCCGCAGGTTACAACCTAAGAAACAGTGCCGCCCCCGCACCGAAAACATCCGCCTGGCATGAAAATTTACCGCTCATCTTACTGATAGCCATGATGGCGCTGAGCTGGGGGCTTGAGCAGTTTAACCATCCGTTCGGCAACATAGCATTCATCGCCACCACGTTGGTTGGCCTGTGGCCGATCGCGCGCCAGGCCGAGCGCCTGATGCGCACCGGTAACTGGTTTGCCATCGAAACGTTGATGAGTGTCGCTGCCATTGGCGCACTGTTTATCGGAGCGACCGCAGAAGCCGCGATGGTATTACTGCTGTTCTTAATTGGTGAACGCCTGGAGTCCTACGCCGCCAGCCGCGCGCGCCGTGGTGTGAGCGCACTGATGGCGCTGAAACCAGAAGTCGCGACTCGTATTCGTAACGGTGAACGCGAAAGCATCGCGCTCTCTGATTTACGTCCGGGCGATGTCATAGAAGTAGCGGCGGGCGGGCGTTTGCCTGCTGATGGCCGCTTGCTAACACCTTTTGCCAGTTTCGATGAAAGCGCATTAACCGGCGAGTCCATTCCGGTTGAACGCCAGCAAGATGAGAAAGTCCCGGCAGGAAGCACCAGCGTCGACAGACTGGTGCAGCTCGAAGTCATTTCCGAACCGGGCGACAGCGCAATTGACCGCATCCTGCGTTTAATTGAAGAAGCGGATGAGCGCCGCGCACCGATTGAGCGCTTTATTGACCGTTTCAGCCGCATTTACACGCCGATTATTATGGCAATCGCCCTGCTCGCAGCGGTTATTCCTCCGCTGCTGTTTGGGCAAAGCTGGGGCGAGTGGATCTACAAAGGGCTGGCACTGTTACTCATTGGTTGCCCGTGTGCGCTGGTGATTTCTACCCCTGCAGCAATTACCTCCGGACTTGCTGCGGCAGCACGCCGTGGCGCGTTAATTAAAGGCGGCGCAGCTCTCGAACGCCTCGGCAAAATTCAGCATATCGCTTTCGATAAAACCGGCACGTTGACGGCTGGAAAACCGCAAGTCACCACCATTGAAGTGAATGGTGGACTTAGCGAAAACGACCTGCTGGCCCTGGCCGCTGCCGTGGAGCTTGGCTCATCACACCCGCTTGCCCAGGCTATTGTGCGTGAAGCGCAAAACCGCAATCTGGAATTGCCTGACACAACTGCACACCGGGCGCTGGCAGGTATTGGCGTGGAAGCCGCAATCAATGGCGAAACATTGTTATTAAGCGCACCGGGTAAGCTCGCGAATACTGTGCTGGATGCGGCCTGGCAGCAGCGAATCACTCAGCTTGAAGCCGAAGGCCAGACGGTGGTTGCACTGTTACAAGAAGGCAAGTTACTTGGCGTTCTGGCATTACGCGATACCTTGCGCAGCGATGCAAAAATGGCGGTTGCGGCACTGCACAACCTCGGTGTTCAGAGCGTGATGTTAACGGGTGATAACCCACGCGCAGCAGCAGCCATCGCGCAGGAATTAGGAATGGATTATCGCGCAAGCCTGCTGCCTGCCGACAAAGTCAGTGCGGTGAATGAACTCAACGCCCGTGCGCCGCTGGCGATGGTTGGCGACGGCATCAACGACGCTCCGGCAATGAAGGCTGCAACTATCGGCATCGCCATGGGCAGCGGCACCGATGTAGCACTCGAAACCGCCGATGCTGCACTGACGCACAACCGCCTGACGGAGCTTGCCAACATGATAGGACTGGCGCGAGCAACACATAATAATATTCGCCAGAACATTACTATCGCGTTGGGGTTGAAGGGGATTTTCCTGGTGACTACGCTGTTGGGTATCACCGGCCTGTGGCTTGCGGTGTTGGCTGATTCGGGTGCCACTGCATTGGTTACCGCGAATGCTCTGCGACTGCTGCGGAAAAAATAAATTGCGAGCATCCTCGACGGTATTGGCTTTGCAGCTGTAGAAAACTGAGAAATCTGAAACACTGGTATTCGGCCCCAGGGAGTTGACGTATTGGCAACTCCCTGGTTATATTGGTTGCCAGATAGTCAACTTCAGGACGAAGTATGCATTTAATCTCTCTAAGAGCATTGAGTGAAGCCAGCGAAAAATATCCCCAACACGCTCAAGAACTTCTCATTCTGGCCCGGGTTATCGAAAAAGGACATTTCCCAACACCCGAATCACTCAGGAAAGTCTATCCAACACTTGATAATTTTAAGTATCTCGATAAGCACTATGTCATCAATATTGCTCGCAACGAGTTGCGGCTACTCGCGCTGATATTTTTTGAAAGCCAGAAATTCTATGTTCGCGACATCATGACGCATGTGGATTACATGAGATTTACCGAAACCCATCGGGGAAAGAAGAGATGATTGCAGATGCACTGAAAGCCGCCGAAGCGCTGAAAACTGCCGTGCCGTTTCTTGCGGGTAACACGGGTGAGAAAGAGTATCTGGAAGCACTGGAACTGGTGGAATACTTGTTGGTCAATGAGCCGACCAACCCGCTGCTGGATTTAGTGAGCCTGAAGATTTCTGAGTATGAAAATACCCTTCCGGAAACTATCGCCTTTCGTGAACAGATGAATGCTCTGCCGCCCGGCGTTGCGGTACTGAGAACGTTGATGGATCAATATGAGTTGAATCAAAGCGATTTCCAACAAGAAATTGGCAGCAAATCAATGGTGTCACGCGTACTGAGTGGCGAGCGCCAGCTTACAATTGAGCACATCAGAAAGCTTTCCCTGCGCTTTGGTATTTCTCCGGCACTGTTTATCTAACCCTCACCCCATCAGAAATGAGGGTTAGATAGTCCTCTCAACTCGTCATGCCCAATACATGCGGCAGCCACAATGAAACTGCCGGAATGTAGGTCACCATCGCCAGCACCACCAGCAATACGCCGTAGAACGGCAACATGGCACGAACCACCACTTCGATTTTCTGTTTGCTCACCGCACTGGCGACAAAAAGCACCGAACCGACCGGCGGTGTAATTAAGCCAATCCCGAGGTTAACCATCATAATCATCCCGAAATGCACCGGGTCGATACCCAGCGAATTCGTCACCGGCAGTAAAACCGGCGTCAGGATCAGGATAATCGGCGCCATGTCCATCAGCGTGCCAATCAACAGCAGCATGACGTTGAGGTACATCAGAATGACGTACTTATTGTCAGACAGCGAAGTGAAGAACTCAGTGATGCGTGATGGCAGTTGCATGTAAGTCATGACTGCGCCGAACGCTGACGCAAAACCAATCAAAATCATGACGATAGAGACTGTTTTTACAGTACGGAACATCAGCTTTGGCAGCTCGTTCCACTTGTAGTCACGGTAGATAAACATAGTCACGAAGAACGCCCACACACAGGCGACTGCCGCCGATTCAGTTGCGGTAAAGACCCCGGTCAAAATCCCGCCGAGAATAATGACCACCGTCATCAAACCCCACAGCGCATCGAAGAAAATTTTCAACGCCTGCTTGAAGGGAATGCGTTCACCTTTCGGGTAACCGCGCTTATGAGCAAACCCGAGGCACATCACCATCAGGCAGAAACCCAGCAATAAACCTGGCAAAATCCCGGCGATAAACAGCGTGGCAATGGAAACCGTGCCGCCCGCCGCCAGGGAGTAAATCACCGAGTTATGGCTTGGCGGGATCAAAATCGCCTGCACCGATCCACTCGCCGTTACCGCCGCTGCATATTCCCGTGGATAACCCTTTTTCTCCATTTCCGGGATCATCACGCTGCCGATGGATGCCGTATCCGCCACGGACGATCCGGAAATCGCCCCAAAAAAAGTGGACGCCACGATATTCACCAGCGACAAGCCGCCGCGAATAAACCCAACGAAAATATAGGCAAAGTTGACCAGGCGACGAGCGATTCCCCCTTCCGCCATAATCGCCCCGGCCAGAATGAAGAACGGGATTGCCAGCAGGGTAAATTTATTCACCCCGCTGGTGATTTGAATCATGATCGCTTCCAGCGGCAAATCTATCCATAACGCTCCCACAATGGCGCTTAGCCCAACGGCAAAAGCCACAGGCATTCCCACTGCAAGCAGCACCGCGAGTGTTGCTAATAAAATAAATGCGTCCATGTTATCCCCTGGTCTTAACCGTGATTACCCAGCAGCACTATTGGGCGGTTCTCTTGAGAGCCGTACAGCAGTCGCTCGACAACAAACAGAATCATTAAAATCGCGCCTACGGGCAGCGGAAGATAGGTTTGACCGGAAGTGAGTAGCGGGAATTCGGCAACAGGTTGTTCCCATAAATCGGCGCACAGGTAGAAGCTGTAATAGAAAATCACCAGTGAAATGACCAGCATCAACAAGTCGACGACACGGGTACAGAACGTCTGCAATGCAGACGGCAGGCGATCTGTCAGCATATTCACCGCTATGTGCGAACCGGCGCGGTAACTCACCGCCGCGCCGATGAACGTGAAGGTCACCATGCAGATTATCGCCACGGGTTCCGGCCAGGATTCCCCACGATTGAGGACATAACGTGAGAAAATCCCAATCGGAATAATGATGGTCATCACCAAAAGAGACAGCCCGGCAATAACCATCGCCAGCAAATAAACTTTATCCATCAAGTCTGAGTAGCGTTGGGACATAAGATGCCCTCCACGAATGCGTTAGCGACAATAGTTACTGAACGTCTGCGATAGCTTTCATCAGATCCTGATGTTTATCGCCGTACTCTTTACGCACCGGCTCAGTCGCTTTCACAAACCAGGCTTTGTCGATTTCGTGGAACTGAACACCACCGGCTTTCATTTTTTCCAGCGCTTGTTTGTTGTAGGCATTCCACAGTTCGCGCTGTTCCATTTGCGCATCACGTGCCAGTTTCAGGACTTTTTGCTGCTGGTCAGGCGTCAGTTTGTCCCACTTCACTTTGGAATAAAGCAGCATTTCTGGCGTGATGAAGTGGCCGCTCAGCGTGTAGTTCTTAGCGACCGGCATGTAGTTATGGGCAATAAAGGTTGGCGGGTTGTTTTCAGCGCCGTCGATAACGCCGGTTTGCATGCCGCTATACACTTCGCTCACCCCCATCGCGACCGAGTTTGCGCCCATGTCTTTAAGCGTTGCCAGTGCGACCGGGCTACCCTGAACGCGGATTTTCATCCCCTTAAGATCTTCAGGTTTCACAACCGGGTTTTTGGTAATCAGGTTACGTGTGCCGGAGTCCATCCAGCCGAGGAATACCAGACGAGATTTCGGGTTATTCGTCAGCTTGTCGCCAATCTCTTTACCTAAATCACCGTCGATCACTTTGTGCATATGGTCTTCGTCGCGGAATACGTACGGCAGGGTAAAGACTTCAACATCTGGCAGGATCGCAGCAACCGGCGCCATCGAAACACGGATCATATCGATCGCACCCATTTGCGCCTGTTCGATCATCTGTTTTTCATCCCCAAGAACGCCACTTGGGAACACTTTAATCTCTAAATCACCGTTGGTTTCTTGCTTCAGTTTTTCGCCCATGTGCTGGACCGCGACTACGTTCGGATAGCCTTCCGGGTGAACGTCAGCGGCTTTAATCACTTGTGCGAGTGCAGTTTGAGCAAACAGAACTGACGCGGTAGACAGACATAAACCAGCAAAAGCAGGCAGAAAGGTCTTCTTCATTGTGTCGCTCCAGCAGAGGTAGAAATATGAGGTAGGAAGTAAAACAATGTTTTAATTTGTCGTTTAAAAATTAGACTACGTGGAGAAAAGCATGGGTGAAGCACTTCACAAAAAGCGACAAAAAATGAAATTGGGGTTCAGAGTAGATGCAAAGAGGGTTCAGAAGCCCAAAGCGGAGAGCAAAGGGCTTGCGCGGCGTTACTGGCCTTTACGCAACAGGTATTGGTAAGGCAATGATTCCACTTGTTTGGCAAGCAGTTCGTGTTCCATGAAAATGCAAAATCCTGGAATATCACGCGTGGTTGCCGGGTCATCAGCAATCACTAGCAGGGTTTCGCCAGCCTGCATATTGCGCACTGTTTTGCGTACCATCATGACGGGTTCCGGGCAGCGCAGGCCCAGGGCATCAAGAGTGTGGTCAGGATTAGAAAAAAGATCGGTCATGAGAAAGCTCGCAATTAACAAACCGCGATAGTTTACGCCGGGAAGATTCTCGTGCAAGTCACGTGAACGATTGCGTTAAAATTAACCATTGCAAAGCGGGGTTAAAGCAGTATCATCGCCCCCGCTTTAAAAAGCTTATTGGGTTCCCTCACCCCACCACTAAAAAGGCTACAAAATGACGCAGTTCAATTCTACTCAGCGCACTAAAGCGCTGTTTTGGCTATCGCTATTCCATTTACTGGTGATCACCTCCAGTAACTATCTGGTGCAATTACCGGTCTCGGTTTTTGGTTTCCATACCACCTGGGGTGCGTTTAGCTTTCCGTTTATCTTCCTCGCAACCGACCTGACGGTACGCATTTTTGGTGCACCTCTGGCACGCCGCATTATTTTTGCCGTGATGCTGCCCGCGCTGATTATTTCGTACGCCATTTCTGCACTGTTTTACATGGGCACCTGGCAAGGGTTCGAAGCATTGCTGCACTTCAACCTGTTCGTCGCGCGTATCGCTGTCGCAAGCTTTATGGCGTACGCGTTGGGGCAAATTCTGGATGTGCATGTGTTTAACCGCCTGCGCCAAAGCCAGTACTGGTGGCTTGCGCCAACGGCATCCACGCTTTTCGGAAATATCAGCGACACGCTTTCCTTCTTCTTTATTGCTTTCTGGCGCAGCCCGGACGCCTTTATGGCGCAGCATTGGGTGGAAATCGCGGTCGTCGATTACTGCTTTAAAGTGTTAATCAGCATTGTATTCTTCCTACCGATGTACGGCGTTTTGCTGAATATGTTGTTGAAACGTCTGGCAGATAAGTCTGAAAGTTCGGCGTTACAGCCGGGTTGACGGTGGTTGAATTATCTTGTGATAAGATGATGAGATCGGCCGCAAAGGCTTGCTAACGTAAAGGAAGAAGTCATGGGTAACCTGGTAAAATATGTCGGTATTGGCCTGCTGGTATTAGGCCTGGCCGCTTGCGATAACAGTGACAGCAAAACGGCCAAAACGGATGCAGCGGCGGAAAGCAGCGCTGCTGGCCAGCCGGTTAGCCTGCTGGACGGGAAAATTAGCTTTGCACTCCCCGCCGATATGACCGACCAGAGCGGTAAATTGGGCACTCAGGCAAACAACATGCACGTATATTCTGATGCTACAGGACAGAAAGCGGTCATTGTGATTGTCGGTGACAATACGCCTGACGATTTGGCAGCTTTGACAAAACGCCTTGAAGAACAACAACGTGCTCGTGACCCACAGCTGCAAGTCGTGACCAATAAATCCATTGAGATTAAAGGCCACACGCTGCAACAGCTTGACAGTATTATCTCTGCAAAAGGCCAGACAGCTTACTCATCTGTCATCCTGGGTAAAGTAGATAACCAACTGTTAACTATGCAGATAACGCTGCCTGCGGATAACCAGCAACTGGCGCAAACTGCCGCTGAGAACATTATTAATACCATCACCATCAAATAACTATTGTTGCTGTGTTGATGACACGGCCTCCGGTTGCTCAACCGGGGGCCGTTTTTTTAACTGCCAGGCCAACAGCAGCGCAATGCAAACCAGCACCGCCGCCGCCAGATAAATCACCGAAACCCCCGCATAAGCCATCACAAACCCAGCTAATGGCCCGGTAATCCCCAGCGATAAATCCATAAACACGGTGTAGGTCGCAAGCGCACTTCCCTGGTTTTGTTGCGGCACCATTTTCACTGCCACCACGCCCAGCGCCGGGAACACCAAAGAGAAGCCCGCGCCCGTCAGGAAAGTCCCCACTTTTGCCATCAAGGGTTCGCCCGCAAAGCCTACCAGCAGCAAACCGATAATCTCGACTGAGAAGCAAATCATCGCCACATTCAAGCCGCCAAGCCGGTTAATACCATTCGGGAAAAGTAAGCGAGTGCCAACAAACGCACAGCTAAAGAGTGTTAATGCGAATGCAGCACCATCCCAGCCTTTAGCGTCGTAAAACAGTGTGATGAACGTTGCGATCACGCCAAAACCGGCAGACGCGAGTGCGAGCGCCATACCATACGGCCAGACGCGCCCCAGCACCGCGCGAAACGGCAGCGGCTTGCCTTTACTGGCTTTCACCGCCGGGCGTGGAAGTGCCAACAACACTGCCACCAGTGCCACTGCCATAATAATTCCGGCTAACAGTTTTAGCCCGCCGAGATGATAAAACAGCACGCCCAACGGTGCGCCCATCGCCATCGCGCCATAGGTCACAATGCCATTCCAGGAGATCACCCGCCCAATATGCAGCGACCCGACGACACCCACGCCCCAAAGCGTTGAACCGGTTCCGGCAAAACTTTGCCCAATCCCTAAAATGACACGCCCCATACACAGCAACACCAGACTCACCAACGGCCAGGCGCTACCAAACGCCGCCAGCATATAGCTCGCTCCGCTCAGGAAGCAGCCGCATAAACCAAAGATGACAATTTTTTTAGGGCCAAGAATATCTGCGTAACGCCCGGCATGTGGGCGGCTGAGTAACGTGGCGAAATATTGCAGGCTTATCACAAGCCCGGCCCAAAACGCGCTGTAGCCCATCACGTCATGAACGTACCCCGGCAAAACAGCCAGTGGCAGGCCGATGGTCATGTAGCTGGCAAAGTTGAACATCACTACAGAGACAATCTGTAGATTGAGTCGAAAACTGCTTAATGCGGGGGCGGGAGTGAGGTCAGGCATGGGCATTCACTTTTAAAACAGCGTTCCCCAGTATATACACGTCGAGATTCACATTTCAGCAACAGACTTTCAGACTCGCCCTGCGGGTGCGAAATAAACGAAGCGCTACACTTAGAGAATCCCTCCTTTTCAGGATTTTTTCATGCTCTCTCCAGAACCCGATAAAACCGGGCTACATATTCTAATAAAGCTTTCAGCGCTGGTGATTATTCTTGCCGGGATCCATGCTGCGGCAGACATTATCGTCCAGCTATTATTGGCACTCTTTTTTGCCATTGTGCTTAACCCGTTAGTGACGTGGTTTATCCGCCGGGGAGTGAACCGTCCGCTGGCTATCTCGATAGTCGTATTTGCGATGTTGGTTGTGCTGACGATACTGGTGGGTGTGCTGGCGGCATCCATGTCTGAATTCGTCGATATGCTGCCCAAATACAACAAGATGCTGACGCAAAAAGTGTTTGAGCTCGAAAAAATGCTACCGTTTATGCACCTGCGATTATCGCCGGAGCGTATGTTGCAGCGTATGGACTCTGAAAAAGTGATGTCTTACGCCACCACCCTAATGACCGGACTTTCCGGTGCAATGGCCAGTATTCTGCTGTTGGTGATGACCGTGGTATTTATGCTCTTCGAGGTGCGCCACGTTCCGTACAAACTGCGCTTCGCCCTTTCCAACCCGAAAATTCATATCGCCAGCCTGCACCGCGCACTCAAAGGCGTGACGCATTATCTGGCGCTTAAAACGCTCATCAGCCTGTGGACCGGGTTGATTATCTGGCTTGGCCTCGAACTGCTGGGCGTGCAATTTGCGTTGATGTGGGGCGTGTTGGGATTCTTGCTCAATTACATCCCCAATATCGGTTCGGTCATTTCCGCTATTCCACCAATGATTCAGGCGTTCTTGTTTAACGGCACTTACGAAATGATTTTGGTTGGCGTGCTGTTCCTTGCGGTGCATATGCTGCTTGGGAATATCCTTGAACCACGCATGATGGGACGCGGCCTTGGAATGTCGACCTTCGTGGTGTTTCTGTCATTGTTGTTCTGGGGCTGGCTGCTCGGCCCAGTGGGTATGCTCCTGTCAGTGCCGCTTACCAGCGTATGTAAAATACTGATGGAAACCACTCAGGGCGGCGCCAAACTTGCAGTGTTGCTTGGGCAAGGACGGCCAAAAAGTCGGTTGCCGGGATAGGTTCTTAATTTCCCGGGTGATAAGTTAATGTTCACCCGGGAAAAGAAAAGGAGTGACTCACCCATGCCGCAGCCAACAATCACACTTGCCGCCATTGAGCAGCCAGCAATTTACCTGAACACCCCAAGCGTGGTGCTAAACAACCAGACTATTGAGGAGCGTTTGCGCAAAGTTTTGCAGGGAATGGCGCAACAAAATCTGGATTCGCTCGTCGTTTATGCCGATAAAGAGCATGGCGGGAATTTTGAATATTTGACTGGTTTCATCCCACGCTTTGAAGAAGGCTTGCTGGTTCTACATAAAAGCGGTGAGGCAGTGCTGGTTCTTGGTAATGAAAACCTCAAACTCGCACAGCACTCCAGAATTCCTGCAAGTGTGGTACATGCGCAGTGGTTTTCGCTGCCCAACCAACCGATGGACACCACACTTTCGCTAAGCGAAGTGTTGCAACAAGCCGGGCTTCGTGGGCAAAAGCGTGTTGGTATTGCGGGCTGGAAGCTTTTCACTGGCATCAACGACAACAATAAGTCACTGTTTGATATCCCCACCTTTATTTTCCTGGCGCTTCAAAGTGCGCTGACTCCAGCGTGTGAATTAATTAATGCCACAGATCTGTTTATTTCTCCGCGCCAGGGAGCAAGGACAACCAATAACGCCAATGAAATTGCGCACTATGAATACGGTGCAAACCTGGCATCAAGCGCGGCGCTTAACGCACTGAATGCAATTGAATTAGGTAAAACGGAAAAGTCGATTGCAGCCCTGCTTGCCGCCGATGGGCAAGCCAATAACGTCGTAACCATTGCTGCTACGGGCGATCGTTTTGAAAATGCCAACCTGTACCCATCGGATAAGCAGATCCAAAAAGGCGACAAGTTTTCATTAACAGTCAGTTATAAGGGCGGTTTAACCAGCCGTGCGGCATACGTCGTCAGCCAGGCCGATGAACTTCATGAAGAGGTCAGTGATTATCTCGATGTGGTCGCCATCCCGTATTATCGCGCGGTCGTCGCCTGGCTTGAGAATATGCGCGTCGGTGTGAAGGGCCATGAAGTCTACGACTTGATTGAGCGAGTTTTGCCTAAAACCGAATACCACTGGCACCTCAACCCCGGCCACTTAGTTGCTGACGAAGAGTGGCTTTGCTCGCCGATTTACCCTGCGTCAGATATCCCTTTATCCAGTGGGATGCTGCTACAAATCGACATCATTCCATCACGTAAAGGTTACGCGGGAGCGAGTATTGAAGACACCGTGGCGCTGGCCGATGAACCTTTACGCCAGAAACTCGCCACGCTTTACCCGGAATTATGGCAGCGCATCAGCGCACGCAGAAATTACATCCGCGACGTACTGAATATTCACTTACATGAAGATGTGCTGCCGCTCTCTAACACCGTGGGATATTTGCGGCCCTATTTGCTGAATAAAGATTTGGCGCTAATTTGCCAATAATATTTATCTTCCTGCGCCGGATATCTTCCGCGCGCAGGAGTTATCTAGTCTTGTTTACTCGGGCATTGAACCTGGTGAACAAGTTCAGGTGTCCAGTGATACTCAACGACATGCCCTTCCGGGCTTCTGACAGCAATATGTAATTGGGCAAATTCACCTGATTGCAGGGTAAAGAAAAGTTGCGTCAGGGGGTATGGGCAGCCAGCCTGATAGGAAACAAACATTTTCTGCCGGGTGCGCTGAGAACCTCGCTGTGTATTAATGACCAGTTCTATGGTCATTTTCCCGGCAATATCTCGCTCGAACACAGCATATGCCGTGAGATATTGATGACCAAATTGATTATTGTGTGATACCCATATCTGATCTCTGGTCTTAACAAGAGTTGCATGCATATTTCGTCTCACTTATTTATTGGTAATCAATATTGAAATACAGGCTGGCGTGGATTTTCCCCGGTTGTACCTGTTCATCTATCTGGTAATACTGTGAATAAAATCGAACGGAATATTTGTCGGATTTGGAGCTTCTCAATTCCACCTTTTTCATTTCATGAAAATTCAGCGGCTGATGATCGTCACCGAGCACTTGCACTCCTATCCCCTTAGCAGAAGAACGTCCTGCCACTGAATTGCTCAACACTCCGTCAGAACCCGAGTTTTTGCCGAATTGCCCATTCCATTTCAAGAAAACAGCAGAGGGTGTTTTATCATCGGTTGCACAAGATAAATGAATATCAAAAGGGGTTTTACCTGCCACCGAACCAGGGGATTTGAACTGGTCCAGAACAACGCCTGGCAGCGTAATATTGCGTGTTTTCTCACCATAAATTTTGCATGAGCTATTCAGAATAGTGACAAAACTGGCCGGGATATAAATATCTATCAGCGGTGAACTCTGCAGTAGGTTATTTATTTCAAAACTCATACCTTCTGAGCCCCCTCTGGCCGATATTCCATCATCAGCCTTAATCAACTCCATATTGATCCTGGCCCCAGACAATTCAGACATGCTTGCAGAAAATTTAGAAGGCCAGGCTATTTCGCGCCCACTTGAAGTGACCAAAGTCATTTTCATACCAACACCTTTTGCATTGGTTTGAAAAACTCCGGGAGTTTTCATCTTCGACGCTCCACCAGGTACATCCGCGCTAAATTTAATAAGCTCATCACACTCAGGAGACGGTGGAAGCTGCACAGCAAATGAACTCTTTTTTAGCACTGAGCCTAAAGCATGATTATTTTTGTTGGTTACCGTTTCTGGCGATAAAGTAATTTTTTGTGATTTAACAATACAAGTAGCCTGGGAATTAAAACTTACCGCCAGGAGTATCAGCAGTGGTAACCCTGCACGAACTAACGACATATTGCCTCCTGGCTTTTAATAACAATTGTGCAGACTCCATTTTCTGACGAAACACTCACCGTAGCTGATTGGGTTTGGTCAATATAGAGAAGCCCACCCTGACCGACATAACCAATATGGTTATTTTCCTGGTCTTTGATAACCGCGCCAAAAGGTAAAGTCTGTTGGTTGCGCAGTTTGGGATGAATAATGGTCTGTTTATTTATCTTTGTGTCAAAAGCAACGTGAACAACACTGCCCTCAAAGGGCACAACTTTTCTTTGTGTTTGCTGGAAAGTGACGGAGTCATCCGCGCCTTTTGGGTTAATCACCACATCGTTAACACGCCAGGCGCGCAACCACGGCATAACTGCATAACCATTTGAGTCAAAACGGGTTCCTGGCGCTCCATCTAAACGCGCACCTTTTGCATCTGCGGCGTAAACCAGTGCTACCGTATCGCTTCGTTCTGGGGAGAAGGTCACCCCTTTATGGTGAGCAATCATTGAACCACTCATCCCCGCACTAGCCTGATGCCAGTCATTACCCTGGCTTAATGTCGTGCTCAGAGTGCTGTAAGGTGAACGGTAAGTTCCATTCATTCCCCAGTCCATATCTCCGCCACGGCCATAGGCTGCATTAAGGCCTAGCATCATATTATTTTCTTCATCAACTGAGGTTGAGAAGCCCATACGCGTATTGCTGGCTTTACCATTACTGCTATAGCTGTCTGAATATATTTGTGTGTATCCAGAGTCTGAACGCGGGAGTGAATAACTAAAGTTCAGCGCAATCTGATCATCTTTCGTTACGCCACCATATTCATCTTCATTCCATAAACGCTGCACTGAAATCGTCCAGTTTAAATTTCCCCAGTTATTGCTATAGCCCACAGAATATTGTCGATAACTATCCTGCTGTTCCCAGTATTTATTAATCGACCCAGAGATATTTAATGATCCCCATCCATCCTGAAAAGGCTGACTCAGGCTTAATGACCAGGACTGTTTTTCGCGTAATACTGCGTATTCCGAACCACTATCTTGCTGTTCAAAAGCATCACGCTGCCCATAGAAGTTTTTCGCATTGAATTTTCCCTCCAGCCAGAATGAGGTTTGCGACAATGGTAGGGTTCGGTTGTAGGTCAGGCGGTATCCTTGCCCGTGGTTTTCCTGATTATCGAAATTAAAGCGTGACTGTGTAATGTCGAGAGCGAAAGCGCCAAAAAAGGTATTCAACCCAGCGCCCACTAACGCCGACTGGTAATGATCAAATCCGGTAGCACCAGAATAGAGCGACACATAATTGTTTAGGCCGTACTGCCACGTAACCTGTGCAGCAAAGGGAGATTCATTGCTATCTTGCTCATCAACTTTCCCAAGCGAAACGTTATAGCGACTCACGCCCGGTTTTAATAATTGTGGCACTGATGAATAAGGAACAGAGAAACGCCGAATACGCCCGTCAGATTCCTGAATAGTGACCAGCAAATCTCCGCCCGTATTTGCCGGTAAAATAGACTCGATTGAGAAAGGTCCTGCCGGTACGGATGTTTGATGAATAACTCTTCCATCCTGTGTCACGGTGACACGTGCATTCGTTTCCGCCATCCCTCTGATATTTGGTGCCCAGCTCAATGTGTTATCCGGGTGCATTTGATCCTGTGATTCAAGCGATGCGCCCAAAATGCTTAAACCATCAAACAGCTGGCTATCAGTATAAAATTGCCCGGCACTGAACATGGACTTCCAGCCAATCAATGGCTTTTTTAAGGTAGTCCGGTTGCTGGAATAATGCTTTCCACTGTCGTTGTTCCAGTCGAGGCTACCAAAATGTTCAAGCAGCCAACCCGATGCAGAAGCTCTTACATCAAGCCCGAGCCAGGCACTATCCGAACTGGAGCGACTATCGCCACGTTGCTGCATCGAGTAGTAATCAGCCATATAACCGAGATTAATTGCCGGAATACCCTTCTGCCACTGCTCAGGCTGCACATAGTTGCTATCGGTATTATCCAGATATGCTTGTGGAACACTCATCCGTAATTCCAACAATCCGGCATTAAAGGTTTCTACCGCATTACCGTAAACATCCCATTTATTAATCGTGCCACAGTAATTTTTTTCCTCCGCCAGAGATTTATTCATCCGTAGAGTGTTAACTCCAACAGACTCGAGAAAGTAAGCGGAATGACAGGTTGCTAAGTCACCATCTTTGGTTTTATTAAAAATAACATCGTGGCGACCACGCCAATGTTCATTGACATAAACATCAACGCTATAACGCCCTGGTGGCAATGATTTTATATCGAAAGCACTAAGATCGTTGCTCTTAGCATTTCCCATCAAAATAGCATTATTAAACGTATAACGAATATCATCCTCTGCATTAGCACTGATTGGCAGAAATGAAATATTTGCCAATACTAAAAATGGAGTGATGACTGTTTTCTTATAGAGATCCATCTTGTTATATCCTTACCATCCATGAGTAATGACTTTTGTTTCAACCACTCCACCGTAGTCATTAATACTTTGAACAACTAAATTTTGCCCGTGAGAAATATTGTCTTTTACTTTAAATTCCATTTGGCTCTTGGGTGCCACCATCTCACTTTCTTCTAAAAGACCGGAACCTAAAGCAGTTTTAATATCGACAATCGTAATAAAGAATGGCGAAGAGTTAATAACCGTAATTTTATTTCTTGCAGAGCGTAACTCTAATTTATTTTCAGCATCTGCTCTATTACCAAGCCCTTCAGGTCGCCATATAAATTTAAAGCGGGAACGGATCGCCATATTTAGCATGCCAGCATCTTTTTTATACTCATTTTTATCGATAGCAGGGACATCCAGAATATTTAGCCACCACAGTGACTCTCTGTCATTTATGGAGATCGTTTGCAATTCCTGTTTTTTAATTCTTATCGATTGACCATTTTTCGCATCTACGCGAGCAATAGGTGGAGATATTATAAAGGGCGTAGAGATTTTTTCTGGCGGTACATCAGGGTCGCCTTCATCTAACCAGATTTGAGCCAGAGATGGCGCACTGCCTGTGTTGGTCATTTGGATAGTGATTTCTGGAGCATTAGCCGGGTAGATAAAGCGCGTTCCATTAACAATGATATTGTCGGCATAGGACAATGGCGTTAATAGTATGGAATATAGCAGAATTAAAAATCTCATAGTGACCTCCATGTGAGTAATACCATAGCCATTTATGGCTATGGTATTTTTACCTTACCAATATGTTATGTGATAATTAACTTGAGCAGTAACTGGGCCTGATGTACCAGATTTAACACCTGAGTCATTCACTTTTATATAACCAACACTGAATGAGTAGTTGCGTTTATTACTATACGAATGACCACCTTCATCATCCGCATGATAAGAGGTTCTTTTGCTAGCATCAATTTTTGCGCCATCTTTGGTCATAAGCAACAGCCCTACATTATTCAATTCTCCATTTGAATTTTTCAAATATCCCTGTTTTGTGACATTATCATCATTAAACTGAATGGCAATCTTCGGAGGTTTATTAGCAATCAATCCACAATCTTCAAGTGTCAACTTAAATGGTATAGCGTTAGTTCTTGTTTCTGACGTTGGTATTTCTGAAAATCTTACTGGTGGTAAAGATACATGCTTCCCTCTATCAGAGGTAGATATCTTGCATGAGCTCTCAAATACAAGGCCATCGAAATGAACAACATTGGACCATTCTTTTATTCCTGATCCATTATCGCCCGCAGCCATTGCAACAGGAGCAAAACTAATACACGTCAATAAAGCAATGATTGATACTTTACTCATAAAATTTTCCTTTTGTTAGGAGTACAGTAAATCTGTATCTACCAAGAGGTATTTACCTCAGCCTTATTATAAATAAGTAAATATATAAGTAACTACGGAGATTAACGTATTTGCATAATGCTTAGTACTTGCCACTAATACATTAATATTAAAATACATTATTTAATAGAATGTATTTTAATTTATGAAAGATCATTAAATAAATTAAACCATTAAATATCAACGAACTTACATTAGAGACAAATAACTTCTGCTTAATAATTCGGTAAAACCGATTTATTATTATGCACAATAAGCTAAATCTCATTAGGTCTAACATCTTATCGTTAGCCCAATTAATGGATGACAGTAAATTCACTGTCCTGGAGAAAATAACTCTATAGAGGGAAGACCCATGCTTAACTACCCAGCAGAGCAAAAATTGTTCTTAGTTACCCGACCCTCAGTGCAAAATCATCTTCTTCTGGAGCGCTTGAATCAGGAAATTAAGATCCCGGTTGTGGTCCTGAATGTAAAGAAACCAATGATGTTTTATGCTTCTGAGAAATCTATCTTTATTTACGATACAGACGCAGCCAGCAGTAAATCCAACAAAGTCTGGCCAAAGTTGCTTGCGGAAAGCCAATCCAGCATGCGGATATGCCTGCTTAACTGCTCGAGGGCATTGTCTGTTTATGAGAAATCAATTTGGCATCGTTTCGATACCGTATTACCCGATGACACCACACCTGGCAGTCTGGTTAACGCCATAAAAATTATGATGCAAAACAGATATGAAGATAATGCAAACGCTTGCCTTCAAACCGCACCGGAACAAACCTATGGTGATAAAAACTCAGGCAATTTGACCATACGGGAATACGAAATTCTGCACGAGTTATGTAAAGGTGAGTCTAATGCTCGCATCGCTCAATCCTTCTTTATCAGTGAAAACACAGTACGAACTCATCTTTATAATATTTTTAAGAAAATATCGGTAAATAATCGGATACAGGCTGTAAATTGGGTTAACCATCAACTTATTAATTAATTACATCAATTGACCAACAGTGCAATAATAACGGGGTTGATTGACTAAATAAATCCAATATGTATATCTAATAAGGGACTTTCGCGCTCAAGGATGTATTGCCACATGCTTAAAAAGAATATCGTACAGGAAGTATTAAATTACATCGAAAATAATATCGATGTGAATATTAACATTGATGATATATCCAGATTTACGGGTTACAGCCGCCGGCACATCCAGACTATTTTTAAACAACATGTAAGAATACCTCTCGGTCTCTACATTCGTAAACGTAGGGTAACTCGTGCATCTATCTTCCTGCGTCTAACCAATATGAATGTTATTGATATATCTGCGAAATTTGGCTACGACTCGCAACAGTCCTTTTGCCGGGAATTTAAAAAAGCAGCAGGCTTAACCCCACTTCAGTACCGCAGAAGTAGCTGTTGGGACTTCTCGCCATTACAGGCAGAATTCAACTTTAACCGCATCGACGTAGGCAGCTTTCAGATATGCACCTTGCCCGAAGGATATGTTTCAGGTCAAATGTCTCACCAAGAAATCGCCATCCCAGCCAATGAGAATATTTTAGAGGTCCGCTGGAATACCATCATCAACCATTTGAATAACCAGAAACAAAATATTTGGTCGATATCTGAATATAAAGCGCATAAGAAACATTCAATGCGCATAAAGCTAAGTTCGATTATTGGCGTACATAATAAAGAGTTAAACAAAAAACCGGGTGATCACACCTACCCTTCGGGGATATATGCCCGATTTTCATTCAGGTGCAATAAAGAAGAATACTCTAAGTATTCAAAACATATTTATCTCAACATTTTTCCTAAACACAGGTTAAAACGCAGACCAGCCCCTGACATTGAGGTTTTCACTTATAACGGCTACGCCAGGCCTGAAAATGCTCTGGATTGTGAATACTACATCCCTGTAGAAACAGTAGCTGAATAACAACTAGCTCTGTTGTCTGACTTGCGCAGTATTATCGAGTCTTCTGATCGCTGGCGTGAAACTGGCTGCGAAGGTTGCAACCAGAACTGCAGCTGCGCAACACAATAAAACATTTGTGTTGCCGTAGTGCATCGCAAGAGGGCCTGCTGCAATTTCGCCAATCGGAATCGCCACAAATGAACCCAATGCATCATAAGCATAAACACGTGCAAGCTTTTCAGGCGGGATATGAGTTTGTAGCGACTGCGCCCAGGCCACACCGAACAACCCAAAACCAACTCCAGCTATAAAAAATGCCGCCATCAAAACTGAGGTCGAAGGAATCAGAGCCAGGATGACAATTGGGCCTGCGCAAAATGCCGTTAAAATTGTGCCAATTAACAAATCCCGACGTGGCCGCCAACGAAGTGCAATAACAGAGCCGACTATCAAGCCCATACTTTGGGCGGCAATCGCCATGCCCCAACCTGTTCGGCCAAATGTTGCATCTGCGACTACGGGACCCAGCACCATCATCACGCCGCTAAAGGCCGCATTGACGATGGTAAATTGCACCACAATTGCCCAGACCCATGAGCGTGAAATAAACTCCACCCAACCGTCCTTTAAATCCTGCAAGATATTGGATTGAGCGCTCTGAGGTTGTGCCGAATTAGTTCGAATCATTAAATACAGTGGTGCTGATGCCGCAAACCCTAAAGCATCAATGGCCAATCCCCAGCCTGGCCCCATCACGCTTATGAGAACACCGCCCAGTGATGCACCAATAACAGTCCCGCCATAAATACCTAACTGGATAAAGGCATTTGCTTCCCGTAAGGAATGCACCGGAACAGTTTGTGGGACCATGGCTTGCGAAGCAGGCAACGAAGCCCCCGCTGCTGCACCGTTTATAGCGCCAAGTATCACCAACAGCATAATGGTTGCCGAGCCATCCAGAACTAAGCCAGCAACAACCCCCTGTGAGATTGCAGCGATAACCGATGAGTAAAGCAGAACACGACTTCGTGAATAGCGATCGGCAAGTACCCCGCCAATCAACAAGAAAGCCACGTTAAAAATCGAGCGAGCAGCAATAACAATGCCCAAGTCAGCGGCCGATCCCCCCATGTCGAGCACGGCAAAAGCCAGAGCAATCGGTGCGATTCCATTACCCAGTACCGTCAGCAGACGAGCAAAGAACAAATTGCGGAACGGCGCGTAGTAAAATGCCCGCTTAGAAGATATTGCTGCCGTATCTGTGCTCACTAATATTCCTCGAAACTGTTTTGCGGCTTAATGCTTCGCTGTAGTGTGAGTTACGCCGCTTATCAAAAATGGACTATTAGTTATACCACTAATTATTTAATTCTATATATTTTATGTATTTAACATCCTATTTTTGGTAATAGAATCTATGTAATGCTTAAGTTTCCTCTTGCTAACATCGCCTGCAAGTTCGTTGTTATGTACCAACAAGTCATAATTGAAGCCATTGCCAGTAGGGTTAAATATCATTAATTCCAGCTCAACCCCAAACATAAAGAGGTTCTTAAGAGCTACGTGATATCAATGAAATACAGATCTCACCAGGAAGGCTGAAATAAGTAAAATCAGTGCCTGGTACTAAGCTGTTGGGAATGACGAAGATATGTAACTGCTGGCATGACATCGTCAAGCCAGCAGTTAACAATGAAACATAAGGACGGTATCTGAAGAAAAAAATACTACGGCAAAATGCTATTGGCCGTATGTGGCATTGGTCCCATCACTCGGGTTTTCGTCGTCCGTTTCTCCATAAAGAGTGTTCGCGGTTTCATCCGGCAGTTTTTCTAATTTTCCGCAAATATAGACGTGTGAACCGAGAGCCAGACGATAAGTCTCCTCTGTCTGGCCGTTGTCGCGTGCCGCACCCCATACAATACTTGGGCTATCAGCCATGCCTATGTAGGTTTTCGACAGGTTATCGTAGATTACTCTGTTGTATTGTTCGTACTGTCGGCGATCTGAGGTGGGGGTGCGTGACAAAAAGAGATCCACTGCACCAGTTTGCTTGTTTTTCAGACCGATTAGCGTATGCCCAGAATTGGAATCTGTCAGATCGGTGAAGTTGACCGTAATGGATTTCCCGCAGGTCAAAGTGTAAGTGGCAAGGTCATTGCCCAATTTCACTTCTTTCGCAAAAACCGAAAAGGAAGCCATAAGAAGAAAAACGGGTAGTACACTGGTTTTTTTTAGATTCATTTTCTTAGCCTAACTCACGTTTAACCACGAATAACGTCACCTGGTGACCTGTATTTTCTAAAAAATGCTGGTTTGCCATTTTTATTACAGCAACGACTAACACCAAAAAAGTAAGGGCTCACTCGGCATAGAAAATGCTTCGTTTCCATGTCAATGAAAAAGCATATGAACTTTATTACCGAAACCAAAAAGGTGGAGGGTAATCCAGTTGGAGTTAAGATTTGAAAAGCATAGAAACGTGCTTTACATCATCCACTAACATCAACTTTTTCATTACAGCTAGCTCTAAGCGTAGGAGTTTTTACCCGGAAATCAACACAAGCAAAACGCCGCTGAGAGATAAGCTACATTTTTTTTAGGTCTGTAATTTTGGCGAGTATATACCAGGCCTGCGCGGAAATTAAAGTCCATTATTATCAGAAGCTAATATTTATCGATTCCCAAAGAGATCGAGATAAAATTCTGATTTTTAGAAAATGGTTTCTCTTTCTTTATGTTTGCACCTATCCCTCTCCAATAGGACTATAGGCACCTAGGAAATCTCCTAATAAATATCCTATAAAAGAGTTGAAATCCTAAAGACGGATTCTTAGCCAATGAGATAACTTACAACGTGGTCGGGTGAATTCCTTACTCTTTAACTATGCAGGATGCAAAATGTTAAAAAATAGCAATGGAGTCGTGAGTATTTTTATACTCACTCAAAATAAATTCCTAAAACTTGGATTAGAGTCAGTCATTGAAGATGCCTTTTCAAAATGTGATAAAGGTAACGTTTCATATAATGTATATGAAATCAGTAATCTTAATGATCTCACGATAAAGATGTTGCGGGCAGGTGGGAAATCCATCGTGTTCTTTGATTCAGACGGTTTCTTTTTCCATGACCGTTTGGAAATGGTTAACAAAATCAATGACACAAACTTGCAGTTTGAATCCGTATTTCTTTGTGATGGCGCTGAATATAATAAAATGAGCCATTTTTATAATTTACTTTTCAAAACTGTGTTAAATAAATCCATTCCATTGCAGCATACAAAAATGGATATTGAGGGCGTGATTATTAAGATGGTTGGCACCAGGGATTTTGAACTCCGACAAGATGTCTTGCCTGAAATTTGTACGCCTTTTTTAAGATTAACAACTCGTGAAGCTAACGTGTTGAAAAATATCTTTAAGGGAAAGAACACCAGGGAAATAGCTAATAACTTGTATATTAGTGAGAAAACCGTACTTGCACATAGATCAAGAATCTATTCAAAATTTAGCGTGCACTCTTTAAGTGAACTGTACTTTTTCATCAGGAACAGTACACATATCAAAAACTTGTAGCATTATTATTGGAGAGTAAAAATGGGAAAGTCATAAAGTTCTTTTTAATTTTTTTTATTTCTTTGCTTGTCAGCACGCAAGGCATTGCATCAAGAGGTGCAACAGACTGGTTACTGACAAAATCCGACAAAATTAGTGAGATTGAAAAGAACAAATTATTTTATTCCGACAATTATACTGAGACTGCTTATCCAAAACTTGCAGATGTCGTTGAACCTGTAAATTGTGAAACAGTTAAACCTGCTGGCAGTAGAAAATTTAATTCACTGCCTGATATCCAGTATCGTAAACTAACGCCAAAAAATGAAGCATTGCACTATGCACAAAAACGGAGCGCTAAAAAAAGTGTTAAGGCGGTCATTGCGATTCCCTTTACTACTGAGCAATATGAAATTCAGTTCTTAACTCCCTATGCGCAAAGAGATTTGCAAGCGGAAGAGACTTTTGTCAATGTTTCACAAAAAGTCACTATCCAGGCTTGTTTAAAAATCAGAGATGCATTGATTTATTGGTTCTAATAGTAAACTGGAAAGTATATTTCCCTGAATCAAACATCATATTTAATGAGGTGGTGATGAACATTAACCTTGCCATTTTTTTGATTACCTCTTTAGCCCTTTTGATATTTGTTATTTTTGTGATCAAAAAAGCCATTTCAGATTTTAGACAGAAAGATGTTATTACTTTAAAGTTAAAGCAATAACATTATTGCACTACCAGGCGGATCAATCAGCTAATGTCATAAGATGACTGATGATGCTTTTTAGTATGGGGTTATCTTTTGCTGACTTCAGTATATTTGCATAAATAGTAATGGCATGTCCATTTACAACATCTGTCTCTAACGCTTTTATATCATACATTTTTGAATAGTAATCAATCAGCGGTGTAGGCATAAAACATACTGCATCCGAGTGTGATACTAACATAAGCAACGTATCGTAAGACGAGACACGAATCCTCCTGGTTAGGCTACTAATCCCATCAAAATAAAAGATATATTTTTCTAAATCGATCTCAGACGAATCCTTGGGAAGGACATACGTAACCAGTTTTTCCTTCTTAAGCATTTCCAGTGTGACCTTGCCTTGCAAACGAGGATGATTGACCTGGCACACTGCATGTACATTTTTTAGAATTATTTGGTATTCAATAATAGAACTATCAACGGCTAATGGAGTCCCAATATCAATATCAATTTGTTTTCTGCGTAACGCCTCGATCCGTACCTCACTGTCATTACTGAAATTATTAAATTCAAAAACAGCATTTTGAATTTCAGCCCCTTCATCGTTCATAAATTTCCATGCCAACCAATTCTCAATAACCGAATTCGTTCTGATACGGAAAAAACTTTTTTCGGGAGAAGGTAATTTTCTATCAGTTGAAGCGGGCTCTATCAAATTTAGTGCTGGCGAAAAGTGCTTATAAAGTTCTAATGCCAAACTTGTGGGTTGCATCCCATTTTTAGTGCGGATCATGATAGGATCTGAATAATGGTCACGAAGTTTATTTAATGCATAGCTGACTGATGACACCCCCATCCCCAGACGGACACCTGTCTCCGTGACATTTTTGTTTTCAACCAGGGCGCATAGCACTCTTAATAAATTTAAATCTAATTTTCTATTCATCATGTTAACTTTTTGTTGGTTTATTATTACAAATTATAGTCCATTTTCTATTTTATCGAACTGACTTTTTTATTCATTGTTATTGTTAGTAGTAATCCTAAATGCGAATATAGCTTATCAAAACAAAGCAGTAATATCTTAAGACTTTGCCCCACTAAAAGAATTAAATTCTTAAATACACGCATGTATCTATAGAGTATTATTTTTGCTTATAAAAATGTTTATATTGGTTGTGTCATAATGGAGGAGGCATCTTCAAAGACAATAAATTAATTAATCAATACCTTACCCAAAGTCACGCGCGAACTATTTATATCTCGGTTTGCTTGTGTGGCGCTACAAAATGTTATGCATCAATGCTGTAATTAATGTCAGAGTTATCTGAAATTAATAATCGTTAAACAAACGGAAATTTGTATTTATTCAAACCCAAGAACGGGGAATTAACATGAAAAAGCTCGCTATCGTTACAAGTATTATCTCTGCTCTGTCTTTAATCAATGTTGCACAAGCTGGCAATGAAATCCTGTTCCACGGTGAAATCACAGAAAGTACCTGTAATTCCTCAGTGGCTGGCGGGAATGACGTGACACTGCCAACGGTTTCTACTACCTCTCTACCAGGTGCAGTAGGTGCAACGGCAGGTCGTACACAGTTCGTAATTGATGTTACTGAGTGTACGTTGTCAACCGGCAAAACCAAAGTAGCTGCCTACTTCAATGCCAGCTCCAATGGCACAGCCAACGTAGACAGCATGACCGGCTACCTGACTAACCTTTCCCAAGGTACGGCTGGCGGTGCAGAAGGTGTAATGCTGCAGTTGGTGGACGGTACTTCTCTGCAGCCGATTAAAGTTGGTTACGCTTCTCAGAGTGATACTGGTGGTACAGGCTTCCAGACTGTTTCGGGTTCACCGAACGGTACTGCTCGTCTGAACTATTTCGTGGAATACGTCAAAGCGGATGCAGTCATTGCGGCTGGTACCGTGGAAGGCAAAGTAGTTTACGACCTGATGTATAAATAAATCGTTATCCATAGGGGTAAGCCATTGCCCCTGCTTCACTTATTTGGAATCAATATGCTTATGCGTCGTTACGCAAGAAAAGCCGCCGTAATGTGTTTTATAGGGGCTACTTTAGGGTGGGTCAATTATGCGGCTGCGGGTGTTGTTATTGGCTCAACCCGAGTTATTTACCGTGAAAGTAAAGATGAAGTTACGGTTAAACTGACTAATAATAATCCGTCACCTGTATTAGTGCAGAGCTGGATTGATAAAGGTGACGAACATATTTCTCCCGAAAAACTTTCCGTGCCGTTTGTTTTGACACCTCCTATTAATAGGATGGACCCAGGGAAAGGACAAACCTTACGTATTACTTATATTGGTACACCTGCACTGCCAACAGATAAAGAATCTGTATATTGGTTAAATGTGCTTGAGGTTCCAGCCAAACAAAAAAGCGTTCAGGAAATAAGCCGGCTTAATATCGCATTCCGTACACGAATAAAAATTTTCTATCGTCCGGATGGATTAGCGGGTAATGCAAACAGTGCGCCAAAAGATCTCGTCTGGAAAATTCGTGATGGTGGTTTGCTGGTGATTAACCCAACGCCATATAACGTTACCCTTGGGATGATTTATTACAAAAACAGTGGTAAGAATCATGAAATGGAAGGGGATATGATCATCCCCGGCGGCACAAAGACATACAAGTTTAAAGACATTCCTGGAGTGAGCAATCTCTCTCAGTTGAGTTATACCGCTATTAATGATTATGGCGCTTTTGTTAAATACAATGCGAATGACCGTTAATTTTTTTTATTAGCTTTAATGGATTAAAGCTTGATTTACGAGTGAGAGAGGAGGTTGCTGACATGAAAATAATAAAAATAAAAAATAAAGAGTTAACGCGCCATAATAGCTTAACCCCAATTATTATTCTCTGTTTGGCAACATTTCCTGTTTGCGCTAATGAACCAGTCACGGAAGATACCCAACCTATTACTGACAGCGTTGAATTTGAATCTGACGTAATGCGTATGGATAGTAATACTAAGGTCGATCTTACGCGTTTTTCAAAAGGCTCTAGCGGCACGCCGGGTATCTACCGTGTAAGCATTATCGTTAATAATACCGAAGTCGGTGTCGATAACGTTGAGCTAAAAGAAGGGGCAGATAAATCCGTCTATCCATGCTTGACGGCTAAAATTCTGCAGTTGATCAATTTCAACCAATCTCAGCTTTCGCCAGAAGCGGTAGAAATGGTTTCTGGAAAAGTCGCTTGCGCGAACCTGCAGAGCGTAATTCCAGATGCTAAAGTCCAGTTTGATAGCAATGAGCAACAGCTCAATATCTCTATCCCACAAATTTATGTCAACCGCATATCTAGCGGCACGGTTGACCCTGCGCTATGGGATAGCGGGATCCCTGCCGGGCTATTAAGCTATTACCTCAACGGCTATGATTCTAAATTTGGTACTAACAGTAGCCGTACTTTTTATGCGGGTCTCAACGGTGGTCTGAATATTGGTGCTTGGTATTTACGTCATAATGGCTCTTATAACTGGCAGCAAGATCAGGGCAGTCAATACAGCACCATAAATACCTACTTGCAGCGCGATGTTGAAGCTTTGCGGGGTCGTGTCGTTATTGGTCAATCCAACACCAGCGGCCAGCTTTTCGACTCTTTACCATTTACCGGTGCGCGGATTGAAAGTGACGACAGCATGCTGCCGGATTCACAACGTGGCTATGCGCCTGAAATTCGCGGTATTGCGAAAACCAACGCCAAAGTCATTGTGAAGCAGATGGGTCAAATCATTTATGAAACCACTGTCACACCTGGCGCCTTCCTGATTAACGATCTCTACCCAACCGGTTATGGTGGCGATCTGGATATTACTATTCAGGAAGCTGATGGCACGGTACAAAACTATTCGATGCCTTATGCTTCAGTTGCACAGCTGCTGCGCCCTGGTTCACACCATTTTAGCTTTACAGCGGGCAAGCTACGGGATTCCAATGTTTCTGAAAAGCCGATGTTGTATGAAGCAACTTATCAGCGTGGGTTAACTAACTCAGTTACGGGTTATGCAGGCGTACAGGCAAGTGAAAACTATCAGGCTGCGCAGATTGGTACAGCATTAAGTACGCTGCTGGGCGCATTTGGTGTCGACGTTACGCAATCTTTTAGCAAAATTGGTGAATATCAAGACCAGCCTTCCTCTCTCTCAGGGCAAAGTTATCGAGCAAGTTACAGTAAGCTCATTACCGAGACAGACAGTAACATTACCCTGGCCGCATACCGCTTTTCCAGTAGCGGATACATGGACTACATGACCACGATGCTGGCCCGAGAAAACGTAAAAAGTGGCCAGTCAGGAACCAATATTATGCGTTCCAAAAACCGTTTTGCGCTCTCCGCAAGCCAGGGATTAGCTGAAGGTTGGGGAAATTTTTACGCCAGTGCATCAATAGAGAACTACTGGAATAACGACAAATACAACAAACAGTATCAGTTCGGCTATTCGAATAATTTTAAACGGGTGAACTACAGCGTTAACGTAAGCCGTAGCCAAAACGCCTATGGGGCGGACCAAACGAGTTTTAACCTGAACTTCTCATTCCCACTGTGGGAAGACCGTGATGTGCGTGCTCCGACGGTAAGCCTGCGCTACAACCATGATAATAATGGTGGGCAAAATGAACAGGCATCAATTGGTGGCGCGTTGGGTGAAGATAATAAATACACCTATAACTTGAGCGGATCGCACGATAGCCGCTCAGGTACGTCTGGCAGCGTGGGTGGCACTTGGTTTGGCAGCGTGGCCCAAATGAGCGGTACCTACAGCAAAGGACCTGACTACCAAACCAGCACCGTTGGTATGTCGGGCTCGATGATTGCTCACTCAGGGGGCTTGACGCTTTCTCCTTATACCGGCGATACCTTTGCACTGGTAGAAGCTAAAGGGGCAGAAGGCGCCAAAATTGGTACCTATGCAGGGACAAAAGTCGATTCGTTTGGCTATGCGGTGTTCCCTTCAATGCGGCCTTATCAGTTGAACGATGTATCGATAGACCCGGAAGGATCCTCACAGGATGTTGAATTTGAAAATACTTCCCAGAAAGCGGTGCCACGTTCCGGTGCGGTGGTTAAAGTTAAATTTAATACGCGTACGGGTATTCCAGTACTTATCACCTCTTTATTTAACGGTAACCCATTGCCATTTGGCGCAGAAGTCTTCGATGCGCTGAACAACTACGTGGGAGCAGTAACGCAGGGTGGTGTGATTTATGCCAAAGTTGCCGATATGAAAGGTTCGCTGAGGGTTACATGGGGTAATGGTGCAGAATCGAGCTGTAAAGTGAATTATATTTTGGCACCGTTATCGACAGATAAAACACAGAGAAAAGTGCCACAGCGGTTTAATACGCCTTGCTTATGAGTAAATTTTTAATTAATTAAGTGTCAAAACCACTCTCCATTTTTGGCGCTTTGTTATTTTTCCAACAGACAGTAATACATATAAAAGTCTAAAGAATAGAAATTACTTTGTTATTACTTTTACTAAAAAACAAATCAATATCGATGCTAAGATCTATCTTATCCTTTAAAGAATAAAAAATTTCCAACCTTAAAATAGTGGAAAATACATTTATTTGAGAGTTACATTTTCAGTCATGACCGTTTGGCTGACATAATCGAGTGCAGAAGAAAATTAATTTATTAATGTGGATTACTCAAGATCCTCTCAATTCAAGTACAGAGTCTAGCAAGACTGTAGAAACGTATAAAATAATCAGTAATTATTGAATGGATATACAACTCATGACTAAATGTCAAAAAAAAAGATGGATATATATTCTATTAATAGCAGTTCTCTGTTTATTATTCGCTGACTATTCGTTTGCTGCAGCAAGATATTGCCGCGGGACTTACTCAAGTATTGGTGGCGACTATACCGCAACTACTAGTAACATGGTAGCACCCGGCAGCAATGAAACTTATAAATTATTATACACATTAGATAATGTTACGATTAATGCATCATATGCCGATTGCAGGGTGGGCAACTGGGTTACAACGGTGCAAGCTATAATTGACGTTCCTCCCGGCCAGGTAGTTAGCTACAACGGAGAGAAAATTTATCCTACCAATATTCAAGGGTTGGGTATATCAATTACAGAAGGTTTCACTGGCCGTAAACTGGAAATTCCTGTCTGGCCGGAAAACGTGAGTGCCGAGAATAAATATGATAATTATTTAACCCCGATGAAATTTAATTTAAAACTCTGGATAATGCCGGGTTTTGTACCACCAACTGGCATGACACAAGTTAATTCATTTACGGTCGTTACGCTTATAAGACCCTGGGATGCTGTAAACGACTATCTGGCGACATGTCCACCAGGTGCTACTAGACTAGATGGCAATGATAAATTCTGCGCATTAATAACACGAAGAATTTCATTATCGGTATTATTTCAACCAAGTACATGTGAACTGCTTAGTGCAAACCAGACGGTAAATATGGGGTCATATGATATCACCATAAATGCCAATAACTCCGCATGGGTTGACGCAACGTTTCAACTTAAATGTTCACAAGCCTTGGGGTACAATGGATCGATAAAAAACCCTTCGAATGATTATAACGCAGACAATGGTGTTAGAAGTGCAAATACTGTTGGAAACCAGCCAATTAGAATAAAAATAGTGCCCATAAACCCTATTACTGATTCTTCACAAGGCACATTCGAGCTAGACCAGGGTGGCGCTAAGGCTAAGGGATATTCATTACAGCTAGCTTGGGGAGACCCTGCAAGTCAGGGAACCGTACCTGCAAAACCAGTACAGCTTGGGTCATGGATTAATGCCAGCGCCCTTAACAGTAATTACAGTAATACTGCCTATGCCATTGGTGCTAATCCTGTCCCTACAGGGGCTGATGGAAAGATTAAAATGTCTGCACGATACATTCGTAACACAGAAGAAGTGGAACCAGGTGTTGCCAATGCCAGCGTTGAAGTAATAGCAACTTATAATTAGAACGTTGGCAGTGTGGAAAATTTTAATGTTGCGCACTGCCAACAATTGGTTATTAATTTTTATTGAAGGTGAATACGAAATGTTTTCTCAATTCATCGGACAAGAGGTATTTATGAAAATATTTTGTAAACACTTAGATGATTTAAGAAGAAATGCTAATGCACTCTCTTATTATATTATTGTTATCGTAATAGCAACCCTACCGGTGCTATTTATGAATAACTCATATGCATGGACGTTAGACTGTTGGGGTGGTTCTACTAGTATCGGCGGGGACTATGCCGTGCCACCTGTAAATATTACAGCACCAAATAATGGTGGAAGCGGTAAATTATTATATTCAGTAAATACAGCAACTATCAATGCTTACTCTGATTGCCGACAAGGTGGATTCATGTATAACACAGCAAATACTATTACCGATATTCCGCCAGGCGATATATATACAATTGACGGATACACCGTTTACCCTACCAACGTAAAGGGACTTGGAGTATCAATTAATGAAAGTAGAGCAAATAAACCCATTCCTGTATGGCCTGCATATGTTGATACAGTTACAAGTTATAACAATATGATAACGGATTTACGAATGAATATAAAGCTCTGGAGAACTTCGGACTTTGTACCACCAATTGGTGGTACACAAATCACTTCTGTAACTGTAATTGCATTCATAAGGCCTCAGGACCCAGGGAATCAGATTGGAACTTGCCCACCGGGAGGCATTAAAATGCCCAATAATGATGCCTGGTGTCAATCTATTAGTCGTAGGATAACCTTGACTGCATCATTTGAGTTAGGTACCTGTGATCTTTTAAATCCAAGCCAGACGGTACAAATGGGGTCATTTAATTACGCCCTTGAAGCAGCAGGCCCTTGGATTGATGCAAGTTTTCAACTGAAGTGTCCACAAGCCTGGGGATACGGTGGATCATCAAATAACCCAACAAATCTGTATGACGCAAATAACGGTTCCAGAGTTAATAATAATGGTAACCAACCGATTAAAATTAAAGTCACGCCTATAAACCCTAGCGTTAACCCCATGCAAGGCATTTTTCAACTGAATAGCGGGGGCGCTGAAGGGTATGACTTACAGCTTGCCTGGGGTGACCCTGCAAGTCAGGGAAATATACCTGCAAAACCCGTACAACTTGGCACATGGGTTAATGCTAATACCGTAAACAGTAATTACAGCAATACTACCTATGCAATTGGTGCGAGTGCCGTCCCCACCGGAGCCGACGGAAAGATTAAGATGTCTGCACGTTATATTCGTAATTCACAAGATATGAAACCTGGCGTTGCAGATGCCAGCGTTGAAGTAATAGCGACTTATAATTAGAACGTTACTAGTGCGCAAAATAAACATTTTGCGCACTAGTAACAATTAGTTATCCATTCTTTGAATGCAACATAACTACCAGCAGTAGTGACCCAACTTTTTTATCAATTCACACTCACTAAATCCTGCGCGCACGCCCAGGCTGAACTCCATGCCCACTGGAAGTTATATCCACCTAACCAGCCGCTTACGTCCATCACTTCACCGATAAAGTACAAACCCGGCATTTTGCGTGCTTCCATAGTACGTGAGCTCAGTTCATTGGTGTCCACGCCACCAAGTGTCACTTCCGCAGTGCGGTAACCTTCTGTACCGTTTGGTTGCACTTGCCAGGCCTGCAGGGTTTCAATCAGTTCGCTTTGTTGGCGCACGTTAAGCTGTTTGAGCGTCACATCTGGAATTTGCCCAAGCTGTTGCAGGCACTCCACCAGTCGTTTTGGTAACACCATCGCCAGAGTGTTTTTCAGGCTTTGATTTGGGTGAGCATTACGCTGCTCGTTGAGAAGCTCATCCAGATCGGTATCAGGAAGTAAGTTAACGCTCACAAACTCACCAGGCTGCCAATAACTAGAAAGCTGTAATACCGCAGGCCCGGACAAACCACGATGGGTAAACAGCAAACTTTCACGAAAGCTGACACCATTTTCCGCAGTAATTACTGACGGAACGGATACGCCAGAAAGTACCTGGAGCTGTTCGAGTAGAGGTTTATGCAAAGTAAACGGCACAAGGCCTGCGCGAGTAGGCAACACTTTCAGCCCAAACTGCTCTGCAATTTTATAGCCAAACGGCGTTGCCCCAAGACCCGGCATGGAAAGCCCGCCCGTGGCGATGACAAGTTTTGCCGCTTGTACGCTGTCACCGTTTAATTGAATGGTATAGCCGTTTTCATCATGTTCTATAGATAACACTTCGCTGCGCAGGCGTGTGGTGACTTGCCCTTTTTCACATTCCGCAACCAGCATGTCGACGATTTGCTGTGCTGAATCATCGCAGAAAAGTTGGCCAAGGGTTTTCTCATGCCACGCGATACCATGTTTACCGACCATATCGATAAAATCCCATTGGGTATAACGCGCCAGAGCAGATTTGCAAAAATGAGGGTTTTGGCTGAGATACGCTGCAGGTTCGATATAAAGATTAGTAAAGTTGCAACGCCCGCCACCTGACATCAGGATTTTACGGCCCGGTTTTTTACCGTTATCGATGAGTAGCACTTTGCTTCCCGCCTGCCCAGCCATCGCTGCACAGAACATTCCTGCGGCCCCCGCACCAATAATTACGGCATCAAACTTTTCCACGACCTACTCCCGACTATGCTTAATGCAAGGAATTGTAAAGATAGCGGCCTGGTCGCACCAGCTAAATGCTTCTTAACAATTGCAGGTGATTGAAAATAAATATGTAAATCTTTTCACTGTTTGACCGAAGAAGGACAAACATCAAGAAAAGTCCATATTTCTGTTGGCGCATTACGGAGTTGTCTTACATAATGCGCCGCGTTCATGTCCTCAAAATGGCGTAACGTCTATGGAATTTCTGTTTAACGGCCTGGATCTTCATACCGGGCTTTTGCTATTACTTGCTCTGGCGTTTGTTCTCTTCTACGAAGCGATCAATGGCTTTCATGACACTGCTAACGCAGTGGCAACTGTTATCTATACACGTGCAATGCGATCGCAACTCGCGGTGGCAATGGCGGCGTTATTTAACTTCCTCGGCGTTCTGCTCGGTGGATTGAGTGTTGCGTATGCGATTGTGCATATGTTGCCAACCGATCTGCTGTTGAACGTAGGGTCCGCTCATGGTCTTGCCATGGTGTTCTCTATGTTACTGGCCGCTATCATCTGGAACCTCGGCACTTGGTATTTTGGTCTGCCGGCATCCAGCTCCCATACGCTTATCGGTGCCATCATTGGTATTGGTTTGACGAACGCACTGATGACCGGAACCTCGGTAGTCGATGCGCTGAATATCCCGAAAGTCATTGGGATCTTCATGTCGTTAATCCTTTCCCCAATCGTGGGTCTGGTGATTGCGGGCGGGTTAATCTTTTTGCTACGTCGCTACTGGAGCGGCACCAAAAAGCGCCGTCGTATCCACCTGACACCTGCCGAACGTGAAAAACAAGACGGCAAGAAAAAGCCTCCATTCTGGACTCGTATCGCTCTGATTATCTCAGCTATTGGCGTGAGCTTCTCTCATGGTGCGAATGATGGTCAGAAAGGTATCGGCCTGATCATGCTGGTGCTGATTGGTGTAGCGCCTGCAGGCTTTGTGGTGAACATGAATGCTTCTGGATACGACATTGCTCGTACCCGTGATGCCATCACTCACCTGGAGCAGTACTACGCGCAGCACGGCGATGTAATTAAGCATGTTGTTGATCTCAATCCAGCTATCCCAACCCCTGAAGAAGTAAAAGGCCAGGATAAGCCTGCTGAGTTCCATTGCGATGCCAGCCGCGCCATTCTTGCGGTTCAGGGTGCAAAAGCACTACTGGGTAACATCGATAGCTACGACAAGCTGAGCATTGAGCAGCGTAGCCATATGCGCCGTCTGCTGCTTTGCATTTCAGATACTTCAGAGAAAGTAGCTGCTCTGCCGGAAACCAAACCGGACGATAAGCGCTTCCTGAAAGAGCTGAAAACTGACTTGCTGCATACCATCGAGTACGCACCAATCTGGATTATCATGGCGGTTGCTCTGGCACTCGGCCTCGGTACTATGATTGGCTGGCGTCGTGTGGCGACAACTATCGGTGAGAAGATTGGCAAGAAAGGCATGACGTATGCGCAGGGTATGTCCGCGCAGATGACAGCCGCCGTCTCCATCGGTATTGCGAGCTACACCGGTATGCCGGTTTCTACCACTCACGTGCTTTCTTCTTCCGTAGCGGGGACGATGGTTGTTGATGGTGGCGGTTTGCAGCGTAAAACGGTAACCAACATCCTGATGGCCTGGGTGTTTACTTTGCCGGTGTCAATTCTGCTTTCTGGTTCTCTTTACTGGATTTCACTGCACTTTATTTAAGAGCTGTGTAGTCACCAAAAAGCAAAAAGCGGGTCAGTTTACTGGCCCGCTTTTTTTATGTGCTCAAACTTTCAATGCCAAATCATCAACCCGATAAGACTAATCACCACAAGCCCACATAACGCACTGGTCAAAATAAACTGGCGGCGCAGACGTTCACAGCGGCGGATAAACTCATCGTCGTGATGGTCAAGATAGCGTTGAGCATAGATATAGCCCACTAAGCGAATCTGTTTGCTGGGCTGGCCGTGAGAGGTAAAAAAACCGCCTCCATCGACGTATTGGTACAACAACGGATCGCACCCGCGTAATACCACCAGCAGCGCACGCAAAGATGAGTAATAGCGCGCCATATTCACAACACAAACTACACAAAGCGCCCAAAAAAGCGCAACGGTGCTGATCATCATAATTCCCCTCCCGGTGAAGCCCCAGAACATCACTCCAGGGCAACCGCTCACCCCGAAAACCAGAAAGACCGTTTAGCGAGCCCAAAAAGCCGATCCGGCTCACATTACTATACCCAATGGATTTCGATTTGCAGGCAGGCGGCAAGAGAATGAGCCCCGATGAGCTTACACTGGTAAGTGTTTCGGGCAATTGAACGCAGCCAACGCACATGCAACTTGAAAGACGACAGGTATATTCCGGAACGGCTTATTTAATAGTGTAGGAGATCCGCTAATTTTTTTGCCACATCATTAATCTTTATCAAAACGATAACGGCTATTTGGGGCTTCAATGTATGCAACGGTGGCACATTGACGATTTCTATCATTCGCTATAGGGTAGAAATATCATCTACAATTTAGGTCTTTACACGCGGGTAGCACCACAGCAGCACATTGTGCTATCCGGCCAGGCTGGTCATCGACAACTTATGGAAGGAGTAAAATTATGGCTTACAAACACATTCTGATCGCGGTAGACCTCTCCCCGGAGAGCAAAGTATTGGTGGAAAAAGCAGTTTCTATGGCTCGCCCATACAACGCGAAGGTTTCCCTGATTCATGTTGATGTAAATTACTCCGATCTCTACACCGGACTGATTGATGTAAATCTGGGTGATATGCAGAAACGCATTTCAGAAGAGACGCACCACGCGTTAAGCGAACTGTCTACTGGCGCAGGTTATCCGATTACGGAAACCCTGAGCGGCAGCGGCGACCTGGGCCAGGTTCTGGTTGATGCCATTAAGAAATACGACATGGATTTGGTTGTTTGCGGTCATCACCAGGATTTCTGGAGCAAACTGATGTCTTCCGCACGTCAGCTTATCAACACCGTTCACGTTGATATGTTGATTGTTCCATTGCGCGACGAAGACGAAGACTAGAAGGTAGCGGTTACTAAACCGTAGGGCGGATAAGCGAAAGCGTCATCCGCCAGTTCTGGCATAGCGGCGGATGGCGTAAGCTTATCCGCCCTACGTTTTACACCACGATTGCCGTACCCGAATAAATATCAAAACGGTGGCCTTTGGTGACCACGGCGTTATGCGTTTCCACGCCGCCGAGCGGTGGCGCGTAGTCCGGGCGTTTCACCACAACACGTTTTGTTGCCAGTTTTTGTGCAGGCAACAGCAAACCATCTGCATCTTCGTCCGGCCCCACCAGCGACTGAAACACACGCATCTCTTTCTTCACCAGCGCGCTTTTCTGCTTATGTGGGAACATCGGGTCGAGATAGACCACTTCCGGGCGCGGCGTAATATCGCTTAACGCCGTCAGGCTAGACGCGTGAATCAGCTGCAAACGTTCCTGCAACCACCCGCCAATTTCCGCATCCGCATAACCACGGCGCAAACCGTCGTCGAGCAATGCCGCAACCACCGGGTTACGCTCTAACATTCGCACCCGGCATCCTACAGACGCCAGCACGAACGCATCGCGCCCAAGCCCGGCCGTGGCATCGACGACACTCGGCAAATAGCCGCTTTTGATGCCAACCGCTTTTGCCACAGCTTCGCCACGCCCGCCGCCAAACTTACGGCGATGCGCCATCGCGCCCGAAACAAAATCAACAAAAATACCGCCGAGTTTTGGCTCATCACGCTTACGCAACTCCAGATGGTCAGGCGTTAATACCAGCGCCATCAGGGAATCTTCGTCGTGCTCAAGACCCCAGCGTTCGCTCAAAAGTGATAAGGCGCCGGAGTCGGCGCCTGATTCAGTTAATAAACAGATTTTCACAGAATGAATTAGCCCTTGATACCGTAATGAGCCAGCATCGCATCGAGCTGAGGCTCACGGCCACGGAAGCGTTTGAACAGCTCCATTGGCTCTTCAGAACCGCCACGGGTCAGGATGTTATCGAGGAACGACTGGCCAGTTTCGCGGTTGAAAATACCTTCTTCTTCAAAGCGCGAGAATGCATCGGCTGCAAGCACATCGGCCCACAAATAGCTGTAGTAACCCGCCGCATAACCACCTGCAAAGATATGGCTGAACGCGTGTGGGAAACGGCCCCATTTCGGCGACGGCACAACCGCGACCAGCTTCTTGATTTCATACAGAGTTTCCAGCACTTTCGCGCCTTGCTCTGGGTTGAATTCAGCATGTAAACGGAAGTCGAACAGGCCGAACTCGAGCTGACGCAGAATAAACAGCGCTGCCTGGTAGTTTTTCGCCGCCAGCATTTTATCCAGCAGCTCTTTTGGCAGCGGTTCGCCCGTTTCGAAATGGCCGGAGATAAACGCCAGCGCGTCCGGCTCCCAGCACCAGTTTTCCATAAACTGACTTGGCAGTTCGACCGCATCCCACGGCACGCCGTTGATGCCAGAAACGCCCGCGGTTTCGACTTTAGTCAGCATGTGGTGCAAACCGTGGCCGAACTCATGGAACAGGGTGATCACTTCGTCATGAGTAAACAGTGCAGGTTTGCCATTTACCGGGCGGTTAAAGTTACATGTCAGGTAGGCGACTGGTTTTTGCAGCGAACCGTCGGCTTTACGCATCTGGCCTACGCAGTCGTCCATCCATGCCCCACCACGCTTGTTTTCACGGGCGTACAGGTCGAGATAGAAGCTACCGCGCAACTCGCCTTTCTCGTCATACAGCTCGAAGAAACGCACATCCGAATGCCAGACGTCGATATCTTTGCGCTCTTTCGCGGTAATACCGTAAATGCGTTTCACCACTTCAAACAGGCCATTTACCGCGCGGTCTTCCGGGAAGTACGGCCGCAGTTGCTCATCGCTGATGCTGTACAGATGCTGTTTCTGTTTTTCGCTGTAATACGTGATGTCCCACGGTTCCAGCTCGGTGACGTTAAATTCTTTTTGGGTGAATGCACGCAGTTGCGCCAGCTCGGCTTCGCCCTGTGGGCGCGCACGTTTAGCCAGATCGGTTAAGAACTCCAGAACCTGCTGCGGGTTTTCGGCCATTTTGGTGGCGAGAGATTTTTCCGCATAGTTGCCAAAGCCCAGCAGTTCCGCCAGTTCGTGGCGCAGTGCCAGAATCTCTTCCATCACCGGGGTGTTATCCCACTTGCCTGCGTTCGGGCCTTGGTCAGACGCGCGAGTGGCATAAGCGCGATACATCTCTTCACGCAGTTCGCGGTTGTCACAGTAAGTGAGTACTGGCAAATAGCTTGGAATATCCAGCGTCAGCAGCCAGCCATCTTGCTCTTTAGCTTCAGCCTGAGCTCGTGCTGCTGCCAATGCGCTTTCCGGCATACCAGAAAGCTGTGATTCGTCTGTAATCAGTTTTGTCCAACCCTGGGTCGCATCCAGCACGTTGTTGCTGTAGGTCGAACCCAGTTCAGACAAGCGCGCAGCGATTTCGCCATAACGCTTCTGTTTTTCTTCCGGCAAGCCAATGCCAGAGAGCTCGAAATCACGCAGCGCGTTATCCACGGCCTTTTTCTCAGCAACGCTGAGATCGGCATAAAACGCACCATCGCGCAGATCGCGATACGCCTGATACAGCCCTTCGTTCTGCCCAACCCAAGTGCTGTATTCAGACAGCAGCGGCAGCGTCTGCTCATAGGCTTCACGCAGCTCCGGGCTGTTTTGTACCGAATTCAGATGGCTGACAGGTGAGAAAATGCGGCCCAGACGGTCGTCCACTTCAGCCAGCGGCTGGCAAAGATTATCCCAGTTATAAGGCCCGCCCTGTGCCACCACGTTTTCGACTTTCGCACGGCAATCATCCAGCGCTTGCTGCACGGCAGGGACGATATGTTCAGGTTTGAGAGAGGAAAACGGCGGCAGGTCGAAAGGCGTCAACAATGGATTGGTCATAAGCGCGGTTCCTGATATCTGAGAAGTGGAGCGCGGCTCGCGCACCATAGGAAATTTTTATACCCTAAATAATTCAAGCTGTGGGTAGGCGGCAAGGAAGAGAATCCCCAGAAGCTTACTTGAGTAAGTGACTGGGGTGAGCTTGCGCAGCCAACACCCCCACAGCCTGAAGTATGACGGGTATAAAGCAATCTTCTTAACATGAGGCTTAGTTTAGCTAATTTCAATGCCAGGCGGTGAGCATAAGGCTGTATACTGTGCAGAATAGTTGTTCTTCTTTTGTCTTTGGAAACCCCTCAAGCCATGCTCAGTTATCGCCACAGCTTTCACGCCGGCAACCACGCCGACGTACTGAAACACACCGTTCAAAGTCTGATTATTGAATCCTTAAAAGAGAAGGAGAAACCTTTTCTGTATCTGGATACTCATGCAGGCGCTGGCCGATATAAACTGAGCAGCGAACATGCTGAACGCACGGGTGAATATCTCGAAGGGATCGCTCGGATCTGGCAACACGATGATTTGCCAGCGGAACTTGAGCCGTATATCAACGCGGTTAAAGCTTATAACCATAGCGGCCAACTGCGTTACTACCCGGGTTCTCCGCTGATTGCACGCCACCTTCTGCGCGAGCAAGACAGCCTGCAACTGACCGAACTGCATCCGTCTGATTTCCCGCTTCTGCGCTCTGAATTCCAGAAAGACAACCGCGCGCGCGTTGAACGTGCTGACGGTTACACCCAGTTGAAATCAAAACTGCCACCGGTTTCACGCCGTGGTTTGATTCTTATCGACCCGCCGTATGAAATTAAAACCGACTACCAGGCTGTTGTTACTGGTATTAACGATGGCTACAAACGTTTTGCAACGGGCACTTATGCACTGTGGTATCCAGTCGTCATGCGTCAGCAAATCAAACGTATGTTGCGCGAGCTAGAAGAAACCGGCATTCGCCGTATTTTGCAAATTGAACTGGCGGTACTTCCTGACAGTGACCGCCGTGGTATGACTGCTTCTGGCATGATTGTTATCAACCCACCGTGGAAGCTGGAACAGCAAATGGCTAATGTACTGCCGTGGCTGCATAAAACGCTGGTTCCATCGGGCAACGGTTCGACCACGCTGAGCTGGGTTGTGCCTGAGTAAATTGCTGATTAAACGATAGAGAGAACTGCAGCTTCTTCTGTGGTTTTCTCTTCTGTTTGGTCTGATTGGATCTTTTTAATCTCAACCACACGTTCCGACTCAGGCTCTTTCTTCGCCGCCAGGCGTTCAGACTTCCCAACAAAACACCCGCCCGGACGAATCGAAAACGCCACGCCGCGAACTATCCCTTCCATTTCACCGTGTTCATGAATTTCTATAGACTCGCCGACACAGGTTCCTGATACATGACCGTTAATAACAATGGCCGGTGACGTAAATTCTCCCTCAATAAACCCCTCACGCATCACGTAGAGGACGCCGTCTTTAAGAGTAATATTTCCCTGCACTTTGCCGTAAACATGAATATCACCTTCGATATCAATATTTCCGGTAAACAAAGTGTTCTGTGCAATAACAGTGCAGCGACGTGAAGTTTGTCTCCCTACAGAGCTCTCATTTTCATCAACTGGAGAATCTACCGCTGGATTTAGTGCGGAAACTTCAATCTCATCAGCCATTTTTTGCGTTTTTTTCCTGAACATAACAAATCCTTTTTTATTGATTACCAAATAGATGACAAAAGCCAAAAGAAGCCCAGCTGCAATAAAAGGAAACTCATGTTTCCAGCCAAAGGCATAGCAGACCAGGCCGCTTATCCAGGCAAGCCAGACAAACCAGAGAGGCGTATTTTGTTTGGTTCGATCAGATGTCATGATCGAAGGGGGGAATTAGTGAAGAGCAGAAATAAAACATCGTCATCCTTGACGTACCAGCAACTATTCTGAGCAAGTTTTATACATATTTATGCATCCAACGGGAAGCAGCAATATTCTGATTCTTCCTGGTTCGCGGTATAGTCCTGCCCTATCGCAATCATAGAAGCAGCCTTTGCGGGTTTGATAAGCAAAGGGTTACAATCCTGCAAATCATTTACTCACTCATGGAATCCTGTATATGACCAAACATTATGACTACCTCGCCATTGGCGGCGGCAGCGGCGGTATCGCCTCCATTAACCGTGCGGCGATGTATGGGAAGAAGTGCGCGCTGATTGAAGCGAAAGAGTTAGGCGGCACCTGCGTTAACGTGGGTTGTGTACCGAAAAAAGTAATGTGGCATGCGGCACAAATCGCAGAAGCTATCCACAACTACGGCCCGGATTACGGTTTTGACACCACGGTGAATAAATTCGACTGGGACAAACTGATTGCCAGCCGTACCGCGTATATCGACCGTATCCACACCTCTTATGACAATGTGCTGGGTAAAAACAACGTTGACGTTATTCGTGGCTTTGCCAAGTTTGTCGATGCGCACACGGTTGAAGTGAATGGCGAAACCATCACCGCAGACCACATCCTGATTGCCACCGGTGGCCGCCCAAGCCGCCCGTCAATTCCAGGCGCTGAGTACGGTATTGATTCAGATGGCTTCTTCGCACTGCCAGCGTTGCCAAAACGCATTGCAGTTGTGGGCGCAGGTTATATCGCGGTTGAAATCGCAGGCGTAGTTAACGCACTGGGTTCTGAAACGCATCTGTTCGTGCGCCAGCACGCGCCGCTGCGTACTTTCGACCCACTGATTGTGGAAACGCTGCTGGAAGTGATTAACACCGAAGGCCCAACGCTGCACACCCAGGCGGTGCCAAAAGCCGTGGTGAAGAACGCCGATGGCAGCCTGACGCTGCAACTGGAAGATGGTCGTTCTGAAACGGTAGATTGCCTGATTTGGGCGATTGGTCGCCAGCCAGAAACCGACAACTTCAACCTGGCGGCAACCGGCGTGAAAACCAACGCCAAAGGCTACATTGAAGTCGATAAATTCCAGAACACCAGTGTGCCAGGCATTTATGCCGTGGGCGATAACACCGGTGCTGTAGAACTGACACCTGTGGCTGTTGCTGCGGGTCGTCGCCTGTCAGAGCGACTGTTTAACAACAAGCCGGACGAGCATCTGGATTACAGCAACGTGCCAACCGTAGTGTTTAGCCACCCGCCAATCGGCACGGTCGGCTTAACCGAGCCACAAGCGCGTGAGCAGTACGGCGACGATAACGTGAAAGTGTATAAATCTTCCTTCACCGCGATGTATACCGCTGTGACTTCGCACCGCCAGCCATGCCGCATGAAACTGGTGTGCGCAGGCCCGGATGAGAAGATTGTCGGTATTCACGGCATCGGTTACGGCATGGACGAAATGCTGCAAGGCTTTGCGGTGGCACTGAAGATGGGCGCAACCAAGAAAGACTTTGATAACACCGTGGCGATTCACCCAACCGGATCTGAAGAATTCGTTACCATGAGATAGCTAATCTCGAAGTCATCGAATCTTAAAAAACTGACTGTCACAGGTCAGTTTTTTTATGTGCTTTTTCCGACAATGCTATTAACTTAAAAATTTATCTATTGCGGTTTCAGGTCATAAGTAGCCAATAATTATCTGAGCGATGCAGTATTGCTGCCGACGGTTTCCAATAAAGTCCGCCTGACTGATGCCGAGCGAGTTGATTATTTCGAACACTTCTTAGAGAAGAAGCCGTTTGGCAAAATTGACTCACGCACCGTGCGCCTGGGTTGTAATAAAGCGGTAGATGTCGGGACTTACACCTTCACCTTCGCTGATAAATCCAAAGTCTCAGCGCGTTATACCTTCACTTACGCGTGGGATGGTAAAGAGTGGAAAATCTCTACCCACCACTCTTCTGCGATGCCAGAAGCATAAAAACGGGTAGATAGTCCGCCAGTATTTCAGTTGAAGCCTCCGCCATGCGGGGGCTTTTTCTTTGCGTGAACATTCTAAAATAATGAAAGATGAAAAGAATTTGCAACAAAGAAAAGAAATAAAGCTCTAATAATCAAAAATACTAACTCATTAATTTTCATATATATGTGAGTTGAAATTAAAGGAAGTGCAAAGAAAAATATAATTTAATTTATTTGCTTACATTTAGACGTAACTGACACATCTATACTATAAATCTTATGACCGTTAGAATTGAAATATTCATCTCGCATATTGTTTATCCTCTAGGATTTATCTCATGAATAATAAATCATCAACGCTATTAGGTGTTCTGACAGGTGTTATTCTGCTGTCGACTTTTTCTATAAGCAATGCCAATGCCACTCAACAAGGCCAGCAACGCCGCGAAGCGCGCGACACTCGCCAGGATACTCGTGAGGACTCTCGCCACGAGAAGCGTGAATGCGTTACCAGTAATGATAAAAGCAATCACGATTGCCGCCAGGACAAACGTCAGAATAAACAGAATGGCCGTGAAGAAGCTCGCGATATTAAATATTAAGCAGACCATTAACCATTCAGAATAGAATAATTACCAGGCGCAAAACATTGCGTATTTTTATGTCCAGGAGGACTCGCTTTTGAAAAAATATATCCCAGGTTTATTACTTTTAACCTTCGCATTTTCAGGCAATGTGTTTGCTATTGATAAAACATCTGGCGGTGCATTAGCAGGCGCGGCAATAGGTGCAGCAACAGGCAAAGACGTGAAAAGTACGGTAGGTGGTGCAGTTATCGGTGGCGGTACCGGAGCCATGTTTAAACACGGGAAGACAGGTAAGGCTGCTCGCACTGGAGGTGCTATTGGTGCCGCAGTGGGTGGTGTTGCTGCAGCGGCAACCGGCAACAGCGTGCTGAAAGGTGCAGCAGTTGGTGCTGGCGGTGGCGCTCTGATCGGCGAAGCGACACATTAACTCTCTGTTTATCTAAGTGAATATTCAAAAAGCCCGGCATCGTTAGATGCCGGGCTTTTTAGTTTCTGGTCTTTCCAGAAAGTTACTTTCGACCCGCCATATCAGGAATAATCAGATCTCCACGCAGCACGTTAGAACCCAGCGCACTTTTGGTTTTCTCGGTTAGCCACGCAACAATTCTTGCCGCCATCGCATCCATGGAATACTCAATGGCCGGGATGGTTGGAATGCCCGGTAAATGCAGCGACCCGGCGAGGCTAAACACCATAATGTCTTTCGGGACTGATTTATTAAATGCCTGCAATTGCGGAATAATGCGCTGCGCTTCTTGCTCATCGGCCACAAGTAACGCGTTGAAATTCAGGGTGGTGCTGTTATTGAGCAGCACTTGCAGCGCAACCGATGAAGAGGTTGAGTCCATGAAAATCAGGTTGCGGTTAAACGGCAGAAAATTGTTTTCCAGTGCACGTTTGTAACCCAGAAGGATTTGGTCAACGGAACCGCATGAATCAGGGTTAATCACAGCAATCTGCCTTCTCCCCTGTTTAATCAGGTAATTACAGGCAGTTTCCGCAGCGAATGCGTGATCAAATTGAATGCTGTTGCTGGAGTCGACATCCACACAATCCACCAGAATGACATTCTCATGGCTGATATTGAGTGGGAAACGCGCACCGATAACCAGCACGTCATCACACAGGCCGCAGGTCAGTTCCTCAAGCGCGTGCATAACTTCTGTTTTGCTGTTGGCAAAACGCAGCAACAGGTGCTTTTGATGCTGGCTTAGGTGTTTCTCCAGCGCATACAGGTAACCCGTGGTTTGATTAATATTATCCTGCGCGCAAATCACGCCAATACAGCCCGTTGACTGGCTCAGTAAAGATTGCGCGATAACATTTGGCCGGTAATGCAACTCTTCCACAGCTTTAAGCACAGCCAGACGGCTTGCTTCTTTCACCCCACGAGATCCACTCAATACCCGAGATACTGTGGCTTTAGACACCCCAGCTAAACGCGATACATCATTGATTGTAGACATCATTTTCCTTTATCAGGCTCTGGCTTATGCCTGTCATCCTAAATACAGCCCTGGCCCACATTCTAACCAGTTTTAAGTATAGTCGTTTCGCTTTTCTATGGAAACCGATTTTCCGTTTGATGTCCAAACCATCTATTCACCGGATAATTTTGTGATGATGATCCAATAAGCAAAGCCTATAAACGCTGGATATTGATGAGTATCACAGATCTGTTGGCTGCGGATGGAAAACGGTTTCCATAAAGTATCAAATCATTTCCGCAATACTTTATTTACATTTTGAGGATGAGTGTTAATGGTCAAGATCATGTTGTGTTGTTCTGCCGGAATGTCCACCAGCCTGCTGGTCAGAAAGATGCTGAGCGTGGCAGAAGAACGAGGAATGCCTGTTGAAATAGAGGCTTACGGTGTCGCTGAATTTGATGTGCAGTTTCCGCGCTACCAGGTGGTGCTGCTCGGGCCGCAAGTGAAATATATGTTAAGTACGCTCTCAGAAAAAACCGCCCCTCACGGCATTCCCGTTCAAGCCATCGACATGATGGATTACGGCATGCAACGTGGCGATAAGGTGTTGGATTATGCTTTGTCGCTTATCGAAGCGGCTCACTAAAAGGTGGTTCATATGAGTTCGCTATATCAATCAATGGTGACGGTGATTGAGCAATCCATCACTCCGCTGGCAGGTCGTCTGGGGCAACAAAAGTACGTTATCGCCATTCGTGATGGGTTCACCGCAGCCCTGCCGTTTATGATTATCGGCTCCTTTATGCTGGTATTTATTTTTCCACCGTTCTCAGCCGATACCACCCTTGGTTTTGCCCGCGCGTGGCTGGATTTTTCACAGACTTACCGTGAACAACTGATGTTGCCATTTAACTTGAGTATGGGCGTGATGACGTTCTTCATCTCAGTCGGGATTGGCGCAAGCCTTGGGCGTCAATTTAATCTCGACCCAGTGATGTCCGGATTACTGGCCTTTATGGCGTTTTTACTGGTTGCAGCACCGTATGCTGATGGCAAAATCTCAACTCAGTACCTTTCAGGCCAGGGCATTTTCACCGCGCTGATTACGTCGATTTACTCCACGCGTATTTACGCCTGGCTTAAAGAGCACAAAGTCACGATTCGTCTGCCAAAAGAAGTACCAACAGGCGTTGCGCGTTCATTTGAAATTCTGATCCCTGTCGTTGTCATTATCGGCACGCTGCACCCGCTGAATTTATTCATCGAAGCGCAAACCGGCATGATTATGCCGCAAGCAATTATGCACCTGCTGGAACCGCTGGTTTCTGCATCGGATTCCCTGCCCGCTATTTTGTTGTCTGTTTTGCTGTGCCAGATTTTCTGGTTCTCTGGTATTCATGGTTCGCTGATTGTTACCGGCATCATGAGTCCATTCTGGATGACAAATCTTGCTGCAAACCAGACTGCGCTTGCCGCTGGCGCTGCATTACCACACATTTACCTGCAAGGTTTCTGGGACCACTATTTATTGATTGGCGGCGTCGGCTCCACTCTGCCGTTAGCGTTCTTATTACTGCGCAGCAAAGCCACCCACTTACGCACCATAGGTAAAATGGGCATTGTGCCAAGCTTCTTTAATATCAACGAACCGATTCTGTTCGGTGCACCAATTATCATGAACCCGTTGTTGTTCATTCCATTCGTTTGCGTACCGATGGTCAACGCCGTTCTGGCTTATACCGCCACAAAACTGGGTTGGCTGGCGCAAGTCGTTTCCCTGACGCCATGGACGACACCCGCACCAATTGGCGCTTCATGGGCAACAAACTGGGCCTTTAGCCCGGTGGTGATGTGTTTGATTTGTATGGTCGTTTCCACCTTAATTTATCTGCCATTCCTGCGTGCTTATGAGCGTTCATTACAGAAAACAGCCGTGGAAAATGAAACACGCTCTCCTCTGACAGAAACGGCTATCAGCAATTAATAATCGCCGTCTAATAAATCTGGGAAAAATGATGATCGAATTAGAAGAAGCAGTAATGGAAATTATTATGAATGCGGGGCAGTCACGTAGCCTTTGTTTTGAAGCACTGCATTCTGCACGTCAGGGAAATATTGAAGAGGCCAAGCTTTTATTACACGAAGCGGATGGTTACGCGCGTGAAGCTCACAAAATGCAGACCAAACTGATTGAGCAAGATGCTGGTGAAGCCAAACAGCCAATGACGTTAATTATGGTACACGCTCAGGACCATTTAATGACTTCAATGTTAGCACGTGAGTTGTCGAACGAAATTATCCATCTTTATCAACGCTAAGCATTACGTAAAAACAAAAACTATTTAACCTCTGGCACGGAGAAGTAATTACGTAAATAATTTTAATTAAGTCCAATCCGATGAAAGTATAAAAATATAAATATGCTTTGGCCATAGAGTCGCCTCTATTAATCCAGAGCAGGATATTTATTGTCTGAAAAATAAATTACTAAATTGAGATTATAATGAAATTAATTAAACAACTTCCATTAACAATGGCGGTAATCGCCGCGCTTTGCCCGATTTCTGTACTCGCACAAGAACCAATGACTCAAGAACAGATCGATCAAATAGTGGCGAAAGCGGTGGATAAAGCGCTGGCTGACCGCGATGCGAAAATAGAAGCGGCACGACTCAATAGAACCGATACCCTGGTTACGCCGCAAGTTCCCACTACGCCAGATAAGGCTGTTCCGTTGGGGCTTAAATTCACCGGTTATGCTCGTTACGGTGCGCATTTCCAGGCAGGCGATCAAAAATACATTGGCGTTGACGGTTCTTATAACGGTTCCTCCGCAATTGGTCGTTTAGGTAACGAAGGCAACGGCGGCGAATTCCAGCTCACCAAAATCATAAAAGCCGATAACGGGGCCATCTGGGATATTGGCGTGATGATCGACCACTGGGGCGACGAAGTTAACCTGAAAAAGGCCTACGCGGGCGTCACCAATCTTTTTGAAGCACAGCCAAATGCCTATTTCTGGGCGGGTCGTGACTTCCACCAGCGTCCACAACAAGGCATCAACGACTACTTCTGGATGAACCACGACGGGCAAGGTGCGGGGGTGAAAAGCCTGGATCTCGGCTTTGCACAACTGGATATCGCAGCGGTTGCCGCCGTCGATCAGTGTAACCCTGAAATGATTGATGACGGCGATAACCCGTCGCGCATCTCATGTACCGGCGGCTCCGGTACCGGCGATAAAGGCAATTACGCGGCAACGTCAAAACTGCACGGCATCAAGTTTGGCCCGATTGATTTCGAGCTGTACGCCAACTACGGTTTTGATTCCAAAGCCATCGACAGCGACGAACGCTCCAAAGCCTGGCAGGCCGCCGTGGTGTTAAGCCATACTGGCGACAATGGCGTGAACAAAATTATCACCCGTTATTCTGACCACTCAGATAACAGCGTATATAACAAAACCAATGGGTTACACACTGTGTACGCCAGCTTCGAGGGGAACTACAAGTTTACTCAACAAGCACAGGTGGAATATCTGTTGGCCTTCCATGATTACGATAATGACGAACAAACGCAGGATAACCGCCGTAACTATGGCGCGATTGTTCGCCCGATGTATTTCTGGAACGACATCCATTCGACGTGGCTTGAAGCGGGTTATCAGCGCGTAGATTACGAAAACGACGGGGATAACAAAGGCTGGAAACTGACGCTGTCGCAGAATATTTCAATTGCGATGGGACCTGAGTTCCGCCCAATGCTGCGCTTCTACATGACTGGCGGCCAGGTGGAAAACAACCACACCACGCGTGTTACGGGTGAGCCAAACACCCAGTTGGATTCGTTCAATGTGGGCGCGATGTGGGAAGCCTGGTGGTAATCTGACCTGCACCATATCTGATCGAAGTAAAAAACCATCTGCATTGCAGATGGTTTTTATTCAGATATAAAAAAGCCTGACTTCTGTGATGTATCAGGCTTATTAATCATAGTTGGCAATTATCTCTACAACTGCACGTGCAGGTCCAAGCTCAACCTCCTCATTATTAAGGCGAAAAAAACGCGCAGCCATTTTAATGTGTTGAGTCACATTCTCGCCCAAATCATAACTTCTGGATTCATAGCTTGAAATGGTTTCAGCAGCCAGAGTGGTATTAAATACTACCGGCTTAGCAGGTACTCCCGCACCTCGCGGCTGATTTGACACATCTCCCCAAGCCAGTTGTACGCCATAACCTTTTGCCCCTGTTCCATCTAATGCAATAATCCCTTTGCTACTGTCTTTAATCTCAGTTCTGGGAACAACCTTAATATTTAACCCACTGTTTTTTATCTGGATCGACCTTGTACCAATCCCATTATCGCCCACTTTGGCTATGACCCCGCTTCCCCATGCTAGCGGGCATCTCAATGTGAAACTTGCATCTACCCACGAAGAAGCCGGATCAGGGATTGCTCCGTGATTATAGTGACCCAAGTACACACTTACATTGGTGAAAGTGCAGGTAGCTGGATAAAGATTTAACCCTCCCGTGAATGAAATATAGTTTGCCGTCCAACTGTTAGGTAGTGGGGCCGGGCCAGTACCTGCCCGGGAGTCCGGGCTTATGGTATCAGGCGGATAAACCATAATAGCCTGCACGTAACTTGGCCCCGTAAATGCCAGAACCCCATTGCTGTTAACTTCACCTAACGACCCAGGAATTCGCCATAATGTAACCATCGGTGTTGACCATTCCGGTGTACTTGTCGCCCCCGGATAAGTACGGCGAATATCAGGTGAAATGGCATTGAGCGAAGGCGTTGGGTTTGGGTCTCGGCCCGATAATGTGTCATTAAATGACATACCAATCCCACTCAATGATGTGGGAAAAATCAAATAATCAATACCACCATCTGAATGTCTAATCGGCTCCTGGCCATTAACAGGTATCGCATAATAAACAACACTCCATGGCCCTTTATTACATGCCAGCGTAACGCTCCCGGCGTTTATCGAATAATAGGTAAAAATCTTACTATATATTTTCCCACCGACAATCGTCCTGTCTCCATGATCATGGTATGGCAGTGTAATAGCGGTTGGGGCTTTTCCTCGCGAACAAGTAATCGCAGCGGCGTGGGCTTGCGCTGCGAAGACAATGCTGGCCAGAAGGAATATCATATATTTATACATAGACAATACCGGCAGAGATAATTAATGAAACCGCTAATAGAAAATGTGTGTAATTATAATATTTTCAGGCTCATAGCCTATAACAAAAGCATATCTACTGTATTTGAGATACTTACTCTTTTTAGTATGAAAATCTTATTCCTAATACCGAATATGTTTACCCGTACATTTATTCACTTATACATACCAAAAATAATTCGAGTTACAAGATAAAGGCTTTGGCATTTTGAACAGCCCATACGCTGACCTCAAGGGGCGAGGCCAGAGAGTAAGTAAACACAGCCAAAGCCCCCTTTCTCAGAAAAATTTAGCTGCGCATCGCGCTGTATATTGCCTGTTGAATTCGTGCCTCATCCGAGTTCATTACTTCAGCCTGTGTGCCCTGAGCTTTGGCTCCATCCTGACGCGTCTCCCAGGCAGCCTTGCGAAGCAGCGCTCTTTCCAACTCCTCTTTTTGCCGCTTGATAGCATCCGGCGAGCTACAAAAGGTTTTCAAAAACTGTTTTCGCAGTGAAGTCAGACTTTGCCCGTCGTGCATCGCCTGACTCATGGTTCTGATCATGCGCCGGCATGGCCGGTCTTCATCCATCTGCGAACGATACTGCAGCAAAGTATTGAGCGCATCGCGGTAATCTCCCGCCAATGCCGATTCGGTGAAATAGACTTTCCAGTTCATCCCCCCTTGCATAAACAGCCGCACGACAGTGGTATCGCCGCGTTCGATTGCCGAGCGTAAGTTGCCTTCATCCCAAGTGATTCCGATATCTGCTAGCTTTTCGCGCGCGCTTTCTGTTTCCGGGAGAGAATCGATCATAGTGATTTTGACTGGCGTATTTTTCGCAACGGCAGGTTTATTGGTGACATCACTCAGCAAGTACATACCAAAAATGGCGGCGCTAATCACAGCCACTCCCGCCATGCACCACATCAGCATCAACAACGTTTCGCCGGAGTCCTGCTTTCTTTTGGTATTACGCAACTCAGGCCGTTCGATAGCATCGCGCACCTCTTCGGTATCGCGTCCGGTTGCCTGGTATTTTTTCTGTGCCTGCATGAGCCAGGCCTGTAATTGTGAATCATCGGCAGCCAGAAGCATCGCCGGATTCACCTTCGTTCGCCCTTCATCGAATGCGCGCTGAATGGCGTCGCTACTTTCCTGATAGTAACTATCGAGCAAGGTGAGTTGTACGGAAGTGAGGGGCTGCTGTTGAACCAGATCATTGCGAATTTCACGCACATCGTTGAGAAACGTTTGCAGTGTTTTGCGCTGATCTATCAGTAAGCTTAGTTTCGAAGAGTGCTGGAATAGCCCGGCGTAATGGTTCGCGTACTCTTTTTTATCGACCACCATCAAGGCCAACTCGCTAAAGCGCATCCCACTTAGCACATCGCCACGTTCGCCATTTTTCAACCAACGACGGACGCAATCAGCACCAAACTGCGTTTTCAGCTTATGCACCAACTGTGATTGGCTGGCATAGCTTTTATCTACCAGACCTTTAAGCATCAGCTCCAGCGCACGCATCTGGCGTATCGCTTTATGTTGCTGACTATTATCATTATTTTCTATTTCGGTGGAGTAGCCAAGCAAAGGCTGTTTTGCACGCACCAGCTCGAGATAACTCACAAAGCGTAATGCCGCGATTAGCTGGTTATGGCTGACTTCCTGGCCGCTTTCATACTGCGGCACCAGTTGCTGTAGATGACGTAGCAACAAAGTGAAATGTGAAATCTCAGCATCATTAAGATTTAATCGTTTTGCCACCGCCATCCAACTTCCCAGCGCCGGGCGAGCTTGCTCAAGCTGTTGAAAAAACCATTGCGGATCTTTGCCTTCACTGGCTTTGATGGTGAGAAGTGGCAGGATTTGCAATGACGCCTGGCGAATCACACTCAGGCAAGTCTCGAACTTTTCCCGCATCAGCAACTGTGCAGCGCTGGTCATGATTTTCCTTTCAATTAAAAACGCATATACGCCCGGCATGGGTATACAACGCCATGAGGCGCAATTTTATCTCAGATGGGTAACCGTCTATGGCTTTAAAAGAGTAGGAAAATTAACCATTTTCAAAAACATGGCCGATGATCTCGCCCATATTACGCAGCGCGGTTTCAGTCTCGGCATTGAACGGCAATGCATAATTCAGGCGCATACAGTTGCGATATTTCCCGGAAGCCGACAGCAACGACCCCACCGCAATGCGGATATTGTGCTGACGCAGCGTTTCGCTGATCGGTACGATATCAATGTGTTCCGGCAGCTCAATCCACATCAGAAAACCGCCCTGTGGCCGAGAAACACAGATGCCACATGGGAAATAGTGGCGCACCCAGCAGGTGAATACATCCAGGTTGCGCTGATAGTGCTGGCGCATGCGCCGTAGGTGGCGATGGTAATGACCGTTACGCACAAACTCCGCGACCGCCATTTGGGTAAAAGTGGTAGTGCTGCCGGTCACGATATATTTCATATGCATGGCGCGGTCGAAATAGCGCCCCGGCACAATCCAGCCCACACGCAGCCCCGGTGCCAGCGTTTTTGAAAATGAGCTGCACAACAGCACCCGTCCATCCACATCCAGCGATTTAATCGTCATCGGGCGCGGGTATTCATACGCCAGTTCGCCGTAAACATCGTCTTCAATAATGGCGATATCAAAGCGTTGCGCGAGGTTCAGCACCGCTTTTTTACGCACATCTGGCATGATAAAACCGAGTGGGTTATTGCAGGTTGGAACCAGAATGACCGCTTTAATCGGCCACTGTTCGAGCGCCAGTTCCAGCGCTTCCACACTGATGCCCGTTTCGGAATCCGTTGGTATTTCAACCACTTTAATGCCGAATGCGCGCAGCATTTGCATGGTGCCGTGGAAGCATGGCGATTCAACCGCCACAATGTCTCCTGCTTCGCACACGGCACGAATCGCAATCGACAATGCTTCATGGCAACCGGTGGTCACCACAATATCGTCTGGTGTGACGACACAGCCGCTGTCGAGCATCAAACGTGCGATTTGTTCGCGCAGCACCTGCTTACCGTTAATGCAGTCATAACCCAAAATTTCGGGTTCCTGATGCTGCACAATGCGGCTCATTTCACGCCATAGCGGTTTAATCGTTGCCTGGGTGACATCGGGAAAACCGCTGCCAAAAGCTATACTTCCGGCATCTTCTCTTCCGGTTAATTGTTCCAGCACCGCATCCCATTGGGTAATCTCTACCGGGCGCTGTGCCGGGCGAGTGAGAGGCGGAACGGGTGGCTGAGATTTTTTCGGCGCCACAAAGTAGCCAGAGCGCGGCTGCGGGGAGATGAGCTGACGGTCTTCAAGAATATGATAGGCCTGCTGTACGGTGCTGATACTAACGCCGTGTTCGCTACTCAGGTTGCGCACCGAAGGCAAGCGTTCGCCACTGCGATATAAGCCTTGTTCAATGCGTTCTGCCAGCAAAGTGGCAAGGTGTTGGTAACGCGTCATGCTGTATCCTCTTAATTCACCATACAGACAGAAAAAGCAGTACAGAGTGATAGAAAAACCACCATTCAGATCTTGTTTTAGCGCGTCTGTATGTTAAATAAAAGTTATTTTTGAGTCTGCCTGCAAACTGTATGGCGGCGCATGATTGTTCCCATCAACACGATGAGGAGCAAGATCATGGGCTTTGAAGAGAACCGTCCGCACAAACCGTTTTATGGCTTTGTGATGATTTACCGTTATTTCCGCCAGAGATGGTTAAACCGCCAGACAGCACGCACACTGCAAGGATTGAGCAAGGAACAATTACGAGATATTGGGCTGACATGTGATGATTTATCCCACTGGAAGTAACCCTTAATAACGGCGCATAAATATGGCGCCGTTAATTTTTTGCTGATATCACTAAAGGAGCAAATACCACCTAAAAAAATAATAAGGATCAGCAATGCGTATTAACGACCTGCCGTTTAACACCACCGACTGGGCGACACTGAGCGCTACAGAACATCCAGGCATCACGGGTAACGCTCTATGGCGCACTCAGCAATTCGGGGAAATACGTGTTCGGATGGTGGAATACAGCCCTGGATATCTCGCTGATCACTGGTGCCAGAAAGGGCACATTCTGTTTTGCCTGGCGGGAGAATTACAAACTGAGCTGGAAGACGGGCGCGTATTTACTTTAAAGCCGGGAATGAGCTATCAGGTCGCCGATAATGCTGAACCGCATCGCTCCTCCACCGCTATTGGCGCAACTCTCTTTATCGTGGATTAAAAACCATGTTCCCACTTGTGACCTCCAGACTGAATTTAACCCAAATTACCGAGCAAGAATGGCCGTTCTTTTTACGCTTACAGCAAGATCCAGACGTGATGCGTTATGTTTCCGATGAACGTCGAGAAGCTGAGGTTCGACAGATTTTTAATTCACGCCTTGTACGCTGGGAAACGCATAGTCGACACTGGCTTTGCCTTGTCATGTGCGACAGACATAACGGCACGCCTATTGGCTTTACTGGGTTTGTGCGTGGAGATGATGAAATGGCAGAAGTGGGGTTTATTCTCGATCCCATTTTTCACGCGCAAGGCTACGGTTATGAATCGCTTCATGCCGTGTGCAAATTTGCCTTTGAGAAATGCGCGATCCGCAAACTGACAGCAACAGTCACGGTAGGGAATATCGGTTCGAAAAAAACGCTAGAAAAAGCCGGTTTTCAGCCGGAAGGGATACTGCGAGAAAACTATTTTCTTGCTGGAACCTGGCAGGATGACTGGATATTTGGTTTGTTACGCAGCGAGTTCAGATAAAACACGGGCCGCACAACGGCGGCCCATACAGCGTGAATTCTTAGTTATACATCTCGGCAACACCAAACACTTTGTTATCGCCACCAGCAGAAATGATGCGGATTGATTTCGCACCAGCCTGCTCAGCTTTTGCTTGCAGTTGTGCCTGTAGGCTATCGATATTCGCAGCACCGCTCACCGAAACTGTACCGATTTTCTGGCTTTCAACAGATTGAGTGGTTGCAGCAAAACTTGAGAATGAAGCAGCCAGAGTCATAACTACGGCAAAATATTTGATGCTTTTCATAATGTATATCCTTGAGCTTTTTTAAGTGAGAAAGCTTGTTCGCTTTCGATGTGATAAGAATAATGCCGTATCACAAATGGTGATAGTGGAATGATTCGCTCATATCATTCAGTATTTTTGATTAATATCCAACAGGCGAGAGTGAGATGAATATCACCCCCGCAAATGCCCCTTCTTATAAGAACATTCCACCAGAAACTTCAATGCGCTGCGCATTCATCCAGCGGCTTTCATCACTGAGCAGCACAGCAATTGCATCACCAATATCATCCGGCTGCCCGACACGCCCTAATGCCGTTTGCGCAGCAATGGCATTCGCTACCTGTTCGTTGTCACGCACTGCACCACCACCGAAATCAGTCGCAATTGCACCCGGTGCGATAATGTTCACCGAGATCCCACGCGCACCCAACTCTTTGGCCTGGTACTTTGTCAGCACTTCCATCGCACCTTTCATTGCGGCATAAGCAGCTTTCCCTGGCAGCGCAAAACGCGTCAGGCCAGTCGAAACATTCAGGATACGACCGCCGTTTTTAATCAGCGGCAACAGTTGCTGCGTCAGGAAGAATGGCCCCTTCAAATGGATATTCATTAAATCATCAAATTGTTCTTCTGTTGTTTTTTCGAACAGCGCATCCAGCCCGGTTCCGGCGTTGTTTAATAAATAATCAAACGAATCGCGCTGCCACACGTCATGCAACTGCTGCTTCACTTCTTTAGCAAATGCGCTAAATGAGGCGCTTTCGGCGACATTCAATTGAATTGCCACAGCTTTTACGCCAATTAGCTCAATTTCGCGAACAACATTTAGCGCCTCTTGCTGCTTACTGTTGTAGGTCAGAATAATATTCACGCCGCGCGCTGCCAGCTTCAATGCTGCGTTTTTACCTAATCCACGGCTGCCGCCGGTCACTAATGCGATTGTTTGACTCATGATTTGCCTCGTTGATAACTGTCCGGTGATTGAGATAGAGCTTATTAGATGCTACAAAATCAATAAAGACTGCCAATTGAGCATCACTGTTTCACCCACAACAACAATAAGGAAAAATAGTGGATAAAATACAAGCAATGCAGCTATTCATTAGAGTGGCTGAACTGGAGAGTTTTACTCGCGCAGCCGATTCTCTGGGCCTACCTAAAGGTAGCGTATCGCGTCAGATTCAGGCGCTAGAAGGGGTGCTAGGAACAAGGCTATTGCATCGCACCACGCGTCGGGTACAACTCACCCAGGATGGGATGGTCTATTACGAACGCTGCCGCGATTTACTCGCTAACCTGGACGAATTAGATGGGCTTTTTTTACACGATCCCAAAAGTGTCAGCGGGCGTTTGCGCGTGGATATGCCGGTCGGCGTGGCTAGAAATTTAGTTATCCCCAAACTGCCCGCATTCTTGCAGCAATATCCAGGTATCGAGCTGGAATTAAGTAGCAGCGATCGCATGGTCGATGTAGTGCGCGAAGGGTTCGATTGCGTTATTCGTGTTGGGCAGCTTAAAGATTCGGGACTGGTGGCGAGACCGCTTGGGAAACTGACTTTAATAAACTGTGCCAGCCCCGATTATCTGGCGCGCTTCGGTTATCCGGAGAACCTTGACGATCTCGCATCTCACGCCGTGGTGCATTACGCACTCAACCTCGGCAACCGACCGCAAGGGTTTGAATTTATGGAAGATAAAAACACGCGCTGGGTAAAAACGGGTGGTGTGATAACGGTGAATAGCACCGAAACGTATCAGGCGGCATGCCTTGCCGGGCTTGGTATCATCCAGGTACCTCGTATCGGCGTAAAAGAGTTACTCAAGAGTAAAAAACTGGTGGAGATCCTGCCGCAATATCGCGCCGAACCGATGCCGGTTTCCCTGCTGTATCCACATCGTCGCAACCTTTCACGCCGGGTTCATTTGTTTATGGAGTGGCTGACTGGGCTGGTTAAAGGTTACGTCGACTAGCTCCAGGCTATAATTTCGTGAAGAGCTTGTTTTATCTAAAGGAAAAAATAACCTGATGACTACATCGGATAACAGCGAGAAACGCCCAACTGAATCGCTCGATTATGAGCCTGTCGCCAAATTTCAGACGCAACCCAAATCCGAACCAGTTGCGCCTGAGAAACCCGATGAATCGGAGCCGTTGGTCAATATCAAGACAAAAAATGAGACGGTTAATCATACGATTGCCAGTGTCAATAAAGCCGCGAAACGCCCGATGGTCGCTCATCTGTTACGTGCCACCGAACGGTTTAATGACCGCATGGGCAATCAGTTTGGCGCAGCTATCACCTATTTTTCGTTCCTGTCACTGATCCCGATTTTGATGGTGGCGTTTGCCGCCGCCGGTTATATCCTCGCCTCGCATCCCACACTGCTGGAAGAGATTTTCGATAAAATCCTCATCAACGTTAGTGAGCCAACGCTTGCTGCGACGCTGAAAAGCACCATCAATACTGCGGTGCAACAGCGTACAACCGTTGGCCTGGTCGGGCTGCTGATTGCACTCTATTCCGGTATCAACTGGATGGGGAATTTGCGTGAAGCGGTGCGTGCTCAGTCGCGCGATAAGTGGGAAAGGAATCCACAAGATCAGGAGAAGTTCTGGGTAAAGTATCTGCGTGATTTAGTGTCGCTAATTGGTTTATTGGTGGCACTGATTGTGACGCTTTCAATCACGTCGGTTGCCGGTTCAGCCCAGGCATTCCTGATAACTCTTTTGCATCTCGACGGTATCGAATGGTTAAAACCGGTTTGGCATTTAGTCGGGTTAGCGATCTCTATTTTTGCTAACTACCTGCTGTTCTTCTGGATTTTCTGGCGTCTTCCACGCCACCGCCCACGCAAGAAAGCTCTGATTCGTGGCACGTTGATTGCGGCAATTGGTTTTGAGGTTATCAAAATCATTATGACCTACAGCTTGCCAGCGCTGATAAAATCCCCCTCCGGCGCAGCATTTGGCTCTGTTTTAGGTCTGATGGCCTTCTTCTATTTCTTCGCCCGCCTGACGCTGTTTTGTGCCGCATGGATTGCCACCGCACAATACAAAGATGACCCGAGAATGCCGGGTAAAACCCATAGTTGATTGATAACAGGCTGGTACGAGATATTGTTTCAGCACATAAATCCAGCCTGTAACTTTTATTTAACCTAAAAGCAGTTTTATTCGCTGATTTTTTAAATATGAGAAGCACGACGTGGATATTTATTTTCTGGACTAAAAATTATCCTCTTATTGCGCGTTAATCGCACAGCGAGGGAGGCAACCGCGCGTTGAAATGCGCCTTTTGCTATGCGTAATATGGCTTTCGTTCGCTATAAATAAGAAAAATCTATGCAAGCCACCATCGCTGATTCAATCAATACCGAAACTGACGCCACACCCGTCAACTCACGCGGAAAAGTTGTCGTTGCCTCGCTTGTCGGCACCGCCATCGAATTCTTTGATTTCTATATTTACGCTACTGCTGCGGTCATTGTTTTCCCGCATATCTTCTTCCCGCAAGGTGACCCAACCGCTGCCACGCTACAGTCGCTGGCAACGTTCGCTATTGCCTTTGTTGCACGCCCAATTGGTTCCGCGCTATTTGGCCACTTTGGCGACCGCGTAGGCCGCAAAGTGACACTGGTGGCATCACTTCTGACAATGGGTGTTTCAACTGTCGTTATCGGCCTGCTGCCGAGCTACGAAACTATCGGTGTGCTGGCACCAATGTTGTTAGCACTGGCGCGTTTTGGGCAGGGCCTGGGGCTGGGTGGCGAATGGGGCGGAGCGGCATTGCTCGCAACCGAGAACGCACCACCACGTAAACGTGCACTGTACGGCTCTTTCCCACAGTTGGGCGCACCAATTGGCTTCTTCTTTGCCAACGGCACCTTCCTGCTGCTCTCATGGCTCTTAACCGACGAGCAGTTCATGTCATGGGGCTGGCGCGTGCCGTTTATTCTTTCTGCGGTGCTGGTGATAATCGGCCTGTATGTGCGTGTTTCACTGCATGAAACGCCAGTGTTCGCCAAAATTGCCAAAGCGGGCAAGCAGGTGAAAATACCGCTCGGCACACTTCTGACAAAGCATTTAAAAGCGACCGTTATCGGCACCTTTATTATGCTGGCGACTTACACACTGTTTTACATCATGACGGTCTATTCAATGACGTTCAGCACCGCGGCGGTGCCAAAAGGCCTCGGTTTCTCGCGCAACGATGTATTGTGGATGCTGATGATGGCGGTGATTGGTTTTGGCGTGATGGTGCCGATCGCGGGCTATCTCGCGGATAAATTTGGCCGCCGTAAGTGCATGATTGTGATCACCAGCCTGATGATTGTGTTCGCATTAGCTGTGTTCCAGCCGCTGTTGGGTTCCGGCAACCCGACGCTGGTGATGGCGTTCCTGCTGATTGGTCTGAGCCTGATGGGATTAACTTTCGGACCGATGGGCGCACTGCTGCCAGAGCTGTTCCCAACCGAAGTGCGTTATACCGGGGCATCGTTCTCGTATAATGTGGCGTCGATTCTGGGTGCGTCTGTGGCACCGTATATCGCGACCTGGTTGCAGGCAAATTACGGTCTGTTCTATGTCGGCTTGTATCTGGCAGCGATGTCAGCGATTACGCTGATTGCGCTGTTGGTGTCGAAAGAGACGCGTCATTTGTCGCTTTAGGTTTTTCACCCTCCCCACTAAAGGCTTTCTCTTATAACCATCTCGCTCTGGCAATCTATCAGGGCGAGATCTGTAAGATGAGAGGTTTTTCCGTTCACCCGAACGTCTGGCGACTTCTGCAACCATTGTTAACGGTGAACGTATCAAGGAGAGAACGCCCTCTCCTTGATAATCCTGGCGCCCGGTCATTAAATTGCCGCTGCGCGGTAAACCCCAGCTTATCCCCAACGTTCAGGGTCGTTCGCGACTCGCTCCCGGCGATCGCTCACTTTCGCTGCTCCCGGCAGCTCAACCCTGACTTATGGGGAACACTGGGGCAATTTATACCGGGAACAAGGTAAAAACCGGTTCGGTGTGGTCTTTGGGTTTTGACGTTGACCTTGGGTTCCGGCTTCAATCGCGCCGTTTTTTACCCTTCAGTCGGGGTCACGTGGCCGGGAGCCACGTGAGTGAGCGATCGTCGGGAACGAGTCGCGAACGACCGCGAATGTTGGGTGAAAAACGGTGTTTACCGCTTGCGGCGATTGATTTGCCGGGAGTCCGGGTTCTTAGGGTGGCGACGGTGGCCACCCTAAGTCGTTCACCGGTTCAGTGGCTATATGAAACACTGAACATCGGGTGAACGGAACTGTCTCCCGACTCACAGAGTTGTGACTAAGAGACAGCCCAGGGTGAGGGCGTTACTTCTTCATCTGCCCCAAAATACGGCTGCACTGATTGTCACCGCCCTCGGACGGCGAGATCAGCGCCAACAGAGCTGCGGCTGGTGTCACCAACGTCGCCAGAGCTGCCGCTACCGCGCCACGCGCAATTAGCGGCCCGGCTTTCACGCCTGCATCCGGATTCTTAAAGGTGCCGCGCACATAGAGTGGCGAACGCAGCGTGATGATACGAATCCCTTTGCTTTCAGGATCGATGGTTAAATCGAGCCGTTCGCTGGCAAAGTTGGTAGTCCCTGTAACGTTAATCAACGCGTTTTCAGTATCAAAGGCGAATATTCTCGGCGTCGCGACTCCACCACGTAAATCAAGGTTTGCCGCCGCACAGTTAATCCGCACCTCGTCATCACCAAAGATTTGCCCAACAATATAGTTCCCGACGTTTAAGCCGACGATTTCCATCAGGTTGCGGCTGATTAACCCGTCGTTCATCAGCAGTTTCAGGTTGCCGTCACTGCTGCCCAGCAACTCAGCAATAGAGTTGCCACGGCCCCGTAATTCCGCATCGCCGTTTAACTCACCGAGCGTTTTCTGCATCGACTCCACTTTTGGCATCAACTGTTTGAGCTGCAAACGCCGCGCCTGAATATCCGCTCTCCCCTGCATCGGCTTTTTGTCGCCTTCCAGGTGGATATTGGCGCTGATGGTGCCGTTCGCCATGCCAAATTTCAGCGGCTGGAGCCGCAGGTCAGCGTTCTTCAAAATCACGTGCGTGGATAAGTTACTCAGTGGCAGCGTGCCACTATGTTCGATACGGCCGCCTTTAAAGCGCACATCGGCGTCCATCACATCCCATTTGTCGGTTTCGAAGCGGTCATACGGCAGCACTTTGTCGGCGGGCTGATTCGTTTTCTCGCCTTTCGCCTGCTCTGACTTTTTGCTTTGCTGCGCACCTTTGCCCGAATCCACGCCAATTAACGGGCCGAGATCCGCAAGACGGAGCTGTTTAGATTCGAGATCGCCTTCCAGTTTCGGGCGCGGTTTGCCTTGCGAGTAGGTCAGCGAGCCGTGAATGTCGCTGTCGCCAATGCGCCCGTTAAAGTTTTGGTAGCGGAATACCGAGCCTTTTTCAGTGTCGATTTTTGCCAGCAGGTGCCCATCCGTTTCAAACGGTGGCGTATCTGGCAGCAACACGCCGGTTAAATCGTAGAGATTACCCAGCGAATCGCCGGAGAATTTAAGCTGCAGATCGACGCCGCCCATTTTCATCGGGTCGTTAACCGTGCCGATAAACGCCACGCGGGAATTACCGGAACGCACATCCGCCTGCACCGGGAAGGCGGTGTCGCCTTCGCTACGCAGCGCTAACATGCCGCCGATTTTGCCGCTGCCTTCGAGCGGCGCACCGTTATAACGGCCTTTCATTTTCAGGCCAAAGACATAATCCCCGGCTTTCGCGGCGTCTTTGCCTTTGGGTTTACTGCCTTCGATTTCACTAAATGGCAGCGGCTTACCGAGCGGGTCGACGAGGATTTCAATATCCGCTTTGGTGACCTTGTCGTTAACGGCGATGCGGCCTTTATCAAACAGAATATTGTCCATTCTGAATGACCAGGCAGACGGCGACTGGTTGGGATCTTTTGTCCCATCGCTGGCAAGTTTAAACGTCCAGTTGTTGTTTTTTTCTGACAGTCGAATAATCCGCGCATCAGGCTGTACAAGCTTAATCCACGGGATATAGACGGTTTTGGTCAGCAGCGCTAGCGGTGCCAGGGTGGCGTCAACACGCGGTAGATGCACCATCGTGATTTCAGGAATATCAGGCGGGTTACCAAGAATAATATCTTCGGCATGAACATGCGGCCAGGGCACCCAACTGCGCCAGCCCGTCTCTTCTTTGTTACGTTCCCAAACCACACCTAAATCGCCACGAATAGCGAATGGCCGGTTCAGTTCTGTCGAGACTTTTTGGTTGATGGTCGGTTTGAGCCGATTCCAGTCAAACGTCGCAATCACAATGATTGCCACCACAACCAACAACAATAAAACCCCGACGACACCGCTTACAATTTTTCCAGTTTTAGTCATGCCTTGCCCCCTTTCCTGATGTGGCTCGCTTTAACTAAAGATAGTTGAGCGGGGCCAAAACGGCATCAGGAGAGGCGAATCAGCACATTCTCCAACTGTTCAAATGGAATGGGCCGTGAGAGAAAATAACCTTGCGCGGCATAGGCGGGCGAGCGTTGGACATCACGCCATTCATCTTCAGTTTCAATACCTTCAACGATGACACCCTTGCAGTAGCGGTTCATCAGTTGCAGCAGCATGGTGAATAAATTGCGACCTTCATCGGTGGTGCGCAGCATGATAAACAACTCACGCGCGACTTTGATGTAGTCATAGTGCATCTCACTTAATGCGGAGAAATTCGCAACACCTGTACCGAAATCATCAAGCCACAACGGGCCAAATTCCTGCATCCCAGCAAGCGTCACAGCCTGTGGTTGGGTGATGTGCTCAACCAGCTCAAAACGCACCCACGGCATTTTATTGATAAGCGTAAGAATCGGCTGGTGCTGTTTCATCGCCATCAATGTCGGGCCATCAACATTTACCGAGGCTAAAATTTTATAGCCAAGGAAGATGGATTCCCACTCAGCCAGCAGGCTAAGTTGCTCTTCGATAACCATCAGTCGCGTACGGTAAGAGACAGATGTGAAGTAACGATCGGGTGGAATGCGAATTTCCGGTTCATCAGGGTGTGTCACCACCGTTAGCAACTCTATTGCCATTAAGCTGCCGTCGATTTTATAAATCGGCTGGAAGGTGTACTGCCGCTGGCATTGCAGCCAGAACCGCCGTTCCTGCAAACTTTCGACACTCGCCTCAAGCGTATTAAGCCGGTGAGTGATCTGCTTAAACTTCATCATGTACGTCCTGTTTACCTTGATAACTCAGATGGCTCATCGAGAAGTTATCGGCGTGGCGCATGAGAACTTTATGTTCGCTTTCAGTACAACCTCAATCAATGCTAGTTATCTAACATCGGCAATAAACTGCCTTAGCTCAAAGTTTTCCGAAACATCGTTTTAAATTGTTTGACTCGTTTTTAGCCGACCAGCAAACTAGTGGCAATTTCATTAATTCAGGTTTACTGCTATGCCAACGCGCAAAATCGCCGTTATCGGTGAATGTATGATTGAACTGTCGCAAAAAGGTGCGGAAGTTAGCCGCGGCTTTGGTGGCGATACCCTAAACACTTCCGTTTATATCGCACGTCAGGTTGACGCAGCCGATCTTGAAGTCCATTACGTTACAGCTCTGGGTGAAGATAACTTCAGCCAGCAAATGCTCGACGCATGGCAGCAAGAAAATGTTCACACCGAACTGACACAGCGCCTGGAGCACCGTTTGCCGGGCCTGTATTACATCGAGACTGACTCTACCGGTGAGCGCACGTTCTATTACTGGCGCAACGAAGCCGCAGCCCGTTTCTGGCTGGAGAGCGATCAAGCTCAGGCTATTTGCGCAGAACTGGCACAGTTCGACTACCTGTATCTGAGCGGTATCAGTCTGGCTATCCTCAACGCGGCTAGCCGTGAAAAGCTGATGGCTCTGCTGACTCAGTGCCGTGCGAACGGTTGCAAGGTTATCTTCGATAACAACTACCGTCCGCGCCTGTGGGCAAGCCGTGAAGAGACGCAACAGGTCTATCAGCAAATGCTGACCTGCACCGACATCGCGTTCCTGACGCTGGATGACGAAGATTTGCTGTGGGGCGAGAAGCCTGTTGAAGAAGTGATTCACCGTACTCAGGCAGCTGGTGTGCGTGAAGTGGTTATCAAGCGTGGCGCTGATTCTTGCCTGGTAGCGATTCAGGGTGAGTCAACATTAGAAGTGCCAGCGGTGAAATTACCGAAAGAAAAAGTTATCGATACTACGGCTGCTGGTGACTCTTTCAGCGCGGGCTATCTGGCGGTGCGTTTGACCGGTGGCAATGCAGAAGAAGCAGCAAAACGCGGGCATTTGACCGCGAGCACCGTGATTCAGTATCGCGGCGCGATCATTCCTAAAGAAGCGATGCCAAAGTAATAAGGGCGTCAAAAAGGCGCCGAAAGGCGCCTTTTTATTTTACGGTCACTGAGCCGGAGGAATATCTGAAGTCGTATCCTGCTTAGGTTCATCCGTTATCGGAAGTGCCTTCGAAGGAACCATCACTTTATCCCACGTGGCTTGCAAATCCTTCATATTGAACTCAGGTTCACCCTGCGGTTGCAACAACACCAGAGCCATGTCCTGAGACAACTGCTGGCGCAAATCCTGGTTCAGCATGTTCAGCGTCAAACTGTTCAGGAAATTCTGACGCAGCTTCTGATACTGTTCCGGTGCGATATCAACCACCTGGTTTTGCAGTGAACGCATGCGCTGGCTTATCAACACGTCGGTGTCAGTACGCGCATAAGTGGCAAACAACTTGGCAAGCTCAGCTTTTTTCTGTGTAATTAACACATCAAATTCTTCCTGCGAAAGCCCTTTATCACGCACCTTAAGCAACTCTTTGCCCACGGTCGCCAAATTAGCATTCAGTTTATCGTTAGGTGAATCAAGGTTAATGCCACATTGCGCACGCTGGTACAGCACACGGCAATCGAAGCTCAGGTTGAGGTCTGTCTGGTTCTGCTTGCTCAGATTCTGCTGCACATGCCAGAACAGCGCCTCACGGGCGAGATCTGCACGCCAGTAATGCAATAGCGCAGAAGACTCACGAATAGGCTGCCAGGCGTTATCCCACATCAGTGAGAGCCTGTCCTGACGCACACTATCGGTCATCAAACTTACCGGAGTGCGTTTAAGCGGAGAAAGGGTTGCAACCGGTGCTGGTGATTCGCGCTTGCCAGTCAGGGTGCCAAAGGTTTTGTTGATTTGATCGGCTACGCTGCGGCTATCGACATTACCCACCACAATCAGCGTCATTGCATCCGGGGTATACCATTTCTGGTAAAACGCCTTCAGTTGTTCGTTATCAACCGGCTGCTTGAGATCTTCTGCCGGGTCATGGCCCAACAGCGTGGAACCTTGCAGGCGATAGCGCCACCAGTTGTCTTTGGTGTTCATCGGCCAGGTGGCAACCATATCCTGAGCTTGCAGCGCGACATTCACCGTTTCTGGGGTAATCGCCATTTTGCCGCTACTGTCTGAAAGATAGGTTAAGGCTTCTTTGAGTAAATCATTGCGGTTATTTGGCAGGCTGAGATTAAACAGCGTGAAGTCATAAGAGACGATAACCGGGGGCAGCGGACGCGTTGGGTCCACACTTTGCTGCCATAGAGAACGAGCCTGTAACGGCTGCAAGCTGCCGCTTTGTGTCAGCGCCAGACGAGGTAAAAAGTGGCTATAGCCGCTCTGTTGGGTGGTTTCAGTCAATGAACCAGTATTAACCAACAGACGAATTTCAATACGATCGCTAGGACGTTGAGGTGTGGCCAGGACTTGCCATTGAAAACCGTTGGCCAGCGTCCCTTGTTGCCAGGCTGGGTCGGGCTGAAGTGCTTCTGCCTGCACATTACTGGCGGCGGCGACCAACAGCAATCCGCCAGCTAAGAGTCGAATTTTGGTGCCCTGCATGTGAACCCCTGGAAAACAATCCTGATTAAAAAGTGTAATGGCGACATAGCATTACGCAATAAAGCCACCACAAGTGGCATTTCACCACTCCGTTTGACCGCATCTTCGCGGAAACGTCACTTTAAAATTGAAAAAAACGCCAAAGAAAATGGCTCAGGGGTCAATTATGCGCAGCAGCCCACAGCGAGGGCAAGTCACTGTGGGCAATTGAGAGGGTTAAGACGAGACTTCGCTCACTTTTTTTGCGGAATGTGGATTATCAAGAGTTTCTTTCAACTGTTTCTCATCCAGTTGCTTCACCCACTTCGCCACTACGACCGTCGCAACACCGTTACCGACCAGGTTTGTCAGCGCACGGGCTTCCGACATAAAGCGGTCAATACCCAAAATCAGCGCAAGTCCGGCTACCGGTAGGTGGCCCACAGCGGAGATGGTCGCAGCCAACACAATGAAGCCGCTTCCGGTCACACCCGCCGCTCCTTTGGAGGAGAGCAGCAACACCACCAGCAGCGTGATTTGATGGAAGATATCCATGTGACTGTTGGTTGCCTGCGCGATAAACACCGCCGCCATCGTCAGATAAATGGAGGTACCATCAAGGTTAAACGAGTAACCGGTTGGAATCACCAGCCCCACAACCGATTTGCGGCAGCCGAGTTTTTCCATTTTATCGAGCATTCTTGGCAGCGCAGATTCAGATGAAGATGTGCCCAGCACAATCAGCAGCTCTTCTTTGATGTAACGGATAAATTTGAAGATGCTGAAGCCTGTCACGCGGGCAATAGACCCCAGGACCAGCACAACAAACAGAATACAGGTGATGTAGAAGCAGATAATCAGCTGGCCGAGCTGTACCAACGAGCCCACGCCATATTTACCGATAGTAAACGCCATGGCCCCGAAAGCACCGATTGGCGCAAGACGCATGATCATATTGATGATGCCGAAGATGACCTGCGAGAAACTTTCAATGACGTTGAAAATCAGTTGGCCTTTGTGGCCCAGACGATGCAGTGCAAAACCAAACAACACTGCAAACAACAGCACTTGCAAGATATTGCCACTGGCAAAAGCACCGATAACGCTACCTGGAATAACATCCAGCAAGAACGCCACGATACCCTGTTGTTGCGCCTGTTCGGCATAGATTGCTACCGCTTTAGCATCAAGAGTTGCCGGGTCAACGTTCATGCCAGCACCTGGCTGCATCACGTTTACTACGATGAGGCCGATAATCAGGGCGATGGTACTGACCACTTCGAAGTAAAGCAGCGCCACGGCACCGGTACGGCCGACAGCTTTCATGCTTTCCATGCCAGCGATGCCGGTCACAACGGTGCAGAAGATAACCGGCGCGATAATCATTTTAATCAGTTTAACGAACGCATCGCCGAGCGGTTTCATCTGCGCGCCTAACTCTGGGTAGAAATGTCCCAGCAAGATGCCGATAGCGATTGCCGTCAGAACCTGGAAGTAGAGGCTTTTGAAAAGAGAGAGTTTCATAGGGTGTCCTTGAGAGGTGAAGATTCCGCAAACCTTTCGGCTTGCGGCATCGAAAATAACACCCACAAAAACACTCAAAAGTGATATCGCGCTAATTTGTAAACATAATTGTTAAATAATTGAGCTGACTCGCGCCAGCCAAGTAACAATTACAACAAATCATTTACTGTTGAGGGGTAGATAGATACTGCGCATCAAACTCTTTAAGAGTCATGGCCCTGGAGAATAGATAACCCTGAGCAAGAGTCACACCTTCGTTTAATAGCCAGTCACATTGAGCCTGGTTCTCAATCCCTTCGGCTACAAGTTTCAGCCCAAGAGTTTTCGCCATACCGATAATCACGCCAGCCATCGCACTGTCTTCCGGCAGGCCATCGATAAAGCTCTTGTCGAGTTTCAGGATATCTACCGGCAGCGCTTTCAAATGGTGCAAATGGCGCAGGCTGGCATAGCCCATCCCAAAGTCATCCAATGCGATGCGCACTCCGGCTTTACGCAACGGGCGCAAAATACCGATCGCCCTTTTCGGATCGTCGATATGATGACTTTCCGTCACTTCCAAAATCAACATGCCCGGCTGAATGCGATAACGCGTCAACAACTCTAACAACGACGAGCCCATTTCTTCGTGCAGCAACTGATGTGCAGAGACATTCACACACAACGACATCGTGATGCCCTGGCTCTGCCAACCCGCCAGGACGCGGCAAGCTTCTTCAAGTACCCAGTTGCCGATGGTGAACATCAGGCCACAGTCTTCAATACGCGCAATCAAATCGTCAGGTAACGCCCAACTGCCATCAGGCTGTCGCATACGCAGCAAAACCTCCGCACTGACAACTTCGCGGGTAAGCATGTTGACTTGCGGTTGCAGCCAAATAGCGAACTGCTGGTTCTCTAAAGCGTTCAATAAATCCTGTTCCTGAGTCAGATGGCGTTGAGCTAATTCCATCTGCTCAGGGTCAAAGAATTGAATCTGATTTTTGCCATGGCGACGGGCGGAAAATGCCGCCGATACCGCGCGGCGATACAATTGTTCTGCTGCCAAACCGCCGTGATACATCGCAATACCGATGCTGGCCGTAGGCTTAAGGGAGATCGATTGAATCGGTAATTTTTCGTTGAGCACAGTGAGGATTTGCTTTGCCAGTGCCATGGCCTGCCAGGCGTCCTGAACACCATGCGCAATAATGCCGAAGTCATTGCCACTAAGCTGTGCCAGAACCATATTCGGCGAGAGAACACTTTTAATTTTTTCGACCAGCGTCAGCAACAGCATTTCGCGCTGCTCTTCATTTAATACACCGGCTGCATCCTGCAAGGTTTCGCTGGCAATCACGATCAGTGTGCTGTTCTTCCCACTCGCCGTGAGTTGTTCAAGCAACGCCAGGAACAGAGCTTTATTTGGCAGTTCTGTGAGCATGTTTCGGGTGCTCACAGCGCTCATTTCTTCATGCAAGCGCAGCGACATTTGTTGATTGCGGTTATAGCTACGCACCAGCATACCAATCTCATCATCATGATGAAGATGCGGCAGTTTGAGCTGATGACTCACCGCATCTTGCGGACTTAGGCTGTCGAGCTCACGAGCGATTTTGCGGATCGGGTGCACAATTAAACGGTTAATCGACCAGCTGATGGCAACCGAGAGAATTAGCGCCAATAGCAAATATGTGGTCAACAACGTGGAAATCGTACTAATGATGAATTTGTACATCCGCCAGGAATCCGCCTGCAACACAAGATAAGCCAACGGCTGCGGGTTTGCCGGGCGCTCAAGTGAATACAGCGGTAACGAAATTTGCACCGGGAGCTCAAATAGGCGAGCAATCCACATCGGAATCGGGCGTTCCGGTGCAAAGCTCTGGCGTAACGCCTGGAACTGGTTTGGTAAAACAACATCTGCCCGGCTGATAATCCCGGAGGGTTGTATTTGATTAAGAATGAATTCAGCTTGGGGAATATCTGCTTTAAGGATTGCTGCAGACAGCGGAATACGCACCGAATGGGCGATTTTCTCCATCTGGCTTGCAGTGTCGTAGCGGCTTTGCTGCACAAAGTGGAAAAGCTGTACCACGATAAAAATGAAAATAAACAATATGGAAACGGCTGACACCATTGCCATTTGTTTAATCGTTAATGAACGACTGACTCGCAAACTTACTCTCCGCAATTACCGTGCCGTATAGGGCATATTCTTAAGCAGGCTGAGTATACTGCATTGTAGTGATGTTTAGGTGTTGAGGCTGGCTTATCAGGGAAATCTTCAGGATGTTCCCTCTCCTGATGGAGAGGGTTCGGGTGAGGGGGTTGTGCACGAACAAACATCACCTCACCGACAGCGCCACCAGCATCTTTAAACTCGCAGAATAATAATCATCCTGAGCCATAATTTGCGGCTGCTCCACGCTTGCCGACTGTAGCACTAAATCGCGCACCGCCAACAATCCACCGTTCATCATATATGGAGCGGGATCGCCGGTTGTCACATTCACCCAGGCAGGCGTTTTATCGCGTGCAAAACGTCCCCACCAGTTTTTGTAAACCTGAAGCTCCGGGCTGCTATGGTTAAACCATGATACATAAAGTGGAACGCGAATCGCATCATAACTAAAACGAGCAGGCCACTGTTTGGCTGGAACGGTGTGACCATCAGAATAGAGTGAAACCCAGTCAGAAGGGAGTTGTGGATTACCAAAGTGCATTTTCCCCAACAACTTCTGCCCGTCGCTAATCAAATCCTTCCACACCATTAAATGGCTGCGGTTAGCAAAATCCTGCCAGGCCGGAAGAATAAAATAGGAAGGGTTAAGATTCACGTAGGTATTAAGATTAAAACCTTTGGCTCCGGGCAGCATCACCTGGTAACCCGCAAAACGTACAACGTTATGAGCTACCAGAGCCTTGGTAATCGCATCTGATTCGTTGAGATAATCCTGGTTTTTCCACTTTGCTCCCGCCTTAAGCAACGCCCATGCGATAAAAGTATCGCCATCGGTGGCGTTATTTTTATCGGTGATCGGCTGCGCCTCGACCGGGTTATATCTCCAGTAGAAGAGACCATTTTCGGGATTTTTCAGGGTTTTTCGCGTCCAGCTCCACATTTTATCAAAACTGGTTTGATCATCGTTGACCACCGCCATCATCATGGCAAAACCCTGGCCTTCAGTGTGGCTGACGTTTTTATTTCCGGTATCGACGATGCGACCATCAGGCATTAAAAACCGTGATTTATAGCTATCCCATGCATTATCTGCCAGCGCTTGCTGGCAGAAGATCAAGGCAAAGACTGCCACTATCAGCGTTTTGCATCGCTGCAACATTGAAGCACCTCATCGACTATTTTGATATCGAAAGTGTACCACTGTTGCCGACGGTGAAGACTCGCGCCACAGCGACACATGCGGTTTGCCGCCCTGATCACGTAACCAGCGGGCGTATACTCCTTCCAGAACCGCGCTAAACGCGCTATTCCAGGAAGCCTGTTGCGCTTCATCCGCAGGAACAGGTAAAGCCATGTGGCGAATCAACATCACCGTTTCGCTGGCTTCGATATCAATATAGCCCCAGTTGAAACGAGCGAGCTGAACATTTATCTGCGTTTCGAGCTCACCCACAGTTCGCGCTAATGCTAACGGGTGACGCCCAGCCAATGTATCACCCATTTGTATCAGAAACGGGCGGCTTTCTGCTTCGCCAGCATTCGCCACCATGCTGTCTATCATGATGTGGAGCAGAGAAAACCAACCCGGTTGCGTCTGCTGATTTTGAAAATACTGCAAAAGCTGCGCGTCATTCATGATTAATTATTCCCCAGCAGGTAACGGAAGTAGAGTTGCGCGGTACTTTCGTTGTAATCACCAAAGGTGTCATAGCCGACCTGGCCACCAATCGTCATATCTTTGTTAACTTTGTAGTCGGCTGCGGCACGCAAGTTATAGCCCATACCGTTTTCACTACTACCGCTATACCACGCCTCTTTGGCAAAACCTCTGGAGACGTAATCTTCCAGTTGTGATTGCATGGCTGCATCAGTCGGGAAATACGGGCTTTCGTCCTGGCTGTAAGACTGATAACCCAGCGATGCGCCAACAGACATATTCCAGTTATCAAACTTCTGGGTGTAATCCACCGGGAAGGAGACGCTGATATAGTCCTGCGGGCTAAAGTAGCCGCCTTGCCCATAACTGAAGTAGCTAAGGTTTTTCGAGAAGTCCATATACGTCATGCTGATACCGGTTTTCAGCTCGCGGTCATCAGCACGATATGGACGAATATAAACACCCGCGTTGCCGGTGAAGTTGTCGTTGCTCGGTACGTTTTCACCGATGTAGTTATACAGCCCGACACCTGCGTAGAAACCGGCATCACCATCATCGTAGCTCAACTGCGCGCTACCGCCGTTTTTGGTGACCTGGCCCCATTTTTTGCCGCTGTATTTATCTTCCACACCGACATAAGAGAGCAGGCTGTCAACTACCGCACGGCGTTCGCCAGTCAAAATCAATTTCAGGTAGTCAGTCAGTTGTGGTGACCACTGCACGCCACCAACAACAGTATTCAAATCCTGACCTAACGGTGTTGAGCCGACATCAAGTTTGTACTGCTCACCCGTTAACGCCATGGCGACTTCTACGCCCGCAGTGCTTTGCGAGCCTTGTGAAGGCACCTTGATCTTGTCGATATTTGGCAGTTCAGGCGGCGTAGTGGTTGAGGAGTCATACAAATCCTTGGCAACTTCCCCTTGAATTAATGCTCCCGTACCAAAACGGCGACTAGCCTCATCTGACGAGCTACCGGCATTCAGACTAATTGGCGTAACGTTAAGATCTAAACGCGAATCGCCAAATGGCACCGTTGACCACTGTAGCGGAGCCTTTATCTCGGTGAGTTTGCTCAGGCCACTTTCGCCATCACGACCGCGTACAGATACCGCACCTCGTGCCCATGTGGCCGTTTTGTCGGTCAACTGCTCCATCATGTTATCCACCTGGCGCAACGTGCCTGCCTGAGCCGTTTCTACCGGCAGATCGGTACGCGTCGTGCCCGGATATGCAGTTTGCGGATTGCGTGCCAGTTGAGCAACTTGCCACGGCATCGCTTCGCCATACAATGAGCTAGATGCGGTGTCTTGCGGGGCGACAGAGGTTTTCGGGGTAAACGGGTTATCCGCCAACGCCAGGCCACCTAATGTCGGAGCAGTACCATCACCCACACCTTGCAGGCCAAGCAGTTTCCCACGCGCAGTGCGTAAATAGCTCATCGCCTGTTGGTGGTTGCCATCAGCTTCAGCCACACGCGCTAGCAACAGCAAGCGATCCGGCGTTTCATCGTTACGCAAACCAGCCGCTAGCTGCTTCGCTTTATCCACATCTTTGCTGGCGAGTGCGACATCGATAGCGCCCGCGCGTGCATCTTGCTCAGGCGTGTCACGGGTCATCAGGTAGTCGTAAACCACGCCAGCTTCTTTGTTCATTTTGCCGGACTGATACAAACGCGCCATCGCAAACATCAGGTCGGTATTTTGCGGGTCGCTCTGCATGGCGCGGATCAGTTTGTCGTACGCTGCCGCATAATTACCTTGAGTCCGAAGCTGGTCAGCTTCGTTGATCACATAACCATTACGAACGCTGGCAAGCTGTGTCGGCGTGCTGCGCGACTGCAATTCCGGGCTCGCCAGGAACGCCTGCGCTTCACGCCCAAGACCTGCCTGATTAAGGACGGCAATCTGGTCGCCATAATCACCCGCATTGCCCTGTACACCACGACTCATATTGCCGCGCACAATCGCAACGGCGGTACTGACATCACCGCTTTGCGCCAGCATTTTTGCCAGTTTGCCAGCATCTGCCGGGCTTTGCGGTGGACGCGTAGCCAGTGCTTTTAAGGTATTAGCCGCAGCCACGGTATCACCCTGCGCCAGATAACGTTCCGCAACAGACATTTGCAGGTTGTAGTTAACACGCGCCGCAAGTGCGCGCATATCGCTGGTCTGGCTGGAAGCCGGTATCCGCGACAGCAAAGTCTGCGATTGCTGCCAGGCGTTGTTTTCGCTGGCAAACAAAGCGCCTGCATAGAGTTCAGTATTGGAGGCATTCGGCCGGAAAGACGGCGCCATCACGTTGCTGGCTTCCGCGCTGTTGCCCTGTTTTTGTAGCTGGCGTGCTAAATCAAGACGCAACCATGGGTCAGACGGATAGCGTGCGACACCCTGCTGCAAAATGGCGATGGCACGTTGTGGATCGCCATTGGCTGCCGCCTGCTGCGCCTGGCGGCGTACTGGGTCAGTTGGGTTGCCACCGGAAACTCGCGGCTGCAATTTAGCTTGTAAGCTTACAGGCAAGGTTTGCAACATAGCCTGCGCTTCGGCGGTTTTATTCTGCTCACGCAGCACGTAGTAAAGGTTTTCACGGGCCGAGCCGTTATTCGGCTGCTCGTTCAAGATGCCGCGCAGTGTCTGCTCTGCGGCGGCGTAATCTTTATTGTGGCGCTGCACATCAGCACGGAATAATTTCGCCGCGGTACCTCGCTCACCGCTTTGCTGCGCCAGAGGTGCACTCAGTGCCAACGCCTGGCTGACATTGCCTTGTTTGAATGCCGCCTGAGCGCTCGCCAGTTGCCCGTAAAACGCGGCGTCATCAGCTTGCTGTTTGCGCTCATCCGACTGGTCGCCACCGAGACTTGCCGCACGATTTAAGTATTCTGATGCAGCGGTGTAATCACCTTTGCGTTGTGCGATGTAACCCATCCCGGCAAGCGCATCGGCATCTTGCGGGTTAGTTTGCAGCACTTGTTCAAACTGGCTTTTTGCCGCGTCAGTATTGCCGCTATTGAGTGCGGTAAAGCCTTCACCTTTCGCTGTACCACCAATACTTTTACGGTAGTGGTCTTGTACCGCTATGTCTTTTGGATGGCGTTGCAGGAAGGTTTGATAATAGGTTTCGTCACTCGCCGTTGGGCCAAGCCACAACAATGCCTGGCGCAGCGATTTATCAGCGTCTGAGCTGCCGCTCGCCATATTCTGCAACAGATCTATCCCTTCACGGCGCGTGCCTTCCTGATAGGTCAGCACTTTGCCGAGCGCAATTTTCCCACCGTTATCCTGTGGGTTTTGCGCGACAAACTGGCGTAAACCCACCACTGCTTGCGGATACAGTGATTTATCACCCGCCATCGTCAGATAATATTCTGGTGCGAGGCTTGGTGGCGGTTGATCGCCATTAAACAAACTGCGCCAGGTGGCAAGTGCGGCGGGAATGTTGCCGCTTCGCGCCTGTTGGCGCGCCAAATCCAACTGCCCACGCGGGATTTGCTGAATTTGTTTCGCATTATCCAGCGCCTGCAAATTGTTATCTTGTGGTGACACCGCCGCGAGGCGTTCGCGCCACTGGGCAGCACCTTTGATATCCCCGGCCTGCTGCGCCCACAACGCCATCAGGTACATCGCCTGCGTGTTATTGGCATCAACCATCAGCACCTTTTGCAGCGCTTCTTTTGCCAGCTCGTCATGCGACTTTTCATGCCAGTAATTGGCCTGGTCAAACAGCGCTTTTAATGCCGGATTGTTTTCCGCGGCCTGGGCGCCGAACGTCAGGCTGCCAAAGAAGCACAGAGTTAACAAGCGACGGGCGGTTTTGTTTTTATGATTCATGAGCACCACCTTTACTTACCATCATCCTGAGGATTAAGACGTTTATGCGCGCGTTTTTTCAGTAAGGCATACAAGCTCAAGCCAATCACTGTGGCGAACAACAAACCTAAAATGGCCAGCAGTGCAGAATGCTGGTTGGCGTACCAGACCACCATCATGTACCAGGGCATTTGGCCGCTTGGGAACTGCTGGCCAACACGGAAGCTACGCACGCCATTTTCATCGGTAATGATTGAGGCATCACCACGAATTCCGGCGTTAATGCGTGCCGAGGCTAAGTCGGTCTGAAGACGTGAAAGCTGTTCGTCAGTGCTGCCAATCGCCATCACCACCACGCGGTCAGGGTTCCACTGCGAGCGGAAACTGACAAACCCACGCCATGCCTCGTTAGAGGAGAAGTAACGGTCGGCGGCAATACCGGTCGAGCCCCAGTCGCCTTCAAGCCAGCTCTGTACTTTTTGCCAGATTGAACGCTCCCGCACACCGAATGAGTGTTCGTTGCTGGTAAACGGCGACTGAGCCAGCAGCGTTCGGTTAAAGGTATTTTTGTTGATGGTAGAAACCGCAAGCACGTGGCTTTCTTCGAGGCGTTGCAAATTGGCACCCGCCGTCGGCACCCCGAACATCACGGCGTTATTGTTCAGCGACGTTCCGGTCGCATTGCCTGAACGCGCGGCCATATTAAGCAGGGTGCTAATTTCAGCCTCACCTGGGTTTTCTGGCAGCAACAACACGGTATGCGCGAAGTCAGCAAAGCGCGAGAACGGGAACGATGCACCGACGAAGTAAGACAGATTTGGCAGCAGCGAGAAGTGGCGCGTTTTGCTCAAATCAATCGATGAGTTTTCATCGATACGGCTCTTAATGTTGTTATTGAGCAGTACGCTACACGGTGCCGTTTCTTTGGTCTGGATGTTGAAGTACAACGACAACTGGTTGTCGCCGTAAATCAGGTAAGGCTCCAGCGCCAGGTTGTAATCTTCCTGACGCGCATCGCCGCCCACTTTGCGCCACAGGGTTTCCAGCGCACCTTGCTTGTTTACCGGCAGGTTGTGCAGGAAGGTACCGTTGAAGGTCAGTGAAAGATAAGAACGCTCTTCATCAATCCAGGATTCCGTCGGGAAGCGGTAGCCAATCTTCACGGGAATAGTTTCACCATCCCACAAGAACAGGTCCGGGGCGGCGCGGAAGGCCACACTTAACGGCTCATGCCAGATACCCGTTGCCGTCAGGCTTTGGTCTTTACGCATCAGCTCAGTCAAACGTACCGGACGATCGGTCGGAATCCAGCGCGGCGCGTCATACGCTTTGCTCATCGGGATTGTCTGGTTTTCAACCAATGTGCTTGCAGTTTGCCCCGGGAATTTACCCTGAGTTAAACGCCATGCCGCAGCACGTAATTGCTGGTCTGAATTACCCACAACCAGCAGCAGCTTATAAACCGGGTTGCCTGGGTTATCGATAATTTGCAGCATCGGTTTTTGCGTTTCTGGCAGCGTCAGACCGCCAATCTGCTCACCCGATTTGCCAAACAGAATGCCGTTCTTCTCCGGTAATGTGTCGCGCAATGCGTTAAAGGAGATGCCACGATAGTCCGCCTCAATCCCCAACCAGGAAGCGACTAATGCCGCAGCACTCACTTGCTCTGGTAACGTTTTTGCCGGGAAGGCAAATGTCACGGCAGCCGGAGTCATTTGCATCGCGTCAAAGAACGGGCGCGGGAAATGGCTGAGGTCTGCGCCAATATTGAGCTGTTGCCCTTCCAGATCCAGGCGCGTATTCGGCATGATGGTGACCTGGTATTTTTCAGACAGGTCGCGCAGGCACAGTAAGGCATCGCCATCATTAATTTTGAAGCTGATGTTGTTGCTCGACACCACCATCGCCGCCGGGATTTCCAGCTGATAGCTCGAGACATCGCTATCGGCAGAACCCAGCGGAACAGTCCCTAGCGGCTGTCCATTCATCATCAACTGCAATGTCGTATTTCGTGCCGCCATTGCCGGAGACACTTTTAGGTTCAGCGCCAATTGTGCATTAGTAATGACCTGATCCGAGGGCAGCGTGAAATCAATCCCCGCCTGCAACTGGCCACCGCTGAGCGTAATACCACGCGGCTGGCCCATTTGCGCCATAGTAATGCTGCTGACACTCCCCGGAACAAAGACCGATGGTGTCGCCGCAGGAGCAGGAGCCGGCGTTGGAGCTTGCACAGGATCGGGAACAGGCACCGTTTCTGGTGCTGGCATTGAATCTTGCGACTCCACGGCATCTTGCCCCGGAGCCGGTAAATCTACCGGAAGCAACGACTCCACTGTCGTAGGCTCTTCGGCCATAATCGGTGAAGTCAGTACACTAAATGCGAGCAACAACTGACAAACTTTATAGGTCATCCGTTTCATGCAACATTGTCCTCGCCGGCTGCTGCCATACGTCTTGCTTCTTCCTGACGTAAACGGCGATTTTCGCGGCGTGATTTCCACGTCAGCCAGAACAGGTCAAATACACAACGAATAATGATTAACAGGGAACGGAATGGGTTGTCCTGCGGCTTTGGCGGGTTAATCCACGCATCAGCACGCGCCAGAACCACACGCACCAGTTCCCGGCGACGGTCCAGAGGGATCTCTTCAAACTGCAGGCGAATCGCCTGTTCGTCGCTGGCAACCACTTGCACCGGAATACTGATTGAACCGGATTTCAGTTGCAGCTCGATCTCTTCAATTTCGTCAGTGAGGTGTCGGTCATCCGGCACCGCAATTCGGCAGCCGCCCATCGACAAATCGAGCGTATTACTGCGCGATGAGATACCGCTGGCGTAGTGAATAACGACAGGCACTTCAACATCAATACGGATGGTTTTACGCGTCTGGCGAGTTTCACGGGCTACCGCAATGGCCGCCAGCAAGAACACCAGGCTATACAAGCCCCAACCAACGTTGAGCGCAATAACGTTCGGGTCGACACCAAAGTAGTCATGCGCACAGGCGCGCACTATCCCGGCTATGACCGCCACCGTCAGCAACACCGCGATAATCACATGAGGCCGCACCACGCTGAAATCAAAGTAACCCACGTTCAGCAACGCACCTTTGTCCGTCACGTTGAACTTGCCACGTTTCGGGAAAATCATCGTGATAACCGTTGGCAAAACCAGGTGGAACGCCAGCACCAGGTCGTAAATCTCACCCCAGAAGCTATAGCGGTAGCGCCCATTCATTCTCGAGTTCAGGTAGATGGTTAGCAGCAAATGCGGCAACGCATAAGCAAAAATCAGGCTCGCCGAGGAGTGAATGATATTCAGGTTAAACAGCAAATACGCCAGAGGTGCGGTGAGGAACGCCACTCGCGGTAAAGCGAACTGGAAGTAGAGCATTGCGCTGAGATAACAGCAGCGCTGTTGCCACGTCAGGCCGCGGCCAAACAGCGGGTTATCCATACGAAATATTTGCGTCATGCCGCGCGCCCAGCGGGTTCGCTGAATCACGTGCAGCACCAGACGCTCAGTCGCAAGCCCTGCCGCCAGCGGAATATCCAGGAACGCGGATTTCCAGCCAAGGCGCTGCATCTTCAGTGCGGTGTGGGCATCTTCAGTGACCGTTTCAACCGCAAATCCACCAATCTCTTCAAGCGCGCTGCGACGAATAACGGCGCAAGAGCCACAGAAGAATGTCGCGTTCCAGTTATCGTTACCTTGCTGAATCGGGCCGTAGAACAACGAACCTTCGTTAGGGATATTGCGTCCACCCGATAAATTGCGTTCAAACGGATCGGGTGAATAGAAGTAGTGTGGCGTCTGCAACAGTGCCAGTTTTGGATCTTTCAGGAATGCGCCAACCGTCGCCTGCAGGAAAATACGCGTAGCAACGTGGTCACAGTCAAAGACCGTAATCAACTCGCCTTTGGTCAGCTTCATGGCATGGTTGAGGTTACCGGCTTTGGCATGCGAGTTGTCGTTTCGCGTGATGTAACCCACGCCGACGTCTGCCGCAAAAACCGCAAACTCACGCCGCTTACCGTCATCGAGCAGATAGATTTTTATCTTGTCGCGCGGGTAGTCGATGCACTGCGCGGCAAGGACGGTATCGCGCACCACTTCAAGGCTTTCGTTATAGCTGGGAATATAAACGTCCACCGTCGGCCAGGTCGACGTATCGGCTGGCAACGGCACGATGCCCCTTTTTAGCGGGAAAGAGGTTTGCAGATAACTGAGTAATAAAATGACCCAGATATAAAGTTCCGCCAAAAATAACCCTATTCCGAGAATGGCTTCTATTTCAGAATTAAAATGCAGCGTTTGGGTGGCTCGAAAATAAATATAACGCGTCGACATCAAGACTGAGACCAGCATCATGATCATCGACACGCTGTGCTTTTTGCTGAAGCCTAATACAAACATTATCGCGAGACTGATAAAGCCAAAGATATACTGCTTTTGGCTGTCCATAGGCGTAATGATGATAAGCACTGCTATTGGTGCTAACACCAATAGCAGTAAATAGAACAGGACCTTTTTCATAGGACATCCTGAATGATTGTCAGAAATTTGATGTTCTTAAGGCGGTATGAACCGCGCCATCACCAATTTTTATACCGAGAAGAGCGGCTACACGTTTACTAATAAGCTCAATATCAAAAGCCGCAGCGGAAGCAGGGCTGAAATCGAATATTGATTGCTGAGAGGCGTTAGCTTCAGCCACACTTTCATCGCGGTTAATAACACCAAGCAGGCGATCGCCAAGACGTTGCTGCATAAATGCAGTTACGTCGCGGCTTATATGACGACGGTTATCACTCTGGTTGAGGACAAAATAATATCCGGCTTTATTATTTAGCGGCTCGCCAATCAGGCGATGGTTTTCAATATGCGGCAACAGGGAAAGTGAAGCGGTATCCGCAAGCATCGTCACCAAATGCAAATCGGCCAGATGCGATACGGCTTTCAGCGCAGGATTCGGCCCTGGCGGGAAATCAGCAATAATCACAAGACCTGGATAGTTCAGCAAAGTGCTTAACCCACGTAACAGAAAGTGGCTGTCGTTAGTCAGACGTTGTTCAAACTCAAGTCTTTGATCTTCAGTGACATCACCATATGGCAGCACAAACATATTGCTGCCTGCCGTCAGAACCGACTGGCTCCAGTCTGCAGATTCAATGGCTTTAGCGACATAACCCCGTCCATCAGACAAAGGCACACCAAAGTGCAGGCGCAGCGCGTTCTGCACATCAAAATCAATGGCTAACACTTTGCTACCTGCGCGAGCCAACGCATACGCCAGATTGGCGGTAACCGTGGTTTTTCCTACTCCGCCTTTTGGCGAGCAAACACAGACTAACGGCATGACGCAATCATCTCCAGCAACGGTTGCAGCGGTAAGTCTTTGGCGGGATGACTCCGCGCCGTATTCCCTTTGGCTACGAACAGTTTGTCAAAACGCACGGGCTCGGTTGTGACCGGTGCAGGGGCCTGCGGCGCAGACACGGCGGCAGGTTTCACGGTTTCTTTTATGGGTTCTATAACCGGTTCAGGTGATGCAACCACGGGTGCCAGTTGTTCAAACAATGTATTAGTGGTCGGTTTACCAGGCTCTGGCTGCGAAATCGCAGACTTAGCTTCAGGCAATGCACTATTCAGGCTATTGAGAATCGAACCCTGTGATGCAGTGTTGCTGATAGGTTGTGCTGCAAGCGGCCTGAAGTGGCTGGCATCAAACTCATCAGCCTTCACAGCTTGCGGTGCAGGAACAGAAATACTCCCGGCCTGAGCAAGCACAGAATCATCATCGCCAGTATTCATCAACTGTTTAATTATTGTCCAGTTACTGGTTTCTGACTGTTGATTTTGCGCCGACATATCCTTGAATTCGATAGCGCCTGTGCGGGTCTTATCCTTGAATCGCTGCAAGTCATCATAGTTTTTCATTGCGACACTCATGATTTATAAGACGTTTCGATAAAATAGTTATTCAAAGCTTATACCAATACTATTAAAAAGGTTTTTTAGTTAATGATTTTGGCTTATTGACTTCATGAATAGTTATTAATTGCCGTGCGTTATCATTACTTATTTTATTATTCTTTTTTTGATAAATCGACGGCATTTCAAGCCAATATATAGGCTCAGGAGGTCATTTCTCCACCTTTTTTTCTTATTAAAATCTATCTAAGCATGAAGATGCATAGATTTGTGATTAAACGCCATTTAATTCTGATCGATAAAGGTAGCAGACTTTGTTTGTGATTCAACACACATAAAGAGTATTTATAGTCAGCTGATATTTCGCGGAGAGAATTAACATTAGTAATGGGAGTGCATGTTTCGGTAATTTACCGAGAGGTTGGGTTATATATTAGGAAATTAATGAATTGCGGATATAGGGGAACGTCCAAAGAATTATAGCCCTTTAAATAAAAGGGCTTATTGAGCGCGAATTAAAGTGTGAAACACTCAGGTTCGGCGGCAGCTATTCAGAAAAGTAAGCATGTCAGTCCCTTCTTTACTGACATAGAAACTCACCATCTTGTCATTAAATTCTTGGGCGCGGCCAGCGGGGACGCTGATTGGGTCATAGCCATGTTTCATTAACCAACCGTTCATCATATGGCGACTGGTGCGTTTATTGCCGTCAAAAAAGAACTGCTGCAATGCGCCAAAGAGAAACATCGTTAGTGCTCCTTCAAATGGCGGCAATGTCTTTATAAACTCCACGCCTTCTGAAAAGACGCGATTTAATTCTGGAGCACCCGCTAACGTTGGCAACGGTCGATGCTCGCCTTGCTCACCTAATGCGACATAAGGAGAGTATGTTGTTTCTTCACCCTCACCTCTGAATACGCCCCACTCAAGCGCTTCGTTACGCGCAATAATGCTGTGGAGAAGTACGATTGTTGGTTTATCCAGGTCAAAGCGCCCGCTCTTAACCAGCTCAACCAACTTTTTGCTACTGTCCGCCAGGTTCGTGACTTGTTCAGCATCAGACAATTTATGTCCACCAACGGTCACGCCATCCAATAGCGTTTGCACCTCAATAAAGGTGAACGGGTTATTTTCGAGTTTGGCTGCATCCCACACAAAAGAGGCCAATTGCTGCTGATAAATCGCCAGCGCCCGGTGAGTGCTTCCTGGGTTAACGGTGGGAAGTACGCTGGCATTCCAGGTAAATCCGAGTGGGGTGGCATTTAATGTGCTCAAGGGGTGCTCCTTTGCGTGTCTCGGCCTGTAATTTACATCAGCGGGGCGGGTGATACAAAAATGTAGCATGGGTGTATGAAGAAGGCTGATGACGCAGGCTTATCCGCCCTATGAAAACTGAGCGCTTTATTTTTGGCGTGAGTTACACAACACATGGGAAATTTCCGCAATATCACGAAATGTCATTAAGCTTTCGCCGCTTACGTCTCCCGCAAGAACAGCTTTGCGCAACCTCTCCATTTGCGACTCTTTTTGCTCCAACGGATCGAGTGTTGGATACACCGCCTCGCCAGTGGAACCGATATGACCTTCATCAATCATGTTTTTATCTCTAGTTAAACCCAGGTGTAGGGCGGAAAAACATAGCGTTTAACCGCCCAATGAAAACCTAGTGGATTCCTGGCACTGTATCGCCGCCGATCATTATCAACCCGGCTTCGGTTCGCACGAAGCGCGGTGCTTTTAAGAAGAAAGGGATTGAACCGAGGGGTTAAGCATTGGTCGCCCTCATCCCAACCTTTTCCCCCAAGAGAAGGAGAAAAACGTTTTATTCCCTCTCCCGTGAGAGAGGGTGAGAGCATCCTGAATTACCGAATTTCCCCGTTCTCATCCTGATCCACAGCGAAACACGCCACCAGTTGACCGCCGTACTCTTTCAGCTGTGGTTGCAACTGCGTGCACGGCCCAAAGCGACGGCGGCAGCGGGCGTTGAACGCGCAGCCTGGCGGCGGGTTCAGCGGGCTTGGTAGCTCGCCGGTAAGTTTGATGCGCTCGCGGCGGTCGTCCGGGTTCAGACGTGGAGTCGCTGACAGCAGTGCCTGAGTGTACGGGTGGAGTGGGTTTGAGAAGATCTGATCTTTCGTCCCTTTCTCTACACAGCGCCCCAGATACATCACCATCACTTCGTCGGCAATGTGCTCTACCACGGACAGGTCGTGGGAGATAAACACGTATGACAGCCCCATTTCCTGCTGCAAGTCCATCATCAGGTTCAACACCTGTGCACGCACAGAAACGTCGAGAGCAGAAACCGGTTCATCGGCGATCACTACGTCCGGGTCAAGCATCAGGCCGCGGGCGATAGCAATACGCTGACGCTGGCCGCCGGAGAACATATGCGGGTAGCGGTCGTAATGCTCGGTTTTCAGGCCGACTTTCGCCATCATCGCCAGTGATTTCTCACGGCGCTCGGCTTTACTCAGGCTGGTGTTGATTTGCAGTGGCTCTTCAAGAATTTGCCCCACTTTTTTACGTGGATTCAGCGAGCCGTACGGATTCTGGAACACAATCTGGATTTTCTGGCGACGCAGCTTTTCAGCTGTTTCATCAGGCTTGAGCAGATCCTGGCCCTGATAGTAAAGCTCACCGCCGGTCGGGATTTCGATCATCGTCAGTAGGCGGCCCAGCGTGGATTTACCACAGCCAGATTCGCCCACCACCGCCAGCGTTTTGCCGCGTTCGAGTTCAAACGAAACGCCATCCAGCGCTTTTACCAGGCGTTCCTGGCCGAAAAAGCCTTTCTTCACCGGGTAGTGTTTTTTCAGGTCGATGGCCTGCAACAGAGGTTGCGCGGTGGCCTTATCGGTACTCATAGCGTTGGCCTCCCGGCATCATCGAGTGGGAAGTGGCATTTGGACTGACGCCCGTTATCCACCATATTCAGTTCTGGCTCTATGCTGCGACATTTGTCGGTGGCATACGGGCAGCGTGGGTTGAGCAGGCAGCCGTTCGGACGGTCGTACTTACCCGGAACCACGCCCGGCAACGAGGCCAGGCGCGCTTTGTCCTGCGCAAATTCAGGCAGCGCTCGCAGCAACGCCTGAGTGTACGGATGGCGTGGCGCGCGGAAGATATCTTGCGATGCGCCCGTTTCCACCACTTGTCCGGCGTACATCACGATGATTTTGTGTGCCGCTTCAGCCACCAGCGCGAGGTCATGGGTGATAAGAATCAGTGCCATGTTCTCTTTTTGCTGCAGTTCCAGTAACAGTTCGATGATTTGCGCCTGGATGGTCACGTCCAGTGCGGTGGTTGGTTCATCAGCAATCAGCAGTTTTGGACGACAGGCAATCGCCATCGCGATCATTACACGCTGGCTCATACCGCCGGAAAGCTGGTGCGGGTAAACGTCCAGACGCGAAGCCGCATCGGGAATACCCACCAGGTTCAGCAGGTCGATAGCACGCTGAACACGGGTTTTCTTGTTGCCGCCCTGGTGCACCTTGATAGCTTCCATAATCTGGAAACCAACGGTATAGCAAGGGTTGAGGCTGGTCATCGGGTCCTGGAAGATCATCGCCACTTCGGCACCGACCAGGTTACGACGCTCTTTCTCAGAAATCTTTTGCAGATCCTGGCCGTTAAATTCCAGTTTTTCCGCCATCACGCGGCCTGGGTAATCAATCAGCCCCATAATCGCCAGCGAACTGACCGATTTACCGGAACCTGATTCCCCAACGATACCGACAACTTCGCCCTGATTTACGCTGTAACTCACGCGGTCTACGGCACGGAACGGTGTCTTTTCGTCGCCGAAATGCACCGATAATTTGTTTACATTCAATAACGCCATTTCGTCGCCCTTTACTGCTTGAGTTTAGGATCGAGCGCATCACGCAGCCCGTCACCCATCAGGTTAAATGCCAGCACCGTCAGCAGGATTGCGACACCAGGGAAGGTGACCACCCACCAGGCACTTTGTGCGAACTGCAACACATCGGAGAGCATGGTGCCCCACTCCGGTGTTGGCGGTTGCGCACCCATGCCGAGGAAGCCGAGAGCGGCCATATCGAGAATGGCGTTAGAGAAGCCAAGGGATGCCTGCACGATAAGCGGTGCAAGACAGTTTGGCAGAATGTTGATGAACATCTGGCGCATAGAACCTGCACCCGCAACGCGCGAAGCGGTTACGTAATCGCGGTTCACTTCCACCAGCACTGCACCGCGCGTCAGTCGCACATAGTGCGGCAAGGCGACGAAAGTGAGCGCCAACGAAGCATTGACTATCGACGGGCCGAAAATCGCCACCAGCACCAGCGCCAACAACAGGCTTGGCAGTGCCAGCATGATGTCGACAACACGCATAATGATGTTATCGATAAGCCCACCGAAGTAGCCCGCAACCAGGCCGAGCACCACGCCCATAATCAGCGACAGCACAACCACCAGACAACCTACCAGCAGCGACAGACGCGCGCCGTACATCAGGCGCGCCATAATGTCGCGGCCAACGTCGTCAGTACCGAGCAGGAACTGCCAGCTTCCGCCATCCTGCCAGACCGGGGGGTGCAACAGTGAGTCACGGAACTGTTCTGCCGGGCCGTGTGGCGCGAGCACGTTGGCGAATATGGCGATCAAGATCATCACGGTGACATACACCAGACCAATGACCGCCCCTTTATTACGTTTAAAGTAGTGCCAGAATTCCTGGAATGGCGTCATTGGAACTGGCGCCGCTACCACTTTGTTTTCAGTTAATTGCGTCATGATGGCCCCTTATTTCTTATGGCGTATACGCGGGTTCACCACGCCGTACAGTAAGTCGACGATCAGGTTCACGAGGATAATCATCGTCGCGACCAACAATACGCCACCCTGTACTACCGGGTAGTCACGACGTTGCAATGCATCAATCAGCCAGCGGCCAAGGCCCGGCCAGGAGAAGATGGTTTCCGTCAGGATTGCACCCGCCAGCAACGTACCGACCTGCAGGCCGATAACCGTTACAACTGGCAGCATAGCGTTGCGCAGCGCATGAACCACGATGACGCGCATACGCGTCAAGCCCTTCGCACGAGCGGTACGGATGTAATCTTCACCGAGCACTTCCAGCATGGATGAGCGGGTCATACGCACGATAACCGCCAGCGGGATCGTACCGAGCACTACGGCTGGCAATATCATATGCATCACTGCATCGATGAAGTCGCCCGGCTCACCCCAAATGGCGGTGTCTATCAGCATAAAACCGGTGAGTGGCAAGGTATCGTCAAGGAATACTGTATCGCTGACGCGCCCTGATACCGGGGTGAGGTTCCAGTAGACGGAAACCAGCATGATTAACATCATACCCCACCAGAAAATAGGCATTGAGTAGCCGGTCAGCGCCAGGCCCACAGAGGTGTGGTCGAAAATAGAACCGCGCTTAACCGCAGCCAGAACGCCGACCGGAATACCCACGGCAACGGCAAACAACATCGCGCAAACGCCGAGTTCCATAGTCGCTTTAAAACGCGGTACGAACTCGTCCCACACAGGAAGACGGCTTTTTAACGAAATGCCCAGATCGCCGTGCATCACGCCCCAAATATAATGGACGTATTGCTGCCACATAGGCTTGTCGAGGCCAAGTTCAGCCAACAACTGAGCATGACGTTCAGGAGAGATACCGCGCTCACCGGCCATAATCATCACCGGGTCACCGGGAATCATATGCACGAAGGCGAAGGTAAGAAGGGTGATACCGATAAAAGTGGGGATAACTAACCCCAGACGTCGGAGGATGAACTGCAACATAACCCGGATTCTCTGTAGTGACTGAAAGCCTTGCAGCCTTCAGTCTGTATTGCTCACAAATCTTTCACCCTCTCCCCATTGGGAGAGGGAATAAAGCACGCTACTGTTATTTATTATTCGACAGACACGTTCTCAAAGTGGTGTTTGCCCAATGGGTCAACCACATAACCTTTCACTTCTTTGCGCACAGGCTCGTATACCGTGGAGTGAGCAACAATCAGCGCCGGAGCCTGGTCATGCATCACTACCTGAGCTTGCTTGTACAGTTCGATACGCTTGTTGTGATCGTCTGTTGCACGCGCAGGTTGGATCAGGTCTTCAAACGGCTTGTAGCACCAGCGAGAGTAGTTAGAACCATCTTTCGCAGCCGCACAGCTGAACAGAGTCGCGAAGAAGTTATCCGGGTCCCCATTGTCGCCAGTCCAGCCCATCATCACAGCCTGGTGCTCGCCCGCTTTGGCGCGTTTCAGGTACTCGCCCCACTCGTAAGTGACGATTTTGGCGGTCACACCGACTTTCGCCCAGTCAGCCTGAATCATCTCAGCCATACGGCGAGCGTTCGGGTTGTACGGACGCTGTACTGGCATTGCCCACAGGTCAACGGTGAAGCCGTCAGCGTGGCCAGATTCTTTCAGCAGCGCTTTAGCTTTCTCAGGATCGTAGGTGTAATCCTTCACGTCATCGTTGTAGCCCCACATAGTTGGTGGGATCAGGTTTTTAGCCGCAGTACCTGCGCCTTGATAAACCGCTTTGATGATCGCTTCTTTGTTCACCGCGTAAGTCAGCGCCTGACGCACTTTCACGTCATCAAACGGTTTCTTCTCGGTGTTGAAGGACAAGTAACCCACGTTCAGGCCAGCCTGTTCCATCAAGTTGATGCTCTTGTCTTGCTTCATGCGAGCGATGTCAGCCGGGTTTGGATACGGCATAACCTGGCACTCGTTTTTCTGCAATTTGGCGTAACGCACGGAAGCATCAGGCGTAATGGAGAAGACCAGACGGTCGATCTGCGGCTTGGTGCCCCAGTAGCCCGGGAACGCTTTGTACAGAATGCGAGAATCTTTCTGGTATTGCAGCAGCTGGAACGGACCGGTACCGATTGGGTTCAGGTCAGTTTTTTCCGGCGTGCCGGCTTTCATCATGTTGTCAGCGTATTCTTTGGAAAGAATAGAGGCGAAGTCCATCGCGAGATCTGCCAGGAATGGTGATTCTGGACGAGTCAGCACGAATTGAACGGTATTGTCGTCCACTTTCTTAATTTCGCTGATCAGGTCAGATAAACCCATGCCTTCGAAGTATTCGTAGCTGCCGCCAGAAACTTTGTGGTACGGGTTGTTGGCATTTTTCTGACGATCAAATGAGAACACGACGTCATCTGCATTCAGATCGCGTGTTGGTTTGAAATCTTTGTTGTCCTGCCACTTCACACCTGAACGAAGGTGGAAGGTATAGGTTTTACCGTCTGCACTGACTTCCCATTTCTCAGCAAGGCCCGGGATAATTTCAGTGGTACCTGTTTTGAACTCGACCAAGCGGTTATAGATTGGCACTGAACTGGCATCGTAAGTTGTACCAGAGGTGAACAACTGCGGGTTAAAACCTTCTGGGGAACCTTCTGAGCAATACACCAGGGTTTTTGCCTGAACGCTAGCTGCTACGGTCAAGGCCACCAGGCTCAGACCAAACTTCAGCATCCCTGACTTCTTCAAGGAAAGACTCATTCTTCTGCTCCGTTGTGATGTTCCCTTTATCTTTCTTGCCACGGCTTTACAGGCTGCCTTTACTCACACCGATCGCTTACACAAGTAAGCTCACAATGATTTGTTCAGTTACCGCAGTGCTGCAGCAAGAAATAATTCGGGGACATATGTCGTGTTGTTTTTTCCGTTAGACCTTTGTTATTTGTGTGCGGTCCGTTCGGTATGCCCGGAGGCGGTAGTGAGGCCAGGTGTTCCTTTCGTCAGGCTAGCTGTGTGGTAGTGCGGACTGTCCATAATTTGCCCCTCACGCCCTACAATCTGTCAATAGATGAGTAAAACGTCAATATAGGTAACGGGGATTTACAACCGAGGTGAGAATCAGCGAACAAAGTTTAAAAAAAGCCAGCCGCTCTGTTTCCAGCAGGGAAATTTATGCTACTGCCATGTAGCCAGAATTATCCACTGATTAAAAGACGAGCGGGAGTGGTATGCAGTTGTGCTATTTCTGTAAAATTTCTTGCCAGATGCTGATTATCTGAACGATAAGTTTTGTGATCCACATCTCTTACAGCGAATCATGCTGGTATGAAACATAAGCAATGGCGTATTAACCCACGATTTTCCATAACAAAATACGATGGGAAATGTCACAAAAGCATATAAAGACAGATGTTGGACGATGAAGCGGATATTTTTGCAAGATTAGGGATTTAACGTGGGGCGGATGAGCGAGATGTCAGATGCGTGGCGATAAACTCCAGATGCAAAAAGACCAACCCGAAGGTTGGTCTTTTCTAAATTTGGTCGGCGAGAGAGGATTATTCCCCTGCGGGCCGTTGCTGAAGCAACGTTGTCTCGCTTCGCTCGGCTCAAACCTCCTTCGGAGGTTCTCATCCTCATAAACTACAGACGTAAAAAAACCCAACCTTGCGGTTGGGTTTTCTTGAATTTGGTCGGCGAGAGAGGATTCGAACCTCCGACCCACTGGTCCCAAACCAGTTGCGCTACCAAGCTGCGCTACTCGCCGAATGCGGAGCGCATCTTACTGCGCACCGTTTTACCCGTCAATCCCTGAAATTCAAAATCCTGTCTGTTTGCTTTAAATTCCAGCACATGTGGCTAAAAAGTTACTGTGCGGCTTTCTTTTCCGGCACATGGCACCAGTTGTTGTTCTGGTTGATACCACCGTCTGGAGACGTGTAACCCAAGCAACCCATGATGGTGTCATACAGTTCAACATGGCGATGCGGCACCTTCATTTTTGCCTGTTCCTGCATATGTGCAAACTCACGTGCGCGATCCGGGTTTTCCAAATATTTATCAGATGCCCAAACCAGTAACGGCACACGGAACTGCTCAGGTGGAGCCATTTTACGTGGCGTACCATGCAAGTGTTTGTGCTCGTCGATAGACTCACCGTGATCAGAGGCATAAAAAATAATCGCACGCTTATCACGCAGCTCAGAAATCACTTGTTCAAGCACACTGTCGGTATACAGCACGGAGTTATCAAAAGCGTTAATCAGCTGCTCTTTGCTGCACTCTTTATCAATGCTGACGCACTCTGGAGTCCATTTCGCGTAGCTGCGCGGGTAACGTTGTACGTAAGAGAAGTGCGAGCCTTTGGTGTGCAGCACAATCAAATGCTTACCCTTTGGATGCTCGTCAACAGAGCGTCTCATCTCTTCAACCAGCAACATATCATCGACCTGCTTGCCACGGTTACGCGGTTCAGCGGCAATCTGCTCACGGTAAGAGAAGTTATCTGCCATGGTGTTGCCGTAGAACCAGACTTCACTTTGCATCGCAAAAAGGTTTGAGCTGAAACCAAGCTGTTTAAGTACCGCAAAGACGTTCTGCTCTTTCAGAGTACGCTGCGGATTCTCTTCCGCGCCGCCTTCACGCACGAACATACAACGCAGCGAAAGCTTAGTCGCGGTATCGCAAGATTCACCTCTGAACGCGACCAGATTTTTCTCCTGGGCGAGTTTTGGTGTGGTGTCACGGTCATAGCCCAGAATACCCATGTGATCCCAGCGAGTGGTTTCGCCAATCACAAACACAACATAGGTATCATCGAGCTCTTTTGGCGCGACATAAGTAAACTTCTTCGCTGGGTTGAGCAACGAACTAATATCGTTGGACTCATCAGCCTGGGCCCAGGCAAAAAGACCCAACGCTGAGACCCAGTTTGATGGCAGATAAGAGTTAGCCACCACGCCGCCGTAGCTTGGCATATCTACCGTGGAGCGTTTTTCTGTGCGATTTTGTTGTTTATCGAGTAAACGCAGTGGTGCCCAAACCATCAGTCCAGCCAACAGCACAATGGCCACGTTTTTGATGCGTTGACCTGGGGTTTTCAATTGGTTGAGGAGGGTATCGCGTGTTTTGCTTCCCCAGATAAGTACCAACGGAATAGCACTGACCAAAACCATCCACAATACGAATTGATACCCGACAATTTCTTTCGAGAGGTCGATATCTGTAGTCATCACCGAGGCGATAATACCGTAGCCAATAACGACGTTAAGCAACGTCATGTAATAGCTGGCACCGACGGAGCACAACACGATTAATGTAGCGAGGATGCGCCAGACGGTACGACCGAACAGGGATAACACGCGGAATAAAAAGAAAGTGACCAGAACGCAAGCCACAACCTCAGCAACCATGGAGAAACCTTTCAGGCGACTAAAGTCCTGAGCAAATCCCATGAAACGATTATAAAAAACCGAGAGGTTTAAAAATATGCCGATGTATACCGCTAACAGAAAACAGAGTTTCTGCTGGGTCATCGATTTAATGTAATTCATGCAGGTTGTCCGAAAAAATAAAGCAAAAAGGAGATGTTATAAACATCACTCAGACTCCCCCTGGTGAAGAAAATTCTGAGCAATAAAAAATAGAGTCCGAATCAGGATGATTCTTAGCCAATTTTTGGCGCGGATTAGTAGAACATAGGGAGAGAAAAAAGTATCGGCAAAATTCGTGATTCACACGCTTGTTTACATATCTCATGCTGGCTCAACGCAGGTGGGTTATGGAACATATCAGGCAATATTGGTGATGCAGAGAGGTAGTTATGCTGTCTTTAGAAGAACGCGCACGCCGATATGCAACGAAAGCTCATGCAGCTTGCGATCAGCGCCGCAAATATACTCTTGAGCCATATATCGTCCATCCAGCAGCCGTGGTGGAGATAGTCAGGAGCGTTTCTCCCATTGAGGAAGTGCTCGCGGCAGCCTGGTTGCACGACACTGTTGAGGACACCGGCACCACGCTTATCGACATTCAGGAGCACTTTGGCCCGGATGTGGCGACTTTGGTGGCAATGGTTACCAACCCTGAACAACTCCCCGGCACCAATCGCATGCATCGTAAACGTGCTCACTTCCTGCATACCGCCAACGCAAGCCAGGAAGCGCAAACCATCAAACTGGCTGACATCATCGATAACACGCGTGAAATTTTGCTCTACGACCCGCACTTTGCTCGAGTCTATTTGATAGAAAAACGTATTCAGTTGGCAGGGTTACAGCGGGGAAATGAGATTTTAAAAGCACAAGCTGAAGGCATTATAGAGCAGGGGATTTCACAATTAATGATGCCGCCGTATAACGTCCCGGCGGCATGGTTTGCGGCGTTAATGGCTCGCTATCAAGCGTGAGCTTCTTGATAAACTTCGCGCGCTGGAGTGCGGATGGTAGTTGAAATCGCCAGAGACAAAATCAGCAGGGCAAAGATGACGCAGAAGGTCACGTAGAAGCCGCCGAAGATGGAAGCGATAATCGAACCACAAATGCTGCCAATACCGAATCCTAAGTAAATCACACCGTAGTTTTTAGTCAGGTTATTCAGACCAAAGAACTCGCTCACCAGTGATGGGTAAACGGTGATGGTGCCGCCGAAGTTAAACGCTACGCAGGCAATCGCGGCAAAGAAAGTCACTTCATTAAGTGGAGCGAATAGCAGTGCAGCCATACCGACTAAAGAAATGACCTGACCGATAGTGATAACGCGGATACGAGCAATCTTATCGGACAGAATACCCAGCACCAGGCGGCCACTCAGGTTAGCAATGGCGATAACTGTTACCGCATTCGCCGCAGATTCAGCAGTTAAATGCACCATGCCTTGTGCGATATCTTTCGCCACACCAATCACGTACAGGCCACTCATGCAAGCTGTCAGGAACATTACTGCCAGCATCCAATACTGCGGTTTACGCATGGATTCAGCCAGGGTGTAATCTTTTTCAGCCACACCATTTGCGGTTTTAACTTCCTGCAATGGCGCATCTTTCATCAGCATTGAACCGAACAGAATCATCACCATCGCCAGGCCACCCCAGATCATGAAGGTGCTTTCCAGGCCGACGGTCGCCAGCAAATGGCTGTCGATATATTTGAAGCCCAGGCTGCCCAGGCCGTAAGAGCCAATGGCAAATGCGGAAATCAGACCTTTACGCTCAGGGAACCATTTCACGCAGTTGGAAAGCGTTAACAGGTAACCTGCACCATCTGCCAGGCCCACCAGCACACCTGCGCTCAACCACAACATCAGCAGATTGTTGGAGTGGGCGGTAAGGAAGAAACCAACACCTAGCAGTACACCTGCCGCCATCGTTACTTTGCGTACACCAAAACGTTCCTGCAATTTACCCGCAACAGAGGAAGAAATCGCAAGGCCAAGGCTGAGTAAACCGAAGGAGAATGCCACCTGGCTGATTGGCTCACCCAGCTTTTGCGACAGTGCGCTGTTGAACAAGCTCCAGGTATAAACGGAACCCAATGCAAACTGGGTAATGATGGTGCCGATCAGAGTTAACCAACGAGTACGGTTGTAGGTAGAATTATTCATGGCAGATGTCCGCAAAATTTAAGAGAAATCTTCTGCTGCCAAGAGTAACGAAGTGCATTTTATTCCAGGAGAAAAAGGCATGAAGTGCACTCAGGCCGGAATGAAATGCACCTGAGAGGGTATGAATGGCCTGGACGTTGATTCAAAAATGAATAACGTTAGTAATTACTATCAATATAAGGTGCGTAAACACTGATTATTAAATGTTAAATATATCAATTGAAGGTTACGTTAATGATCAAAAACGCGCACTGACGCCAACGTTATATATATATGCCTCACCCGTCGTTAATCCTTCGGCTTGTGACATAGAAGCAAAAGCTGCCATATTTTTACCAATTGGCATATCGGCACCCACGGTCACATCCATCCAGCTCGCATCCTGACTCGTCACGACATTTGTTCGCAGTCCTGACTGTGCCTTCCAGAGATTTTCACCATATTGATGGTTATAGCTAACCTGGGCCCACGGGCGCAGATAGCCGACCGACGAATCCAGACGCCAACCCACAGTAGAGACGCTGGCATGCCAGAGCTGATCGGTAAAGCGCGCTGCGACAGCCGTGTCACCATACTCGTTATAAATCCCTGGCGTTGAGCCATCCCAACTGTATTTTGCTGTCGGGCCGGTTGTTATATTGCCAGGCAAAGAGATATTCCAGCCGATGCCCAAACGTGAGGTATCAGCGCTAATATTAGCGTTACCAGAAACGAGCATCAGCCCCTCCTGGTTTTGGGAGGTAAAAGAAGAATTAATCCTTTCTGCGAGAATATCGTTGTAGCTTGGTTGGCGATTACTGTCCCAAGTGTAACGATCCTGCGCTTCGCCCGAAGTTTCTTCGGCGACATATTCTTGTTGCCAGGCAAATACATTCGTAGCGTGTGACAGGCAACACAAAGCCAGCACCGTGGAGAAAGTGACACGGCGACCACTGCGTATAATTTTGATCATCAAAACGACTCCAGAAAAGAGCCAAATCCGGCGATATTATTAGTCTTTTTGTCGGGCTTGCGGATAACCCCTAAATAACTCATGGTGTATCAAGATGGCCCTGAATTAACTATTGTCGCTTTATTTCGCACGTCAAGTTGGCACGAGAAATTTCATCAAAGGAGAGACGTATGCTGCGTTGTGGATGGGTATCCAATGACCCGCTCTATATCGAGTACCACGATAAGGAATGGGGTGTGCCGATGACTGACGGGCAACACCTGTTTGAGATGATTTGCCTTGAAGGACAACAGGCCGGTTTATCATGGATAACCGTGCTGAAAAAACGCGAAAACTACCGTCGCTGCTTTAAAAATTTCGATCCTCAAGCCGTGGCTTTACTGCAACCGGAAGATGTCGACGAACTGGTACAGAATGCCGGTATTATCCGCCATCGCGGGAAAATAGAAGCCATCATCAATAACGCGAAAGCGTATCTGGCGATGGAAGCCAACGGTGAGAAATTCCCGGAGTTTGTCTGGTCGTTTGTCGATAACCAGGCGCAGATTACGCAGGCCGCAACGCTTGCAGAAATCCCTACCACCACCCCTGCTTCCGACGCGTTATCAAAAGCGCTGAAAAAACGCGGCTTTAAGTTTGTGGGGTCAACCATTTGCTACTCATTTATGCAGGCCTGCGGGCTGGTCAATGACCACGTCACCACTTGCTTCTGCCACCCCGATAATCTCAAATGATTCGCCGCTTACAGCCTGGTGAAATGGATGAACTGATTGAAATCTGGCTTGCCAGCACGATTCAGGCTCATCCATTTATTAGCGAAAATTACTGGCACGAAAGTGAGTCCATCGTACGGAATGTCTATATTCCGCAATCTGCGACCTGGGTTTATCTGCACCAGGACAAAATGGTGGGATTTATTAGCGTGCTGGATTCGCTATTTATTGGCGCACTATTTGTTAGCGAACCTTTTATTGGCAAAGGAATCGGGCAAGCGTTAATGGAGCACGTCAAAGCGCTTTATCCCGCACTAAGCCTTGAGGTTTACCAGAAGAATCATCGGGCAGTACATTTCTACCATCACCAGGGCTTTCGCATTGAAGAAAGCGCCTGGCAAAACGAAACGCACCACCCGACCTGGATTATGAGCTGGCAGGCGGAACAAATGCCGTAACGTCCGGTACCGGGCCGAGATACTTTTCGGCCCACACCAGAGACGAGTTCGCAGCACAGCCATTTGCCAGACGCGAAGTCGGAATATCGAGGGTCAGCACATTCACCGCACCGTTTTTACACAGCTTTTCATCGTCTAAATCCGGCCACGCCCCCTGGTGAATACAGACTACTCCAGGCTTGATGCCTTCTGTTACCAGCGCACCCACCAGCACCTGCCCACGCGCATTCCAGACACGCACTAAATCACCATCCGCAATGCCACGTTCAGCCGCATCTTTTGGATGCAACGTTAACGGCTCACGCCCGGCAATCGCATATTTGTCACGCAATGCCGCATAGTTGAGTTGGCTGTGCAGGCGGTGTGCCGGATGAGATGAAAGCAGTTGAAGCTGGCCGGACTGCGCATTGCCTTGCCATTCGTCTGGCGCAAGCCAGGTCGGATGCGGAGGGCAATCAGCGTAACCAAAACTGGCAATACGCTCGGAGTAAATTTCGATTTTTCCGCTTGGTGTTTTTAATGGATTAGCCTGCGGATCATGGCGGAAATCAGCGAAACGGATAAATCCGGCGTTCTTTTCACTTTCCGGCATTTCTATCAGTTGGTTAGCTTCCCAGAACTGTTTAAATTCCGGCAGTTCGACCTGCTGTGTCGCACCGCGCTTGCGCGCAATGTCATAGAACTCTTCCAGCCATTGCAGCTCGGTTTTTCCCTCCGTAAAACGGGCTTCACCGCCCTCTTCCCACAATGCACTGAGTTGGGCAAAAACATCGAAATCATTGCGCGCCTCCCCTTGTGGGGAAACGACCTGCTTCATCGGCACTAAATGCTGGTTACTGTAATCACCGGTCATCGTTAAATCATTACGCTCAAACGATGTGGTGATCGGCAACACAATATCTGCGTGTTTTGCGGCCGCCGTCCAGAAGCATTCGGAAATAACGACCAACTCCGGTTTCTGCCAGGCTTTTATTAGACGATTGGTATCTTGATGGTGGGTAAAATTGCCGCCACCCGCCCACCAGAGCATGCGAATATCCGGGAATATTTTTTGCTGCCCATTGTGCTGATACTCGCCACCTGGGTTTTCCAGCGCCTCAACAATGCGTGCCACCGGGATTTTCTCGACAGCATCTGTACCGTTTGCCACCGTTCCCTGCATTGAACCCAGCACCGCCGCGCGTCGCGTCGGGTTGCCGCCGTTCGCAAAGTGATAAGACAAACCAAAACCGCCGCCCGGCGTACCAATTTGCCCCAGCATCGCTGCAAGCGTGACCAGCATCCAGTGCTTTTGCTCGCCATACTGCTGGCGCTGCATCCCCCAGCCCGACATCAGCATGGTGCGATTGCGGCTAAACACCTGCGCCAGATATTCAATGGTTTGCACCGGCACACCACAAATCTTCGCCGCCCATTCGGCGTTTTTCGGCTGGCCATCGGTTTCACCCGTCAGATAAGCGGCGAATTTTTCGTAGCCATGAGTACAGCGCACCAGGAAGTCTGTGTCGTGCCAGCCGTGTTTAACCAGCGTATGCGCGATACCCAACATCAGCGCGACATCAGTTCCCATATTTGGAGCAATCCACTGGGCATTTTCACCAAAGAAATCCACCGTTTCCGATCGCATCGGATCAATGGCGATCACGGTTTTACCGCTGTTTTTCAGTTGCTCAAAAAACTTCACGCCCTGTTCGTCGCTGGCGTTCCAGGCAATCTTTAGTGTGTTCAATGGGTTGGCGCTCCACAGCACCACCACATCGCTATGCTCAAGCACCAACGGCCAGCTGGTTTGCTGCTGATAAACCTCATTTGATCCAACCACATACGGCATAATGACTTGTGCCGCCCCCGTGGAATAATCCCCCAAATGCCCGGTATAGCCGCCCGCCAGATTCATATAACGCTGTAATAACGTAGACGCTTTATGAAGCACCCCATTGGAGCGCCAGCCGTAGGAACCCGCGAAAATAGACGCTGCTCCATAAGTCTTGCGAATGCGTTGGTGCTGCAGGTGAATCAGCTGGAGCGCTTCATCCCAGCTGATACGCACATACTCATCTTCACCCCGCACACCTTGTGGTGCCTCGGGTGAGACAAGAAAACCTTTCCTGGCCATGGGATACTGCACACGAGCTTTACTATGTACCTGGTCCGGAACTGCGCTTTGCAATGAATTCTCATGCCCGGTTTCCAATGCCCCTCTGGAAGCGAGAACTCGCTTTCCGTCAGTTTCAACGATCATCGGGCCCCAGTGTGCGGCGGTTAGAATTTTCTTGTTTGATGAGAATGCGTTAGCCAATTCGGGCTCCCTTATTTGCAGGTGTTGTGCAGGTGGCGGCCTGATGGCCACTCAATATTTTGTTTACAAATTCAGACGACTCTATAGAAATTTCTACACATTCACACGGCATAATCAACCGCCGCTGAAGTCGCGGTTGAGTTATTAAATTCACAAAGGAAATGAGATGAAAAAACGCGTCATGATGATTGCCGCCATTGTTTGCGGCACGTTAGCAGTTTCTGGTTGTACTACCAACCCTTACACCGGCGAACGTGAAGCAGGGAAATCAGGCATTGGAGCCGGTATTGGCTCGCTGGTAGGCGCAGGCGTTGGCGCTCTCTCCTCATCGAAAAAAGATCGCGGCAAAGGCGCTTTGATTGGTGCCGCAGCAGGTGCTGCATTAGGTGGTGGCGTCGGTTATTACATGGATGTGCAGGAAGCGAAACTTCGCGAAAAAATGCAGGGAACAGGCGTGAGTGTGACGCGTAGTGGCGACAACATCGTGCTTAACATGCCAAACAATGTCACCTTCGACAGCAGCAGCGCAACACTGAAACCGGCTGGTGCGAATACCCTGACCGGCGTGGCAATGGTATTAAAAGAATACCCAAAAACTGCGGTTAATATCGTTGGTTACACTGACAGCACCGGCAGCCAGGAGCTGAATATGAAGCTTTCCCAGCAGCGTGCAGATGGTGTGGGTAGCGCGCTGATCACACAAGGTGTGGCAGCAAACCGTGTGCGTACCACAGGTGCAGGCCCGGCGAATCCAATCGCCAGCAACAGCACGGCTGAAGGCAAAGCGCAGAACCGCCGCGTAGAAATTACGCTGAGCCCACTGTCTTAAGCATTGGATTTGGCTGTATCTCGCCCTGGCTCATTGCCAGGGCGAAAAATTCTGCATTTACATCGGCGGTGTCAGGCCATCTTTACCAGCGGATATACCGCGTGCAACCAACTGACCTTTGTCATCTTTCGTGGTATGTAAAACGACTTTAGTACCTGGTTTCAACAGTGATTTATCCGCTGGGGTAATCAGCACGACCGGAGCGTCATCCGGAACAATGACTGTTTTTTCCTGATCTTTAACCTTCACCGTCATCGTACGGCCATGACTATTAACCAGTTTTCCGACCGTACCGTTGGTCATGGTGTTTACATTGCCGTCGGCAGACTCAAAAGGGTTAAACCCTTCACCCGATCCCCGCAAGCTCGGCGCGAATACATGTACTTCTAACGCTTTCAGCGTGCCATCAGCCTGCTGCACCGCCGCTGTGCCAATAAAACTATCAGGTTTGATATCACTTACTTTTGCCTCGCTGACGCTATTCACTTTAGTTTGATCGGTCAGTGCGACATCGAGCTTCTCCCCCTGCCGCGTGGTGATTTTGAGCGTATTACCATTCACAGCATCGATAATGCCACGCACCGGTCTGATAACATTTTCAGCTGCCGTCGCCATAGAACCAGCACTCAGCAGCAAAGCGCTGAGCAGCAAAGCGGAAAAACAATGCTTAGTCATTTTTCTCTCCAGTATTCAGCTTATGAATTATTAGCAAGCTTATTAAGGGTAATTCGCAAATGAAAACCGGTGAGGAAAGTCGTTTGAAAGAGTGTGTTTAAACATTTCGCCAAATCGTGTGACGCCAGGCAGTCGCAGCTAAACTAACCATGATACGCTGCGTGAATACGCTTACCATCGTGCTGCTTCAGGAAGAGATATGGCTTACAAATTTGCTCTGATAGTGCTTATCCCACTTGCCATTATTGGCTGTTCATCGACTGATACCTCAGGCTATGACGGGCATAAAACCATTAGCCCGGCAGAGACTAACGAGGCATTAATCATGCGCTCGCAATATCCGGATCAGTATTATGGCCGTGAAAATTTAACCACTGAGCAGCGCAGAGAAATAAGCGAGAAAATGCGTGCAGACAGGCTGGAAGCACGAGGACGGCAGGATAACAGCACTGACAGCGGCGATGGCTTCGGGCAATCCGTTCCCCACGGGTTTTAGAACTCAGTCAATTTCAGAACCTACAAAAACAAAAAACCCCGCTGGTGAGGCGAGGTTTTTTGTTTTTGCTACTAGTGCTTTTACTGCTTCGCACACCAGATCACATCAACCTCCAAAATATACGACGAAACCCACCGTGGTGCAAATACTTGCTGCTAATGTGAACAACGCATAAATCTATGGCTTGCGAAGCTGTTCGCATTTTCATCTTTTTACTGTTTATTTATACAGTATAATGGATATACTGATTGTGTTGAATGTGATGTGCTCTGAGGCCGCAAACCGCCGCGCAATTTAAGTCCTGGCTGAAACGGGTGGTGCCGTCAGTGCCTTAACCTCAGTGGAGCACATCGGATCACCTCAACAAATTCAGCAGGCTACAGGCAGCGGAAAGGCTTGTCTGCTGAAAGTGCTCCTGGTAACAGGAGAAAGCGTATGGGCTTGATGGGACTGGCTATTGCGTTTCTGAAACTCATGGTTGCGTTACTGCAACTGCTTGAGGTCGCCATGAAATACTTCAAGTAATTCATCGTCTTCAAGTCGCACTAAAAGGAGGCGGGAAACCGCCTCCTTTTTATAAACCTCTGTTGCCGTTTCGCTGGCAACATAAATTGCCGTTCAGGCTTTACATGCTGCCAATTTATCTCTCATTCAAAAGGTGCCAGGCCATAGGGTTTCATCGTCTTTGTGTGGTAGATTCCTCTCGATTTTTTGGCGTAGTCAGTTTTATAAACTGACGATTGGCATCAACACCACAAATAACACCTGAGAAAATGAAAAAGTTAGCCAATATTCACCTGCTGATGATGTTGATTCTGCTGGTTGCTGTCGGGCAAATGACGCAAACCATTTATATCCCTTCAATTCCCGATATGGCTCACGACTTCGGCGTGCGCAGTGGGGCAATTCAGCAAGTGATGGCGGCGTATTTGCTGACCTATGGCGTGTCGCAACTTGTCTACGGGCCGATCTCAGACCGCATCGGCCGCCGCCCGGTCATTCTCACCGGGATGAGTATTTTCATCCTCGCCACACTTTGGGCTCTGTTCACCACTAATTTAACGGCTCTGGTGATTGCCAGTGCGTTGCAGGGAATGGGGACAGGCGTTGCAGGTGTGATGGCACGAACCATGCCGCGTGACCTTTACGAAGGTGCATCGCTCCGTTCAGCCAACAGTCTGCTGAATATGGGGATTCTGGTCAGCCCGCTATTGGCTCCGGTCATTGGGGGGATGCTTGATTCCGTATGGGGCTGGCGTGCTTGCTACGGCTTCTTGCTGGTGCTTTGCACCATTGTCACCTTCTGCATGTTGCGCTGGTTACCTGAAACGCGCCCGGTTCAGGCTAAACCTCAACGACTGGTTACGAGCTATAAAGCCTTACTAGGCAGCGGTTCGTTTAATTGTTATCTGCTGATGCTGGTCGGTGGACTGGCAGGCGTAGCCGTATTTGAAGCCTGTTCCGGTGTATTGATGGGCGGCGTTCTTGGGCTCAATGGCGTAGTAGTGAGTATTCTGTTTATTCTCCCTATCCCAGCAGCCTTCTTTGGCTCCTGGTATGCTGGCCGGGAGAATGCGCGCTTCTCTTCATTGATGTGGCAAGCCGTATTGAGCTGCCTGTTTGCCGGCATTTTAATGTGGATTCCAGGCTGGCTTGGAATTATGAACATCTGGACATTACTGGTGCCAGCCGCGCTGTTCTTCTTCGGTGCAGGGATGTTATTCCCACTGGCGACCAGCGGCGCAATGGAGCCGTTCCCATTCCTCGCAGGTACCGCGGGCGCGCTGGTTGGGGGGCTACAAAATATCGGTTCTGGTGCAATGGCGTGGTTTTCTGCGTTGCTGCCACAAACCGGGCAATTCAGCCTCGGCATGTTGATGACCGCGATGGGTGTGATGATTTTGTTTTGCTGGCTTCCGTTGTCGCATAAGTTTCAGCGGCATGGTGAAGCGGTGTAATTTCCGCTCAACCCGAGAAGGTGAAACGCAAGCGTAGGTCGGGTAAGCGTAGCGCTACCCGACACTATCCAACTTAAAGCACTTTACTCAAAAACTCTTTGGTACGTGGGTTAGTCGGGTTGCTAAACAGTTGCGACGGCGGCCCCTGCTCCTGAATCACACCCTGATCAATAAACACCACGCGATCCGCCACTTCACGGGCAAACCCCATTTCGTGAGTGACGATAACCATCGTCATTCCTTCCAGAGCCAGCTGTTTCATCACGGCTAGCACTTCACCTACCAGTTCCGGGTCGAGTGCTGAAGTTGGCTCATCAAACAGAATGATCGACGGCTCCATTGCCAGCGCACGGGCAATCGCCACACGCTGCTGCTGCCCACCGGAAAGGCTTGACGGCCAGGCGTCGATTTTGTCTATCAACCCAACCTTTTGCAGCAGTTTTTCCGCACGTGACACGGCTTCAGCCTTCGATAAACCTTTAAGCGACATCGGCGCCATCGTCAGGTTTTCCAGCACTGTCATATGTGGGAACAGGTTAAAACGCTGGAATACCATGCCAATACTTTCGCGCAGCGTGTTGAGGTTAGTTTTTGGGTCGTGTACGGCAAAACCGTTCACCATTACCTCACCACCATCCGGCTTTTCCAGCGAGTTCAGGCAGCGTAGAAAGGTACTCTTACCGGAACCGGACGGACCAATCACACACACCACTTCCTGTGGCGCGATATCACAGGAAATGCCGCGCAGCACATGGGTTTTGCCAAATTGTTTCTGTAAATCCTTAACGTGAATCACTTTTGCCAAACCTCTTTTCCATGTGTTGCACCATCAGCGAGAGCATGAACGTCAGCACCCAATACACCAGCGAGATCGTCAGGTACGGTTCCCAATATGTCGCATAAGCGCCAGAGACGGTACGTGCGGCGTAGGCCAAATCTGCAAGGCCAATCGCTGAAGCCAGTGAAGAATCTTTCACAATGGCGATAGCGTTATTACCTAGCGGCGGCAGAATCCGGCGGAATGCCTGCGGCAAAATCACTTTGCGCATCGTTTTGCCCCAGCCCATACCTAAAGCGCGGGAAGCTTCCATCTGGCCTTTATCGATAGACTGAATACCCGCACGGAAAATCTCAGAGACATAAGCCCCGGCGTTGAGCGTAATCGCCACCACGCACGAGAGAAATGCGCCATATTCAGAGCGCAGTGCACGGGCAAAATCCACCGACATCAGCCCACTGGTCACCAACATGCCATCACGCGGGTTGATAAACAGCGGCACCAGCGCAAAGTGAACCACCATGATTTGCACAAACAGTGGTGTGCCACGGAACGCACTGACGTAAACGCGCACCGGCCACTGCACCGCATAACGCAGCACGTGTTTCCACGGGCCATCTTCGGCATGCGCCATGCGGCCCAGACCAAGCAGCAAGCCCCATGTGGTGCCTAAAATAACGCAGATGATGGTGCACTTGATGGTCATGATCGCGCCTTGCATAAATAGCGGCGCGTATTCTGAGATTATCTCCCAGCGAAATCCGGTCATACCTGTCCTTGTTGGGGCCAAAACGGCCCCAAGTCATATACCCATTATCCTTCAAGCTGCAGGGGTGTTGGCTGCAACTCAAATGCTAACGGGTATCGCAAATTATTCAGCGGGGAGAGTTGGAACGTTGCTATCAAACCAGGTGGAATAGATTTTTGCGTAGGTCCCGTCGGCGACGATTTTCTTCAGTCCTGCGTTGATTTTACCCAGCAGTTCCTGGTTATCTTTCGCTACGGCAATGCCGAAATACTGGCGTTCGAATTTATCATCTTTAACCGCTTTCAACGCTTTTTCCGGGTGAGATTTGATGTAGTACTTCACCACACCCACATCGCCAACTGCCGCGTCTATACCGTCTTCAGCAAGTTCTTGCAGCATCAGCGGCGTATTATCAAAGCGTTTGATATCAGTGCTGTTTTTACCCAGCGTATCGGATACGACGGTATCGCCTGCGCTAGAGTTCACCACGCCGACTTTCTTACCTTTTAGCGCGTTAACGGAATCCACTTTGGAGTCATTGGGTACCACGATGGACTGCTCTGCCGGGAAATATGGCGCGGAGAAATCAACCATCGCTTTGCGTTTATCGGTGATGGTGATGCCAGAAATAATGATGTCACGGTCGCCGGAGTTCAGCGTGGCAAAAATACCTTCCCACGGTGTATTAACCAGTTTGATATCAAAGCCTTCTGCTTTGGCGATAGCTTTGATGATATCGATATCAAAACCTTCCAGCTGTTTCTGGCTGTTTTCAAATTCAAATGGGCGGTACGTACCACCAGAGCCCACAACATAAGTCTGCTGCACGGCATAAGCGGAAGAGACAACGGAGGACAACATGCACCCGGCGAAAACAACTGATTTAACTAATTCCCTGAACATTTTTCACTCCGAAAAGTTATTTAGTTATGCATTTAATCTGCATAAAAATACATAAATTGACGGAAGGCATCAACTGAAAGTTACAACAGACTCATTTTTCGGAGTTCGTCCCGCACATGAAACAACGCTGTGACAGCACCAAATTAAACTTGTGATTGCAGCCAGTGAATAAATGCTTCAATTTTTGGCCATTGCCGCCCGGGTAGCGTGGTTGCGTAATAATGTTGATGACATTTCAACGTCATATCACCAAATGGAGCAACTAACTCGCCGCGATCCAGGCGCTTTTGCACCAGCCTTTTGCGCCCCATTGCCACACCTATCTGGTTTACGGCGGCAATAACAGCTAAGTCTGAACGATCAAATCCAATGCCTGAAGATGAAGGTAAATCGATGGAAAAATGTTGCGCCCAGCTATGCCATTCGTCCGTGCCCGAATCGTTACTCCACGCCTGGCGGTCATGTAGCAGCGTACAGTTTCGTAAGAACTCTGGTTTATTATGCAATTCGAATCGCTGTGCGTATTCCGGACTGCAAACCGGCAAGATGTCTTCATCCATCAGAAAATGATGGGTTAGCTGTGATGAAGGGGCATCGTCAAAATAAAGCGCCAGGTCGACTCCAGCACGTTGCAGATTCACGTTGTCGTTGCCAGTGAGAATGGTCAGTGAAATGGAAGGGTAGCGCCGCGTAAAATCGCCCAAAATCGGCACCAGCCAACACTGAGCAATTGAAGGACGCGAATAAATAGTCAGTAAGCCCGACAGCTCCTGGTTTTTGATATCCAGGATCTCCTGATTTAACGTATCCAGCGATGATTTCAGCGCCCAAAAAACTCGTTTTCCTTCATGTGTTAACTCAACTTTACGGTGTGAACGCACAAACAGCTGGATCCCCAACTCCTGCTCAAGCTGATTAATCCGATGGCTGACCGCGCTCGAACTTAGCGAAAGCTCTGCCGCTGCCAGCGCGAAGGATTGATGCCGAGCTGCGACTTCAAATGTGTAGAGTTTTGATAGCTGCCAGCCGTTGAGCAGGCGGTTTCTGACTTCACGAATCGGGTCCATAGCGCTTTCCTGAAAGATAAATCATGGCGACATTGTAAAATACGCCCTCGAAAACGTCGTTTTAAGATGTGAAAAATCGAACCAACATCAATTTAACACCCCTAATTTCGACCTGAATCACTCTTTTGCCTCAATCTGGCTCATCTGAGATGCTATTTATATCGTTTGTCAGCCAGGAGCAATTTTTATCCAATAGTGGCAGATAAATCGCAGAGTGAGGTGGGTATGGAATCTCAGATTTGGGTTGTGGGAACGCTGCTTAGCAGCATAATTTTAATCGTCTTTACTATCGTAAAACTGAAGTTTCACCCTTTCCTCGCTTTGTTGCTGGCCAGTTTTTTTGTCGGCACCATGATGAGTATGAGCCCGCTGGATATGGTGAACGCCATTGAAAACGGCATTGGCAGTACGTTGGGCTTCCTCGCAGCAGTCATTGGCCTTGGCACGATTCTGGGCAAGATGATGGAAGTGTCAGGCGGCGCCGAGCGGATTGGCCTGGCGTTACAGCGCTGCCGATGGTTATCGGCTGATGTGATAATGGTGTTGGTTGGCTTGATTTGCGGTATCACGCTATTTGTGGAGGTCGGTGTGGTGTTGCTGATTCCGCTGGCATTTTCTATCGCCAAAAAGACCAATACCTCTTTGCTGAAACTGGCTATTCCATTGTGTACTGCGTTAATGGCAGTCCATTGCGTGGTTCCGCCACACCCAGCGGCGATGTTTGTCACCAACAAACTGGGTGCGGATGTCGGCACAGTGATTGTGTATGGTTTACTGGTGGGTTTAACCGCATCGTTAGTCGGCGGGCCGCTGTTCCTGAAAATCGTTGGAAATCGTCTGCCGTTTAAAGCGGTCCCTGCTGAATTTTCTGACCTGAAAGTGCGTAACGAAGAAACGCTGCCTTCATTGGGCGCGACGCTGTTTACGATTTTACTGCCGATTGGCCTGATGCTGGTCAAAACCCTCGCCGAGCTGAATATGGCGAAAGGCGGGGCGTTATATACACTGCTGGAGTTTATCGGCAACCCAATCACAGCCATGTTTATTGCGGTGTTTGTCGCCTATTACGTGCTTGGATTACGCCAGCATATCGGCATGAGCCAACTGTTAACCCATACCGAGAATGGCTTTGGTTCTATCGCCAACATTTTGCTGATTATCGGTGCAGGCGGCGCGTTTAACGCCATTCTGAAAACCAGTGGCCTGGCAGATTCGCTGGCGGTGTTGTTATCCAATTTGCATATGCATCCGATCCTGCTGGCATGGCTGGTCGCCCTGATTTTGCATGCGGCTGTAGGCTCTGCAACAGTGGCAATGATGGGCGCAACCGCGATTGTGGCACCGATGCTGCCGCTTTATCCCAACGTCAGTCCGGAAATTATCACCATTGCTATTGGCTCCGGCGCAATTGGCTGCACCATCGTCACAGACTCACTGTTCTGGCTGGTGAAGCAATATTGCGGCGCAACGCTTAACGAAACATTCAAATACTATACAACGGCGACTTTTATCGCCTCTCTGTTAGCACTGGGCGCGACGTTCCTGCTTTCCTTTATCATCTAAGCGCAAAGAGATTGTCTTATGAAAAACGCTGAAATAAACACATTGATTCAACAGTTTCCGCTGGTTCGCGATCTGATTGATTTGCAAGAAACCCGTTGGTTTAACCCGGAAACCACAACATTCGCCGAAGGCTTACCGTACGTGGGGCTGACCGCCGAAGATGTGCAGGATGCCCATGCACGCCTGACGCGTTTTGCGCCTTATCTGGCGCAGGCATTCCCGGAAACCGCTGCGACTAACGGCATTATCGAGTCCGAACTGGTCGCCATTCCAGCAATGCAAAAACGCCTGGAAAAAGAGTTTAATCAGAAAATCTGCGGCCAGTTGCTGCTGAAAAAGGACAGCCATCTGCCAATTTCAGGTTCCATCAAAGCGCGTGGCGGGATTTATGAAGTCCTGACTCATGCCGAAAAACTGGCAATCGAAGCCGGTTTACTGACCACCGAAGATGATTACACCAGACTGCTATCACCTGAATTTAAAGCTTTCTTTAGCCAATACAGCATCGCAGTTGGTTCAACCGGCAACCTGGGGTTATCCATCGGCATCATGAGCGCGCGCATTGGCTTTAATGTCACCGTACATATGTCTGCCGATGCCCGAGCGTGGAAAAAAGCCAAACTGCGTAGCCATGGCGTGACGGTTGTGGAATACGAGCAAGATTACGGTGTTGCCGTTGAACAAGGTCGCAAAGCGGCTGAATCCGACCCTAACTGTTTCTTTATCGACGATGAGAATTCCCGCACGCTTTTCCTCGGCTACTCAGTTGCCGGTCAGCGCTTAAAAGACCAGTTTACCCAGCAAGGTCGCGTTGTGGATAAAGAACACCCGCTGTTTGTTTACCTGCCGTGCGGCGTGGGCGGTGGGCCTGGTGGTGTGGCATTTGGTCTGAAAATGGCGTTTGGTGATAACGTTCACTGCTTCTTTGCAGAACCGACGCATTCGCCTTGTATGCTGCTGGGGGTTTATACCGGCCTGCATGATGAGATATCCGTGCAAGATTTGGGTATTGATAATGTTACTGCCGCTGATGGCCTGGCGGTGGGGCGTGCATCCGGGTTTGTTGGGCGCGCAATGCAACGGTTACTCGATGGTTTTTATACTCTTGAAGACCAGACCATGTACCGGTTGCTCGGCTGGCTTGCGGAAGAAGAAAATATTCGTCTTGAGCCTTCAGCATTAGCAGGAATGCCAGGCCCGCTGCACGTAAGTGCAGATACGGCTTACCAGCAGATGCATGGCTTCACCGCGCAGCAACTGCAAAATGCTACTCATATCGTTTGGGCGACAGGCGGCGGCATGGTGCCAGAAGCGGAGATGGCGCAATATCTGGCGAAAGCGAAGTAACCCGTTTACGGCGAAGTTGTCGGATGTCGCTAACGCTAATCCAACCTACGAAAAAATCTGGAGTAAGGGGCAGCCCCTTACTCCAGTTCGCCGCTATTTCAGTTCAGGCCAGTACTCTTTGTTCGCTACAATCAAATCATCAAGAATCGCTTTGGCAACCGATGCACTTGGCACGGTTTTCGACAGCGTGATCGCCTGCCATAACTTCACGTATGAGCGCTCTTCCCAGGCTTCAACCACCAGTTTTTCTACCGCCACCTGTTGGCTCATCAACCCTTTCTGGAACTGTGGAATATTGCCGACAACCAGCGGCTCCGGCCCACTTTTCCCAACCAGACATGGAATTTCAACCATCGCTTCCGGGTCAAAGTTATTAATCGCGCCGTTGTTTGGCACAATCAAAAGCATGCGTTCTTGTGTATTAAAGGCAATTGCCGCCGCCAGATCGACGATGTACGACGCATGTTCGTCAATCTCCAGCTCCCCTGCTGATGATTTCCCTGCCTGAATGATGGCATTACACGAACCAAACACGTGTTTTTCACGGTGTTCCATCACTTCGTTGGCGCGGGTGTGTTCCGGGTTGGAGTGCTCAACCACATAATCCGGGAACAGGTAATATTTCAGGTAAGTATTAGGGAAGGTGCTAGGGTCCAGGGCCCACACATCTTTTGCTTTAGAGAATGTATCGTTCCAGCTGGCTTCGGTTCCATGCTCATCTGATGGCGGGACATAACCAAATTTAGCCACATGTTCGCGGATCTTCGGCATCAAATCGTTGCCATTTTTATCCTCGATTGATGTCCACCAGCCAAAGTGGTTAAGGCCGTAATAACGTACGCGCATCTCTTTACGATCTTTCAGGCCAGCAATTTGCGCCATGCGGCTTTCAATGCCGATTGGCATATCGCAAATGTTGAGAATCTTCGCGTGCGGGCGCAGTTTACGAGTCGCTTCAGCCACAATCGCTGCCGGGTTGGAGTAGTTAAGCATCCAGGCGTTTGGCGAGTATTTCTCCATGAAATCAACCAGCTCTAATACACCACCGATGGAGCGCATACCGTAGGCAATCCCGCCTGGTCCACAAGTTTCCTGGCCCAGAACACCATGGCGCAGTGGGATTTTCTCATCTTGTTCACGCATCGGGTATTTACCCACGCGGATGTGTGCCATCACGAAGTCCACATCGGTAAAGGCTTCTTTCGGGTCGGTGGTATAGCTGAACTCGATTTCAGGAGCCTGCTCTTTGAGGATAACTTTGCAAGCTTCTGCAATCGTTTCCTGCCGCGCGCCATCATTGTCATAAAACTTCAGGGCACGCAGCGGGAATCGGTGCTGGTTTGCCAGTAACATCAATACGATACCAGGAGTGAATGTGCTGCCGCCACCGGCTACTACTACAGAGAATTTTTTCATGATACTGCCTCCGTCATGGATTTAAGTTCGGTCGAAGAAGTGTCTTTCATCAGAGTTTCAAGTTGGTCTCGGACTTGCGGGACATGCAGGCCCACAATCACCTGAATACCGTTGCCGCGTCGCACCACACCGTGGGCGCCCAGCGCTTTGAAAATGTCGTCACTGTGCGTCAGGGCCATATCTGCGAGGGTGATACGTAAGCGAGTCGCACAGTTATTGACGCTAAGAATGTTGTCGGTACCGCCGAGCGCTTCGAGGAAGCCTGCGGCCTGACCTTGTTTGGTCTCTTTGGTCGCAGCAGCGGTGGTTTGCTTGCGTGATGCCTGGTAATCCGCCTTGCTGTACAGCTTGACCTCACTGTCTTCACGCCCTGGTGTTTTCAGGTTGAAGCGCAAGATGAGGGTGCGGAACACCACGAAGTAGATGCCGGTGAAGACGAGGCCAATACCAATCTGGATAAACATCATTGATGCATGGTTGTGGAACATCGGTATCCAGTTTTGCGGCAGGAACTGGTCGAGAAGCCCGCCACCCATGTTGCCCACCACGCCACACATGTACATCACGGTCGCCATGGTTGCGGCAAGGAAGGCGTGGACGGCAAACAAGACTGGCGAGATAAACAGGAAGGTAAATTCAAGTGGCTCAGTAATACCTACCAGCATCGCGGTGAGCGTTGCGGGTATCAGCAATCCGGCGACTTTTACGCGGTTTTCAGGTGCTGAGGTGGCGTACAGAGCAAGCGCAATCCCCAGGCAGCCAAAGATCTTAGAGTTGCCGTGCAGTGCAAATCCGCCTTCCGGGAACAGGGTTTTCAGCGGCAGCGTGCTCTGGCTGAACTCCTGCAAATGCTGCGCCCAGTAAACCTGAATACCGCCTTCAACTACCGCCGGGCCAAAGATAAACGGACCGTAGATGAAGTGATGCAAGCCGGTTGGAATCAGAATGCGTTCCAGGAAGGTATAAACCCAGACGCCAAGCGAACCGGCGCTACGCAAGAATTCCTGTAGGGATTCAATGCCCATTTGCACTTTTGGCCAGCCATAAAGGGTGAGCCAGGCGCAAGGAATCATGGCAAAGAAGGCGACAATCACGACAAATGAACTGCCCTGGAAGATGCCAAGAAAGACGGGGAGTTGTTTTTCGAAATAGCGGTTGTGGATAGCCGTGACAAAACCGGAGATAACAATCGCGCCAATGATGCTGGTATCAAGCGTTTTGATCCCGGCAATCATGGTTAGCCCGGTTCCCGCCACCGGATCGGCGCTGAAATCAACACCGAAGTAATGGCCCCAAGTCATCCCCATGGCATTAATGAAGTAGTTCCAGGTCATAAAGCTAACCAGTACCGCTAAGCAAGCACGGCCCTGCGCTTGCTTAGCGAGGCCAATCGGTAAGCCGACGGCAAAAATCAGCGGCATATTGCGGAACACCGTCCAGCCACCTTCTTCAATAATGTGAACAATTTGCGCGAATAAATTATCGGGTGCGGTTAGCGCTTCGCCGACGAACATCGGATTGCGCAACATAATGGCGATGCCTACGACAATCCCGGCGAACGGAAACAACAAAACCGGGGTAAACATTGCGCCACCAAAACGTTGTATTTGACTGAGCATTTTTAAATCCTCACGTAACAACCTGTAGGGTAAATGGCCTTATTTTTTAACGCTGGTTTTAACGCTGGCCTGAGACTGAGAGTAGGGAGACACAGGTGACTTATCGTTGCCCGTCGCACCGATTCGTGATCGCTTTCATAGTTTTTATTTGGGGTAAGTTGTCTACTTTTTAATACTTAACTAGACACGATGATTTTAAATTTCTTATTCATCATGAAAATATGAAATAAAAACCATTTAAATTATGAAGTTAATTAATGAAATAACGGTTCTATAAACCCCATTCGAAGCGGCTAAGAGGTCTACAGGTGATCTACAAATCTATCGCCGATCGGTTACGCATCCGGCTAAATTCTGCTGATTACAACATTGGCAGCCCGTTACCTTCTGAAGTTCGCCTGGCAGGCGAGTTTGGTGTTTCACGTATGACGATTCGTAAAGCCATCGATTTGCTGGTGAGCTGGGGGTTGGTCGTGCGTCGCCACGGCAGTGGCACTTATGTAGCGAAGAAAGATGTTCACCATGAAACCACGAATCTGACCGGGTTTATTGAGGTGATGCGCAACCAGGGCAAAGAGGTGGTGAGCAACGTGCTGGAGTTCAATGTGATGCCCGCCCCGCCAGCAATAGCCAGCCAATTACGCATTAATATTGATGAACGGATCTATTTCTCGCGCCGGGTTCGCTCGGTAGATGGCAAGCCGTTAATGGTAGAAGACAGCTATATGCCGGTGAAATTATTCCGTAATTTGTCCGTCGCACATCTGGAAGGTTCTAAATTCAGTTATATCGAAGATGAGTGCCACATCATCGTCTGTGGTAACTACGAAAGCCTCACACCCGTGCTGGCCGACAAGAAAATGGCAAAACTGCTCAATATCGATGAGCTAACACCCATTCTGCGCATCACGTCACTGTCATACAGCGACAGCGGTGACTATGTGAATTATTCAGTGATGTTCCGAAATGCCAGCGAATACCAGGTGGATTACCATTTGCGGCGGGTGCATATGAATAGAATAAGAGATGAGGAATAAACATAGCTTGCTGATAACTAATTTAATAACAATAAGATAATTGCTGCCCTAATGGGCAGCAATTTCGTTAAAAGCTCTGAATTCGTTTTTACTTCTTAAATACATTTTCTCTATGCCATTCAAGAAATGTGTAAGCCTTTGGATGAAATTCGCGAACCCGTTGGATTTTGATGTTTAAATCTTGCCATATTTTACTGTCAAAGCATGGACTTAGCATTACTAAGCCATCGTTGGTAAACGACAAGTAACCATTATCGAAAAGCACGTCTATATGAGCAGCGAACATAATCCCGTTATAAGGATTCAACCGTTCTGAACCAGTCTCACAAGCGCGCCAGGGTTTGATATGACTTGCTTTAAGTAGAGGAAGGAAAGAAACACCAGTCACAGGGCATGCTGGATAAATTTTCAAACATTCCACCCGGAACATCCCCTGACCCCGACGCGCTTCAATGTACGTCAGTTTCTCTGTTTCACTCAGAGATACATCAGTAAGGATTTCTTCAACGTCCTCAACTTCCGGAGCATATATACGCGTCATAACAGTTGTATAAATGTCTCTGTTTGGCGCGTGTCTTTTAGCAGTTAACGTTGACGCAATAATATCCGTGGGAATTCCTGCTGGAACATTAATATATTTTATTTTTGAACCATATGAACGGTTACCTGTGAACTCTTCCCAATTCAAAGTTGTTTTCCCATGAATATGAGCATTTGTAAAATACACTACTTTCTTATTTACTTTTACGCCTTCAACTTCATGAATTTTGACTATATCTGCAACTATAACATCGAATTGAGATTTATTAACATCATCTTCCTTGCGAATAATAATAACCTCCGGAACTTTACCTTTACCAATAACCCATTTTCCGGAGTGCCCATCTTTTCCTTCCATATGAAAATTGGCGCCACTTGTTTCCACAATTACTGCAAGTCTGGATGGAGATATTTTATTAAAGCTGATATTATTCTTTTCCACAATACACTTCCTTATATAGGGTAGATCGATATGCAACAGAATTCTACGTGTTGTGTATCATTATCGACCGTGCGTGATTTTTCTTTAGAAATTGATACATAAAATGGATTCAGCTATTTGATGAAATGTACTTTTTCAGCACCATAACAGTTTATAAAACTAACGGCACCCTTAGGTATGTTAAGAAAATGAGCACCTGTAACATCACAACCCTCCAATACCAATGGGCGTTCAACAATGTTGCAATGTGAAAAAGTAGTATTTTTTAGATTGCAACTCATAAAAACTACGCGTTGTAAATTACACTTATTTATAACCGTGCTTTCGAATGAGGTGTTTTCAAAAAAGCAACTTCGTAGAACAGATGAATAGATGATCGCATTAACAATACCAGAGAAAGTAACCAGACCGCGTAAGACGCAATCAACAAGGAATCCCTTAATAGAAAATTCCGACAAGCGCTCTCCAGTATTATCAATATCAATCGACCGAGACTCAACTCCTTCCAATTGCAATGAAATACCTGAGTTTAGCCTTATAAAAGAATCTTGTAATACTCCATTTTTAATATGCAATTTTCCTTTTGAATTTAACACTGAGTTTTCGATGAAGTTTTCAAATAGTAAGAGGTCACCATCTATTTTAAACAATGAGTTTACTACCTTACCATTAAGTACCTCTACCCCCGAATAGCTACCATGGTCTCTATATGTATCAATCAGACAGTTATTCAAATTGCACTTATTAATAATGGAAGTACCAATTAGATTATATGCAATTATTTTTTCATTTTTTAGAATGGCATTATTGAAGGCGAAAGAAGTCGCCTCCCTGATAACTTGGGGGGTCAACATGATAGCTCCTGGACGCAAAAAAACCGCTAACAAAAGTAAGCGGTGACGATAACGATGATGAGAACACTTGTCGGTTATAGCAAAAAAATCGATGGCACTACAATCGCTATTTCGTCCTATTATTTGCAATAATTGAAAATAAAAAAATCATGTAGTTCAATTGATTACATAAAAATCACACCCTCAATGATTTTGTTTATCACCCTGTAACAGCAAATGCGTAATCGGCGATAGCCATCTTCCAGCAAAAAAACGTCATGGAGAAATGGCTATCGCAACGAGTTAAATTCACATCCAAAACAATACAGCCAGTAGCTGCGGCGTAATAATGCGCAGGAACATTACCATTGGATAAACAGTGGCATAAGAGAGTGCCGCCGCTCCACTGGTTGCGTGCAAGCCGTTGGCAAAAGCCAGTGCAGGGGGATCGGTCATTGAGCCTGCCAACATTCCGCACAGTGTCAGATAATTCATTTTGGCGAGCAATCTTGCCAACAATCCAGTAACCAGCAATGGAATTCCCGTAATCAGAACTCCGTAGCCAATCCAACTCACTCCGTCTCCGTGCAGCAAAGTACTGACAAAATCACCGCCAGATTTTAAACCGACGACCGCCAGAAACAGCACAATCCCCAATTCACGCAGCGCCAGATTCGCACTCGGTGGCATAAACCAATACAGCTTGCCGATGCTGCCAATTCGCCCAAGAATGATCGCCATAATAAGCGGCCCACCTGCCAGCCCAAGACGCAGTGCCACAGGGAAACCAGGGATGAAAAGCGGGATAGAACCAAGCAACACGCCAAGACCAATGCCGATAAATACCGGAAGCATTTGTACCTGCTGGAGTTTCTGTTGCGCGTTACCGACTTCAGCGGCTACCGCTTCTATTGATTCTGGGCGGCCCACCAGGTTCAGGATGTCACCAAATTGCAGGCTGGCATTGCTGCTTGCGACCAGTTCAATACCTGCACGATTCAGGCGCGAAATCACCACGTCATACTTTTGTTTTAAATGCAGATCGCGAATTTTCTTGCCGAGCACTTTCTCGTTGGTCACCACCACACGTTCAACGCGCAGGTCTGTGCCACGAGTCGAAAGCGAGGTATCCACCTGCTGGCCGATCACCAGCAATGCAGAGTGCAGATCTTTTTCCTGGCCGACGAGGTGGAGTAAATCTCCGGTTTGAATAACCGTGCCAGGCGCTGGCACCATCAGCAATTCCCCACGTTTCAAACGCGAACAAATAATAGTGTCGCTATTAAGGACCGGCACTTCCTGAATAGGTAATCCGTTAAGGTTAGGGTTGGCAACACAGATATTCATGGTCTGGAGTTGCGCGTGGTTTTGCCCACTACTGTTATCAAAGCGTTGTGCTTCTTGATCGACATTAATTCTAAATGCCATGCGAATTAACCACATGGTCAGAAGAATCCCGCAAATACCGAACGGATAAGCCATCGCGTAGCTCATCCCCATTTTATCGACCAACTCTGAAGGTGTGCCGAGGTCGGTCAAAATTTGCTGACCTGCACCTAACGCTGGAGTGTTAGTTACCGCTCCAGAGAAAACACCCAGCACCACGGGAAGCGGAACATCGAAGATTTTATGGACGAGTGCCGTGACCAGCGCACCAATCACTACAATCAGAAGAGCAAATAGATTAAGGCGTAAACCGGAAACGCGTAGCGAGGAAAAGAAGCCAGGCCCAACCTGAATACCAATGGTATAGACGAAGAGGATTAAGCCGAATTCCTGAATGAAATGAAGCATATCTCCATTCAGGCTTACCCCAGCCTCACTGACGAAATGGCCAACAATAATTCCCCCGAACAGCACGCCACCGATACCAAATCCGACGCCGCGGATTTTGATATTGCCAATCCATAAACCGACAACTGCGACCAGAGCCAACATACTGACAGTTAACGCTATTCCACTCATCGAAGATTTCCCTGTGAATAACATCATCGTTACAAGGGATTCTGGCAGAGAGGAGAAGGAGTTAATGGGGTACAGAGCACAAAAAAAGGCCCCATAAAATGGGGCCTAAAGGGGATACTCAGTTTAGCTGTTGAGTGCCGGACGTTCGCTGATAGCAATGCGTTTTGGCGCAACGGCTTCAGGGATTTCACGCACCAGATCTATATGCAGCAGACCGTTAGTAAAGGTCGCGCCAGATACTTTCATATATTCAGCAAGGGTGAAGCTCAGGCTAAATGGCTGAGTCACTAATCCTTGATGCAGCCAGGTTGGCTCTTTCTCGGGTTTAACCGGCGTCCCTTTCACATGCAGACGCGTACCTTCGAGTTCAATTTCGAGATCTTCCTGGCGGAACCCTGCCAGCGCAAGCGTAATGCGGTAATGATTGTCATCGCCTTTTTCAATGTTGTAAGGCGGGAATGACTGGCCTTCGGTGCTTGTTTGTAAAGCATTAGCCAGTTTGTCAAAACCGATCCATTGACGCAGCAGAGGTGATAAATCGTGGTTACGCATAAGTTTTCTCCTTCTTTGAAGCGAGTTAAGTCTTACCAGTATGCGAACTGGTATTGGCTCCCTATCGGCAAGCCAGCCTTTATTGCCAGAGCCGCACAATGCGACCCGCTGAAATTAATTGATTTCGATACGGCGCGGTTTCATCGCTTCCGGAATCACGCGTTCCAGGTCGATATACAGCAGGCCGTTAACCAGGTTAGCACCACGGATGTGGATGTTTTCCGCTAACTGGAATTTGCGTTCGAAGTTGCGCTCAGCAATCCCCTGATAGAGATAAGTGCGCTCTGGTTGCGGATCTGCATGCGCGCCCTTAATAACGAGCAGGTTATCCTGGGCTGTAATGTCCAGTTCGCTTTCTGCAAAACCGGCAACAGCAATCGCAATGCGATAGTTATTTTCGTCAACTAATTCAACATTGTATGGAGGATAGCCGCCGTTGCTCTGGCTTTGGTTGTTTTCCAGCAGATTGAACAGACGGTCAAAACCAATAGCTGAACGATAAAGCGGGGATAGGTCGAAATTACGCATATATAAAAACTCCTGAAATCAGCGAGAATCAAACATTGCCTTCCATCATGGACAGGCTTCTAAAACCAAGTACCCTTACGGCGTACTTTTTCTGACTACATCTCTAAAATCGGTCCTTATTCGCACTTTTCAAGGCCACAGAAAGAAATTTTTTGCGGCTTCTGCTGTCAGTACATAGACTGTCCTGGTAGTAAACAGGATTTATCTGCGATAGCCGCCACAGAGTGGCAAGAGCAATATATTAATTATCTGCATGGGTGATATAAACCAGAGCAGCCTGGCCGTAAATGGCCCCCCAGAAACGATAAGCAACACTAATGATGAAAAGCTATCTTCCAACATTAATTCTCGGCAGCGGATTGCTAACAGTCAGCGGATGTTCAAGTGTGATGACTCACACTGGTGGGCAAGAGGGATACTATCCCGGCACACGTGCCAGTTACGAAATGCTGGCCGATGGCGAGACAAGCTGGGGATACAAACCTTTTGTCGCGCTGGATATGCCGTTTACGGCAGTAATGGATACCGTTCTGTTACCGTGGGATATGTTCCGCACCGACAAATCTATAAAATCCAAAGTAGAAGCAAGCGAGAAGCAGAACCTGGCAACCAATTCTGTGATCCCGCCTGTTCAGTAATTAAAGCCCTGTTTGCGTCATAAATAACTGACGGAATCCGCCTACATCCTGCATCCAGGCGATGTATTTGCCATCAGGTGAAAACACCACCGCATCCGCTGAAGGCGCACAACCATCGGTTGCTGTAAGCGTCGTGATTTCACCATCGTTTAAATCGCACAAGACAATCTGCTCCGTCCTCACAAAGCCCAACGCTTGCCCTGACGGATGCCAGTTAAATGCCGACTGGATATCATCTTGCCCATGCGTAAGTTGGCGTGGCTGCCCACCGTTTGGTGAAATCAGATACATTTGCACAATACCTGCATCATCGCGCATCAAGAACGCCAGTAAGCTGCCGTCCGGGCTGCTTCGCACCCAATGCCTTGGCTGGGTAGCTAATCCTGGGTAACGCTGCTGATGAGTGAAAGTCAGGCGTGTTTGCGCAATACCCGCAGGTGGTGCAGGCAGCGCGGTTAGCGTTCCTTCAATTGGCTCAGAACCCGCCTGGAAATAAGCTTCTTTTTTTTCAGGCAAATCAACGATAAACAGCTCGGGCACTTTCTCGCCTTTGGCTGAAAGCGTGTCGCCAATAAACGCCAGTGCCCAACGCTGTTGGCTCCCATCAGGTTTTAAATAGCCATGGTTGCCCACCCAACCTTCTTCATAGGCACGGTTTATTTCATCACTTCCAGGTTGTGGTAATGGCGTAGTACGGCTTACCAGCACGCAATAATGGCTACCATCATATTCCCGAGGATGCTGTTTAACAGGTGTCACCGGGCCGAATGGCAGAGCAATACCGACGTTACGCAGATCTTTTGCCGCATCATATTCATGCATCACATGGTCGTTATAGGTGAAGCTCACGCGCGCACCATCTGGGCTCCAGACGTGGACATGGCTGCCGCCACGCAAAGCGCCGGGGGTAAACGGTGGGGTGATATCCATTGCATCGAGATTAGTTGCGATACCGTTTTCGACCACCACACCACGGCGGTGATGGAAATCGTAATGCCAGCTTTCGTCGGGGTTTTCCGGGCCGTGAATGAAGATATAGCGCTCGGGTTGCTGCGGGTTCACGGTCACCACACCGACATGCGCGCCATGCGATGCCTGATAGATCAGTTCCACTTCGCCAGTCATCACGTTAACCCTTTCAATCGTTTCACTGGTAAACGAGGCGCCAGAAGGGCGAACATCAAACACCAACCACTGGCTATCTGGTGTCCAGGTATTGATGTTAGTGAGTTGGTGGTTACGTGGTGCAAAGGTGAGTTGTTTGGTCATGATTTACCCCGAGATATTGGACGCCTCAGGGTAAATCATTGATGGTTTTTATCCCACCCTTTCTACTTTGCCGACCAGCAGGAGGTAGGAGAGTGCGCCAAGCAGTGCCACGGCTGAGATATAAACCAGCGCAGGTGCAAAACCATATCCCTGAGCAAGGTAACCTACAACCAGTGGAACGGTGATCCCACCCAAGCCGCCAACAAAGTTAAACACTCCACCGGTCAAGCCAATCAGACGCATTGGTGCCAACGAAGAGACCAGCGACCATGTGATCGAGGCAAAGCCGTTACCAAAGAAGGCGATAGCCATTAATGTCATAATCCAGACCGGATCGTTGGTGTAGTTCGCGCCCATAATGCAGGTCGAGATCAGCAAACCGCAGATGATTGGCGTTTTACGCGCGATACCCAGCGAATATCCTTTACGCACCAGACGGTCTGCTACCCAACCAGAAAGCAGCACACCCACAAACGCGGCAAGGAATGGAACGGTAGTCATAAACCCGGCTTTCAGGGCGGTAATGCCTTTTTCTTGCGTCAGGTAGTTCGGGAACCAGGTCAGGAAGAACCACAGCGTGGACGTAACCGCGAACTGGCCGAGATACACGCCAACCAGTTTGCGGTGGAAGACTAGTTTCCAGTCGGCAGCCGTCATTGGAATACGGGATTTTTTCTCGGCTGGCGCATCGCCATCAACCAGACCACCACCATCACGAATGTAATCCAGTTCAGCCTGATTGATGCCTTTGCTGGCACGCGGTGGCTGATAAACCTTAATCCAGATAAACGACCAGATGATGCCGATACCACCGGTGATAATAAACACCCAGTGCCAGCTCAACATTTCTTGAATCCAGATAAGCAGTGGCGTGAGGAACGCCAGCCCGACAAACTGGCCGGAGGTATAAAAGCCTACTGCAGACGCACGCTCATGTTCCGGGAACCAGCTCGTGACCATACGGTTGTTGGTCGGGAATGCGGGTGCTTCGAAAATACCGGTAATTGCACGCAAACCAATCAGCGACATTAAACCGGTGGCAAAACCCTGGAATAGCGTTGCCACCGACCAGCCAAAAATAGCGATGAAATAGGTCATGCGCGAGCCGACGCGGTCAAGGAACCAGCCACCAGGAATCTGGCATAAAGTATAGAGCCAGGCAAAAGCCGAGAAGATATAACCCATTTGAGTTTTTGTAATGCCAAACTCTTCCTGAATATGGGCAGAGGCGACGGCCAGATTCGCGCGGTCGACATAACAAATAACCACGGTAATAAAGATCATAATGAGCGTCACATAACGGCGACGCGTAGGTTTTGTAGCGGTTACAGAAATATCCATCGTGTTCTGTCTCCAGAGTTTGGGCATGGCAATACTGGCCACCATGCCCTGTTATATACAGAGGGTGTTTTATATTTATTTGGGTATGACTAGTTTTTTATAAAATAACTATCACCATTCGGCTACAGACCCGTCTGGATAGCGCCATAAAGGATTACGCCAATCAGTCACATTTTTACTGCGTTCGATAACCAGTTCTTCGTCTATTTCAACGCCAAGGCCTGGCTTCATTAATGGCATAAAGTGGCCGCCATCCATTTTGAAGTCTTCTTTATTTTTAACGAAATCGAGCAATTCAGCGCCCTTGTTATAATGGATGCCCATGCTTTGCTCCTGGAACACGGCATTGCGGGAGACAAAATCGATATGCAGGCAGGCAGCCAGCGCAATCGGCCCGAGCGGACAATGCGGAGCCAGCGCCACGTCATAGGCCTCTGCCATTCCGGCAATTTTATAGCATTCGGTAATACCGCCTGCGTGTGACAAATCAGGCTGGAGAATCGCCAGTCCGCCCGCTTCCAGCACACGCTTGAACTCAAAGCGCGAGAACATACGCTCACCCGCAGCGATAGGAATATGCGTTTGAGCCGCAAGACGCGGATAGTATTCAGCCTGTTCCGCCAGCACCGGTTCTTCAATAAACAGCGGGCGATATTGCTCAAGCTCTTTAATTAATACTTTTGCCATTGGCGCGCTAACACGGCCATGGAAATCAAGGCCAAATTCAATTTCATTACCGAATGCTTCACGAATTTGTGCTACGGTATTCACGGCTTCATCTATTTTACGGGAATTATCAATAATCCCCATTTCTTCGCAGCCATTTAATTTAAACGTATCAAAGCCGATGTTACGCAGTGATTTAATACCGTCGATCACATCTGACGGACGATCGCCACCAACCCAGCTGTAGGCTTTTATTTTATCGCGAACCAGGCCGCCCATTAATTGCCAGACAGGTGCATTTAATACTTTTCCTTTAATATCCCACAATGCCTGGTCAATACCGGAAATTGCGCTCATTAAAATAGGCCCACCGCGATAAAAACCGCCGCGATACATCACTTGCCATAAATCATTTATACGCGCCGGGTCCTGGCCGATTAATAATTCACTCAGCTCATGTACCGCAGCTTCAACGCTTTTTGCTCGCCCTTCAATTACCGGCTCACCCCAGCCGACAATACCTTCATCGGTTTCAATTTTCAGGAACATCCAACGTGGTGGTAAACGGTAGGTCGTCAGTTTAGTGATTTTCATTGCTTCACAGCCTCTTCATACGCTTTAACAAATGCTTTTGCCTTCTCAGCGGTGCATTCCACAGATTGCCCCGCACGATATAAATCGCCACCGAGCCCAGCACCGACACATCCGGCTTTTAGCCAAATAGCCAGGTTTTCAGGCGTCACACCGCCGACCGCAAAGACCGGTACTTCTGGTGGTAATACGGCTTTCAGCGCTTTGATGTAATCCGGGCCAAAAGAGGAAGAAGGGAAAATTTTCAGCGCCTGAGCACCGGCATCCAATGCGGTAAAGGCTTCGCTTGCCGTTGCACAGCCCGCGCATACTGTCATTCCGCTGGCGACCGCACGGCGGATAACATCAGGCTGCGTATTCGGCGTTACCACCAGTTTGCCGCCCATGGCGGCCAGTTCATTAACCTGATCGGTTTTCAAAACGGTACCCGCGCCTATCAACGCCCGATGGCCAAACTCGGTCACCATCGCCGCGATACTTTGCTGCCAGTCTGGTGAGTTCATTGGGATTTCTATCGCATCAAATCCCGCATCCAGCAACGCCGCAACGTGTGCGTGCGCTTCGCCTGGAGTGATACCGCGCAAAATGGCGATGAGCGGAAGATTAGTTTGCCACTGCATTTGCAATACTCCTTATTCCTGCCTGGAATGCATTGTCGCCATCCAACACTTTTGCCTGGTAGCCCAATAACTCGAGCGCGTTGCTATAACGCTGGCTCAGGGATGGATTAGCAACAATGGTGACAGGCTGTTGAGTGTCCGGAGCGTACTGGCGAGTCATCGCCGCCACTTCGTTACCAATCAACAACCCGGAAAGAAATTCGCTGACTTCGCTACGCGGCAATTCACCCAGCACATGGGCTGCACGTATTTCGAAAAGTCGTGGCAACAAAGCGCTGTCATTAATGCCGCGATCCAGCCCAGCCAAAAATGCTTGATGGCTGCTTTGTTGCTCAGGCAGGCCTGCGCCAATTAAGGAGTGGTTGAGCAGGATATGGTGCAGTTCACCGGTCATCACCGTGCGGAAATCCTGCACCGTGTGTTCATCGGCATGCACCCATTTGCAGTGCGTACCCGGCATTATGTAAAGCGAAGCCGGGCCAAGCGTTTTTGCACCGAGAAGCTGGGTTTCTTCACCACGTATCACGTTGCAGTTGTCGTCACTTTTTACGCTGAGGCCGGGAATAATCCAGACGTTATCCAGCACTGGAGTCAGTTGCTGGCTTAAATCAGAGAAACGCGCCGGGCATGGGAGATAAGGGGCGATTTTCCACCCGGCATTGCTGCCCACCATCCCGGCCATCAAAACTGGCGTGGTTTTTTCACGCCAACCTTGAGTGACTTCATCGAACACCTCTTTTGGGGTTTTACCATTCAGACGGGTAACGCCCGCTGTGGTTTGCCGACTATCAATGCAAATTCCATCCTGGTAATGCCAGGCACGCAGGTTAGTCGAACCCCAATCAATAGCGATGTAGCGTGATGTCATGTGATTTCCTTTAGTCGTTTGGTGGAGCTGGCAATCATTGTCAGCGCCGCTCTTTCTGCAGCCGTGCTGTCCTGGTGACGAATCGCATCGAACAGCTGCTTATGTTCCTGAAGCGTTTGCGGCATGTTGGCTTCATCACCCATCCAGGTGCGCTCGAAAACCGCACGCTGAAGTGAACTGATGGCAATACTCAACTGCTGTAGCACCGGGTTATGAACCGAATCCAGCACCGCTTCGTGATAGCGAATATCGGCTTCATTAAAAGCATCCCGATCCTGATTGTTTGCCACCATGTCGTTGAGTGCGTCTTCGATTCGCGCCAGGTCACTTGATGTAGCCCGTTCTGCGGCCCAGCGCGCGATGGCAGGCTCGACCAGGTTTCGCACTTCGCTCATGGCGCTAATCAGGCGCGGGTCATAATCGTTTTCCAGCACCCACTGCAACACTTCGGTATCGAGGTAATTCCACTGGTTACGCGACTGCACAAAGGCTCCGCGATAACGCTTCATTTCAACTAACCGCTTCGCCATAAGAGAACGAAAAACTTCGCGGATAATGTTGCGCGACGTTTCGAACTCCTCACATAAGTCAGCTTCTGACGGCAATGCTGCGCCCGGAGTGTATTTGCCGCCGACAATCTGTTTACCCAGCGTCACGATGATGCGATCGGTCTTAGTCATGGTTTGCCCTGTTCAATTTAGGTATTAACCACACTTTACCGCGAGCGCTGAAAAACACCGCTATTTTGAAGTACAAATGTGAATCGGATAGCGCTTCTGATGGGATTAATGTAGTACAGATATTATATGTTGTACTACAATTTGGATCACAAAACGGACAGTTGATAGCAAAAAATGGCGAAAAAAGCGACGCGCAGAAAACTTACCCGCCACTTCATCGGCGACTTCACACAAGCAGATTACGTTTCCGTTCCAACCCCCAGCCAACGGAACGCTCAAATGGAACATTACGATATCGCGATTATTGGCCTCGGCCCCGCAGGGGCTACGCTTGCGCGGATCCTCGAACCACAATTCAAAATAATTGCTTTGGATAAGAAGCGGCGGGAAGGAGAAGATGGGTTTCAGAAGCCCTGCGGCGGGTTACTGGCGCCTGATGCTCAACGTTCGTTTATCCGTTCCGGTATAAACCTGCCCGTGCACGTGCTGGCAAACCCACAAATATTCAGCGTAAAAACCATTGATTTACAATCAAATATCACCTGCAACTACCAGCGGTCATACATTAATATCAATCGCCATGCTTTCGATTTATGGCTTAAAACGCTTATCCCGCAAACGGTAGATGTTCGCCATGACACACTGTGCAAACGCATTGAAAAAGAGGGTGATAGCTATCGCCTCATATTTGAGGACAACGGAGTAACTCAGGAAATCACTGCGCAATATATTGTCGGTGCCGATGGTGCAAATTCATTGCTGCGCCGGACGCTTTATCCGCAGCTCAATATTCGAAAATATCAGGCCATTCAGCAGTGGTTTAAGGAGCTGCATGCCCGTCCTTTCTATTCCTGCATTTTCGATAATCAGGTAACGGACTGTTATTCATGGAGTATGTCGAAGGATGGCTACTTTATTTTTGGTGGTGCCTTTCCAATGAAAGAAGGCAAAAAGCGGTTCTTCCACCTAAAAGAGAAAATGACCGAACGCGGTTTTGTCTTTAGCACCCCTGAAAAGGAAGAAAAATGTATCGTGCTTTGCCCGTCAAAGTGGCGTGACTTTGTTTGCGGGAAAGACAATGCATTTCTGATTGGTGAAGCGGCGGGATTTATTAGTGCAAGTTCGCTCGAAGGGATAAGTTATGCGCTCGATAGCGCCGAGATACTGGGAAATATCTTCAATGAACAGCATTCACGACCAAATGCTGTCTATCAGAAACGAACGGGGAAAATCAGAAGGAAACTGTTCGCAAAGGTGATAAAAGCCAAAATCCTGACCTCTGCATGGTCGAGAAAATTAGTCATGAAAAGCCGATTTGCCGATGTGCCAGTGATACCGGACATGTAATGCAGCGGTTCAGCCATTGAGTCTGGTTGACTCCCGCAGAGGCAACCAGACTGACAGAAACCACCACAACGTCATTAATTCAAAACAAACTTCTCAATCGCGTACGCAACGCCATCTTCAAGGTTTGATTTAGTAACAAAGTTGCTGACTTCTTTCACTTTATCGATAGCGTTATCCATCGCAACACCGATGCCTGCGTATTCCAGCATCGCGATGTCATTTTCCTGGTCGCCCAGCGTCATCACTTCTTCTTGTTTGATGCCGAGAGATTCAGCCAGCGCTTTTACGCCAGTACCTTTGTTGACTCGCTTATCGAGAATCTCAAGGAAATATGGCGAGCTTTTCAGCAGCGTATAACGCTCATAAACATCGGCTGGAATTTTGGCGATCGCTTTGTCCAGAATAGCCGGCTCATCGATCATCATCACTTTCAGGTATGCACCGTTTTTATTCATGTTTTCTGGCTCGCTGAACACCAGCGGGATATTGGCAATAAAGGATTCATGAACGGTGTAGTAGCTGATATCACGGTTAGCGGTGTACAGGGTGTGGCGATCCAGCGCATGGAAGTGGGAACCGACTTCACGGGAAAGCTGTTCCAGATAGCGGTAGTCGTCGTAACTCAGCGCGGTTTGTGCCACGGTGCTGCCGTCGCTGGCCTTCTGCACTAACGCACCGTTATAGGTGATGCAGTAGTCATTCGGCTTATCCATATGCAGCTCGCGGAGATAGCTCTCAACACCTGCAAAAGGGCGTCCGGTACACAAAACAACACTTACACCGCGTTCGCGCGCGCTGGCGATAGCGGCTTTAACGGCTGGAGAAATGGTGTGGTCAGGCAGCAACAATGTGCCGTCCATATCAATAGCAATGAGTTTTATAGGCATAGGATTTTCTGAGGTAATGAGTTTATCTCATGCTAACGCGATTAAGCTCGCAAAAATAGCGCTACGTTACGGGTGAAATAGGTCCGTTTTTTGGATGAAAAAACGCCACCCGAAGAAAGTGGCGTTGATACCCAAAATAATTCGAGTTGCAGAAAGGCGGCAAACACGGGAATCCCAATGAGCTTACTCAAGTAAGTGATTTGGGTGAGCATGTGCAGCCAACGCATCTGCGGCTTGAAGAATGACGGGCACTAGCTGAAGAATTTATCCTTCAGCATATGGAAGCCTTTAGTCAGCAAATCTTCATCGTGAGCGACTTCACCTGCAGGCGATAAAGTATCGACGATTTTCGGGAACTGCTCTGCCAGCAGTTGAGATGCACTTCCCACATCAATCCCGAGTTTTTCAGCCAGACCGCTGATTGCTGGTGTGCCCAGCACGTCTTGCATTTGCTCTGGGCTAACGCTTTGGTTATGCGCGCCGCTCAGCCAGGAGGTGACAACATCAGAGAAACCCTTTTCCCGAAACCGTTCAAGAATTGCCTGAATGCCGCCTTGTTCATTAATCCATGTAAGGATGACTTTGAATTTACCTGCATCGCCACCCCCCATCATGCCAGTAACTTGATCGAATAAACCCATGACCGTGTCCTCTTGCAATCACGAAGTGTGCAATAGAAGTGTAGTCAATCACGGGCGGGTTAAGACGATTTTGCCGAACGCACCACGGTCGAGATGCTCAAGCGCCTGCGGCAGTTCGTCAAATTTATAGGTTGTTTCGATGACCGGTTTGATGCCATTCGCATCAATAGCACGCACGAAGTCTTCAAGCGCGCGGCGATGTCCGACGCTAACCCCCTGAATGATTGGTGATTTCAGTATCAGGTCGCCTGCAGGCCCTGAAATATCAAAACCTTCAAGCACACCTATTACTGATATACGCCCATGAACCGCCACAGCTCGTAAAGAGTTTCCGAGATTTGCACCACCAACGGTTTCGATAATATGGTCGATACCACGTTCCTGGGTCAGTTCATAAATTACCTCGACCCAATCATCTTCCAGCCGGTTGATACCGTGATCGGCCCCCAATGCTTTGGCGCGCAGCAATTTTTCATTGCTACCCGAAGTAACAAAAACTTCGGCACCGTGGGCTTTGGCGATTTGCAGGGCAAACATAGAAACGCCACCCGTTCCCTGCACCAGAATAGATTGCCCAGCGTGCAAACCGCCTCGTTCCACTAGCGCAAACCAAGCGGTAAGCCCTGCGCACGGCAAGGTGCTGGCCTGAATGTCATCAAGACTTTCGGGCGATGCCACCAGCCAGTTTTCGCTCATCACCACGTATTCCGCCAGCATGCCTTGATACACACCACCCAGCGTGCGGTATGGTGGAGTACGAGCAGTGCCGTTTGGCTTACCGTCTATCCAGTCTGGTGAAAAGGTGGAGATAACGCGCGCACCTGGCTGGAAGCGAGTCACATCTTCACCGATGCTTTCTACCACACCCGCCATGTCCGATGTTGGTGTAAACGGGAATGGCATCTCAAGGGGCATAGCCCCTTCGATAACTATTTTGTCGCGATAATTAAGTGATACTGCTTTCACCCGCACCAATACTTCACCACGACCAGGCGTGGGTATTGCTTCTGTGGAAAACGTCAGGTTTTCGCGCCCAATGGCATTCATTGTCCAGCGTTGCATGGTTTGGCTCATCATTATTGGCTCCTGAATTTCGAGGGAATACGTCACAGCCAAAAGTATATCGCTGGCCTAAACTCACCAGTGGCGATAGATTTTCCTCCTATTGATTCCAAAATGGATACAAACAATGAGCGAGCAACTGAAAGGTATTTCTGTTTTTGTTACGGCGGTTGAGGCGGGTAGTTTCTCGCTTGCAGCGACGAGACTGCATCTTTCACGTTCCGCTGTCGGGAAAACGATTTCTCAACTAGAGAAAAGGCTGGGCATTCGGCTTTTTCAACGAACCACGCGTAGCCTCGCTCTCACCGACGATGGAGCACTTTTCTACGAGCACTGCCTGCGCGCCCTGGAAGAAATTCAAAAGGCTGAAGCACTGCTCGACAGTGGAAAGCAAACTGTTCGCGGGCGGTTAAGAGTCTCAATGCCGATGCTGTATGGGCGAATGTGCATCGCGCCGTTGCTGACAGAATTTGCAAGCCAGCATCCGGAGCTGAAAATGGAGTTACTTTTTAGTGACAGGGTTTCTGACCTGATTGAAGACGGGTTGGATTTTGTGATCCGAAACGGAAAGTTACCGGACAGCAGCGGCTTGATCGCCCGCCGTATTGGCTTACACCGCATGGTAATTTGTGCTTCGCCTGACTACCTGGCTCGATGCGGCGAACCACAAACAATAGACGATCTTTCAAGCCATGAAGTGATTAACTATATCAACGCAGGTGTCCCGCACCGTTGGGTTATTCCCCAAAATAATGGCAAAACAATTGAGTTTGTCCCCAAATCACGCCTGCTAATGGATGAATTACAACCCATTGCCGCAGCGGTGATTTCAGGATTTGGTATTGCGGTATTGCCATGTTGGTTGATTGGAGAGGAACTACAGAACGGGAAGTTGGTGAGGATATTGCGGGATTACAGGGAAAATGTATATGAAAGCCATGCGGTATGGCTCCAGACACCCCATCTGCCCCTGAAAATTCGCCTGGCAGTGGATATGCTGGTGAGCAGATTGCCCACCAGCATCAACTAACTTAGATATCGATGTTCGCCGCTTTCAGGGCGTTTTCTTCGATAAATGCACGACGTGGTTCAACCGCATCGCCCATCAGGGTAGTGAACAGCTGATCCGCTGCAATCGCGTCTTTAACAGTTACGCGCAGCATACGGCGGCTTTGTGGATCCATTGTGGTTTCCCACAGCTGATCCGGGTTCATTTCGCCCAAGCCTTTGTAACGCTGAATAGATAGGCCACGACGGGATTCTTTGCCCAGCCATTCCAGCGCCTCTTCGAAGCTGTCAACTGGCTGACGGCGTTCGCCACGTTCGATAAACGCGTCTTCTTCGATAAGGCCACGCAGTTTCTCGCCCAGCGTGCAAATACGACGGTATTCGCCACCGACGATAAACTCTTGCTCCAGCGGATAGTCAGTATCCACACCGTGGGTACGCACACGAATCACCGGTTCGAAAAGATTCAGTTCACGGTTATGACGAACCAGGGAATTCCAGGTGCTGCCGTGCTGTTCTTTTTCGTTAAGCTGAGTAACCAGAGCAGAAACCCAGGCAGTCACTTTGCTTTCGTCAGTCAGATCGGCATCTTCAAGCGTTGGGTGATACACCAGGTTGTTTAGCAAATTGCGCGGATAACGGCGCTCCATGCGGCCAATCATTTTCTGGCAGGCTTTAAACTCAGACACCAGTTTTTCCAGCGCTTCGCCAGCGATAGCTGGTGCGTTGGCATTGGTGTGCAGCGTAGCGCCATCCAGAGCGATTGCGATCTGGTATTGATCCATCGCTTCATCATCTTTGATGTACTGCTCTTGCTTGCCTTTCTTCACTTTGTATAGCGGTGGCTGTGCGATATACACATGGCCGCGCTCAACGATTTCAGGCATCTGACGGTAGAAGAAGGTCAGCAGCAGGGTACGGATGTGTGAACCATCGACGTCGGCATCCGTCATGATGATGATGCTGTGGTAACGCAGTTTATCCGGGTTGTATTCGTCACGGCCAATACCGCAGCCGAGCGCGGTAATCAGCGTGGCAACTTCTTGAGAAGCGAGCATTTTGTCAAAGCGCGCTTTCTCAACGTTCAGAATTTTACCTTTCAGCGGCAGGATCGCCTGGTTCTTACGGTTACGCCCCTGTTTTGCAGAGCCGCCCGCAGAGTCCCCTTCCACAAGGTACAGTTCGGAGTGAGCCGGGTCGCGTTCCTGGCAATCCGCCAGTTTGCCTGGCAAGCCAGCCAAATCCAGCGCGCCTTTACGACGAGTCATTTCACGTGCACGACGTGCTGCTTCACGAGCACGAGCGGCATCAATAATTTTGCCGACGACGATTTTCGCGTCAGACGGGTGTTCCAGCAGGTATTCAGACAGCAGTTCGTTCATCTGCTGCTCAACCGCTGTTTTCACCTCAGAAGAGACCAGTTTGTCTTTGGTCTGAGAAGAGAATTTAGGGTCCGGAACTTTTACGGAGACAACAGCAATCAGGCCTTCACGGGCATCGTCACCGGTGGCGCTAACTTTCGCTTTTTTGCTGTAGCCTTCTTTTTCCATATACGCATTCAGCGTACGTGTCATCGCCGAGCGGAAACCTGCCAGGTGAGTACCACCATCGCGCTGCGGGATGTTGTTGGTAAAGCAGTAGATGTTTTCCTGGAAACCATCGTTCCACTGCAACGCCACTTCCACGCCAATGCCGTCTTTTTCAGTGCTGAAATAGAACACGGTTGGGTGAATTGGCGTTTTGTTTTTGTTGAGGTATTCAACAAACGCGCGGATACCGCCTTCGTAGTGGAAGTGGTCAGCACGGCCATCACGCTTATCAATCAGGCGGATAGAAACACCGGAGTTCAGGAATGACAGTTCACGCAGGCGTTTAGCCAGGATGTCGTATTCAAACTCAATCACGTTGGTGAAGGTTTCGTGGCTTGGCCAGAAACGAACCTGAGTACCGGTCGCATCAGTATCGCCAGTCGCCGCCAGCGGTGCCTGTGGCACACCGTGAATGTAAGTTTGCTGGTGCACTTTGCCTTCGCGGCGAATCAGCAGTTCCAGCTTCTGGGACAGGGCGTTAACGACAGAAACACCCACACCGTGCAGACCACCAGAAACTTTATAGGAGTTGTCATCGAACTTACCGCCGGCGTGAAGCACGGTCATAATAACTTCGGCAGCAGACACACCTTCTTCCGGGTGAATACCAGTAGGAATACCACGACCATCATCGGTTACTGAGACAGAGTTATCAGCATGAATGGTGACAACGATGTCTTTACAATGACCGGCAAGTGCTTCGTCGATAGCGTTATCTACGACCTCAAATACCATATGGTGCAGACCGGTGCCGTCATCCGTATCACCGATATACATTCCCGGGCGCTTACGTACCGCATCCAGCCCTTTAAGGACTTTGATACTGGAGGAGTCATAAGAATTCGACATCAACGTTTCTCGCTCATTTATTCTTGGGTTAATCCGTTATTTTACCCTGATCCACGGCGAACATCTTCGAATTTTTGTCCGCCATATCCATCACATGTTCTGCGCTTATCGCGCTAACAAAAACCTGTGATTCCGTCGCCTTTAACCGGCTGGCTAATAGACCACGGCGTGCATCATCTAGTTCAGAGGCAAAATCATCTATCAGATACAGGCAACGTCGCCCGTTCTGTCGGGTGAGAAACTCACCCTGCGCCAGTCGTAAGGCGCACATCAGTAATTTAAGCTGCCCACGCGACAACGTATCTTCTACCGGCGCACCGTCTGCACGAATTCTGAAATCAGCTTTGTGAGGGCCATGGGCGGTGTAGGTCAGCATACGATCGCGTTCGAAGTTGCGTTCCAGTAGCTCGCCGTAGTCACTCTCTTTTTCCCAGCCGCGCTGGAAAGAGAAGTTCAGCGAGAACTCCGGCAGAAATTGCGCACAGGTGTCAGCCATGTCATCAGCAATGGCTGCGCTGTACTCGGCACGCCAGCGGCTGATTTGCTCCGCGAGTGGGATAAGCTCTTGATCCCATGGCCGTAGTTGTGCATAGCGCGTTACTTGTCGCAATGCAGCGTTGCGTTGCTTAAGCAGGCGCTTGAGATTGCTCCAGGCAACAAAAAAACCTGGTTCGTTATGGAAGCATCCCCAATCGAGGAAAGCTCTACGGTATTTAGGGCCACCGTTGAGCAATGTAAATCCTTCAGGGGTGATAAGTTGCATTGGCATCAAGAGAGCAAGTTCAGCCACTTTGTGGCCGTCGCTGCCGTCGATACGCACTTTGCTGTCGCCTGCACGGTCTTTGGTCAGGCCAACAGAGGTTTCCCGCTCGCCGTTCTGTATACGCCCATGCAGTACAAAGGATTCTGTTTCATGGCGGATCACGCGCTCAATTTTCAGACTACGGAAAGCACGCCCGTGCCCGAGGGTATAAATCGCCTCAAGCACGCTGGTTTTGCCGCTTCCGTTGGCCCCCACCAGGAAATTAAACCCTGGAGATAGAGCCAGATCCGCATCTTCGATATTTCGAAAGTCTTTAATCAACAAACGCGACAGCGACATATTTAACTCACAACCAGGGCGTTATCGGCGCAGTTAGTCTGATTACGGCCAGCGCGCAACAACCGGAGCGTACTGAAGTACGTGAGGATTGTGAACACTGCCCGGAACCAGAATAACAAGTAAGATAGCCCGATACTAAAGACGCATTGGCATAACGACGTAAGCCGCCGCTTGAGAGGCTGCATCTTCAATCTGCACGCTGGAAACAGAGTCGGTCAGCAAAATGCGTACGTTCTCGCATTTGAGTGCATTCAGAACATCCAGCACGTAACTGACGTTAAAGCCGATTTCCATATCTGTGCCGTCATAAGTGACGTCCAGAATCTCTTCGGCTTCTTCCTGCTCCGGGTTGTTAGCGGTGATTTTCAACTGATTGGCAATCACTTGCAGACGAACGCCACGGAATTTCTCATTCGACAAAATTGCCGCGCGTGAAAATGCTTGTTTCAGCAAATCGCAACTGGCATCGAGATGTTTATCCGGGTTCTTCGGCAATACGCGGCGATAATCCGGGAAACGGCCATCAACCAGCTTGGAAGTGAAGATAAAGTCGCCGACGTGAGCGCGGATGTTGTTGCTGCCGATCTGGATACGCAACGGTGAATCGCCGCCATCCAACATACGCATCAGCTCAATCACGCCTTTACGCGGCACGATCACCGAATGGTTTGGCAGAGACTGACCGACCGGCATAGAACACACAGCCAGGCGGTGACCATCGGTCGCCACGGTGCGCAGTTCTTCGCCTTCGGTTTCAAACAACATACCGTTCAAATAGTAACGAACGTCCTGATGCGCCATAGAAAACTGCGTGGCTTCAATCAGGCGTTTCATGGTCGCTTGCGGGAGCGTGAATTCTACTTCGCTCTGCCAGTCGTCCAGGTTCGGGAAATCTGCAGCAGGCAGCGTTGAAAGCGAGAAACGGCTACGCCCGGAGCGCACCAACATGCGGTCACCCTCAAGCGTAACAGCGATTTCTGCACCTTCCGGCAAACCACGGCAGATATCAAAAAATTTACGTGCTGGAACTGTTGTGGCACCCGGCTCATGCGGTTGCACCAACGCGACACGCGCCACCATCTCCATTTCCAGGTCAGTACCTGTTAATGAAAGAGTTCCTTGTGCGACTTGCAACAGCAGGTTGCCGAGAATCGGTAACGTCGGACGGCCACCTAACGGGCCACTCACCTGTTGCAGCGGTTTTAATAAAGTTTCACGTTCAACGGTAAATTTCATAGCGTCACGAAGATAATGTTCTGATTAGGTTAGAGAAATCTTCTTTGATGTCGTGGCTTTCTTCACGCAACTGCTCAATCTTACGGCAGGCGTGCAGAACCGTAGTATGGTCGCGGCCACCAAAGGCATCGCCGATTTCTGGCAAGCTATGGTTAGTCAGTTCCTTCGCCAGAGCCATTGCCATTTGACGTGGACGGGCAACAGAGCGGGAACGACGCTTGGACAACAGGTCAGCAATCTTTATTTTATAGTACTCTGCCACCGTCTTCTGAATATTGTCGATGGTGACAAGCTTCTCTTGCAGCGCTAGCAGATCGCGCAGCGCTTCACGCACGAAGTCGATAGTAATCGCCCGGCCAGTAAAGTTGGCGTTAGCGATAACACGGTTCAATGCCCCTTCAAGCTCACGCACGTTTGAACGTAAACGCTTGGCAATAAAGAAGGCCACTTCACCTGGCAGACGGATATCGTTCTCGTCTGCTTTTTTCATCAGGATCGCAACGCGCGTTTCCAGTTCTGGTGGTTCGATGGCAACCGTTAACCCCCAACCGAAGCGGGACTTCAGACGATCTTCAACACCGTTGATCTCTTTTGGATAACGATCCGAAGTCAGAATGATCTGTTGGTTGCCTTCAAGCAGGGCGTTGAAGGTGTGGAAGAATTCTTCTTGTGAACGTTCTTTATTAGCAAAGAATTGAATGTCATCAATTAGCAGTGCATCAACAGAACGGTAGTAACGTTTGAACTCTTCAATAGCGTTATTTTGCAGTGCTTTTACCATGTCCTGAACGAAACGTTCAGAGTGCATGTACACCACTTTTGCATTCGGTTTGCGCGCAATAATACCGTTGCCAACAGCATGCAAAAGGTGCGTTTTACCCAGACCGGTGCCGCCATAAAGGAATAAAGGGTTATAAGCGCCACCAGGGTTGTCTGCCACCTGACGTGCTGCCGCGCGAGCCAGTTGGTTCGACTTACCTTCAACGAAGTTATCGAAAGTATGTTTTACGTTAACGTTAGAGCGATAGGAGTGTTCAGCCGGAGCCGGAGAGTTATCCCAGCTTGGGCGAAGATGAGCAGTAGGGCGTGCGATGTGTACATGCGCCGGAGCAGTAGTAACAGTCTGCTGATTCAGCGTTTGGCTGACCGGTTTGCTGCCTACTTCAAAACGCAATACGGGTGCATCAGTGCCACAAAAATCATTGAGCAAGCCATTGATATTATTTAGATACTTGTCTCTCACCCAATCGAGAACAAAACGGTTTGGCGCATACAGGGCCAGCGTGTTATCGCTTAGTTCCGCCTGTAGGGGGCGTATCCACATACTAAATTCTGTGGCTGGTAACTCATCCTGCAATCGGGCAAGACACTGCTGCCAAAGCGAAAGTGACACGGCGGACTCCACTCGAACAAAGTCGATAAAATGACGAAGACTGAAAGTTTATATTCATGATTGTTGACACACGCCGACTCTTCCACAACGGAACCCCGATTCGGGAAGCGTGCGAACCGCTATCTGCGGTTTACCCCAGGGTGAACGCTAAAGGATCACGATCGGGACCGCGGATCATAGCCTAAAGTACGCCAGAGATCTTCTGTTTCTCACAGTTTCTTCCCGATTTATCCACAGGGCTGTTTTGTGGAGTCTAAGTGTAAACGATCCTGTCAGACGCGCAGCGCTTTACCTTCCTATATTGGAAAATTTAATGACTAGTGCACAAAATCGACTTATCTGATCTAAGGAAGATCCCCAACGATCCTTGCGCTTTAGTGGGGACGCCGTATAATTCCCCACCCGTCGCGTGTCACCACGGCTTTATTTTGGTCAGATCCTGGTCGTTTCAAGGGTCAAAAAGCGAATTAAGGCACGGGAATAAGGAAAGAGAATTGACTCCGGAGTGTACAATTATTACAATCCGGCCTCTTTAATCAGCCACACTGAGGCGTAAGTCGTTTGCAGTTTCTGCAAGGCTCTTCGCTAACCCAGTGAAATTTATCCAAGTTTAGGTAGAAATCGCCATGAAACGCACTTTTCAACCGTCCGTACTGAAGCGTAACCGTTCACACGGTTTCCGTGCTCGTATGGCAACTAAAAATGGTCGTCAGGTTTTGGCACGTCGTCGTGCTAAAGGCCGTTCCCGTCTGACCGTTTCTAAGTAATAAAAGCTAACCCCTGAGTGGTTAAGCTCGCATTTCCCAGGGAGTTACGCTTGTTAACTCCCACTCATTTCACTTTCGTCTTCCAGCAGCCTCAACGGGCTGGCACGCCGCAAATCACCATCCTCGGCCGCCTAAATTCGCTGGGGCATCCCCGCATCGGTCTTACAGTCGCTAAGAAAAATGTTAAACGTGCACACGAACGCAATCGGATTAAACGTCTGACGCGTGAGAGTTTCCGTTTGCGTCAGCACGAACTCCCTCCAATGGATTTCGTGGTAGTGGCTAAGAAAGGGGTTGCAGACCTGGATAACCGGGCTTTATCGGAAGCATTGGAAAAGTTATGGCGCCGTCATTGTCGCCTTTCTCCCGGCTCTTGATAGGCCTGATTAGGGTCTATCAGCGCCTGATAAGTCCGCTTCTCGGGCCGCATTGCCGTTTTACTCCAACCTGTTCTCACTACGGAATTGAGGCATTGCGCAGGTTTGGGGTGTTAAAAGGCAGTTGGTTGACAGTGAAACGCGTATTAAAATGCCACCCTTTGAACCCCGGTGGAGACGATCCCGTCCCACCTGGACCTTTTGATACCAGAGAACACTAACGATGGATTCGCAACGCAATCTCTTTCTCATCGCTTTGTTGTTCGTGTCTTTCATGATCTGGCAAGCCTGGGAGCAGGACCACGCTCCACAACCTCAGGTGCAACAGACCACGCAGACTACGACCACCGCAGCAGGTAACGCCGCAAACCAGGGTGTGCCGACCAGTGGCCAGGGTAAAATCATCACGGTTAAAACTGACGTTCTTGAGCTTTCCATCAACACCCGTGGTGGTGATGTTGAGCAGGCGCTGTTATTGACCTACCCGAAAGAGCTCAAATCTAATGAGCCGTTCCAGTTACTGGAAACTACGCCAGAGTTTGTCTACCAGGCACAAAGTGGCCTGACCGGTCGCGATGGCCCGGATAACCCGGCTAATGGTGAGCGTCCTCTGTATAACGTTGCTAGCGATACTTTCGTGCTGCCAGAAGGCCAGAACGAAATCGTTATCCCAATGACGTATACCGATGCGGCGGGCAATACCTTCACTAAATCCTTCACCCTGAAACGCGGCGAGTTCGCGGTAAGCGTGAATTACGATGTGAAGAACGCCGGTGAGAAACCGCTGGAGCTGGCTACTTTTGGTCAGTTGAAGCAGTCCATCAATCTGCCGACTCACCGCGATACAGGAAGCAACAACTTTGCGTTGCATACCTTCCGTGGTGCTGCGTACTCGACTCCAGATGCGAAATACGAAAAATATAAATTCGATAAAATCGCTGATGGTGAAAACCTGAACGTTAACGCCAGCAATGGTTGGGTTGCGATGTTGCAGCAGTATTTCGCAACAGCGTGGGTTCCAAATAATCAGGGTACCAACAACTTCTATACCACCAAACTGAACAACGATGTGGCAGCGATTGGTTATAAATCTTCGCCGCAACTGGTTCAGCCAGGTCAGACCGCTAAACTGGGTAGCACCCTGTGGGTCGGCCCGGAAATTCAGGACAAAATGGCAGCCGTTGCGCCGCATCTTGACCTGACAGTGGATTATGGTTGGTTGTGGTTTATTTCTCAGCCGCTGTTCAAGCTGTTGAAATTCCTGCACAGCTTCATCGGTAACTGGGGCTTCTCCATTATCGTTATCACCTTTATCGTTCGTGGCATCATGTACCCGCTGACTAAAGCGCAGTACACCTCCATGGCGAAAATGCGTATGTTGCAGCCAAAACTGGCGGCCATGCGTGAGCGTATTGGTGACGATAAGCAGCGCCAGAGCCAGGAAATGATGGCGTTGTATAAAGCTGAGAAGGTTAACCCGTTGGGTGGTTGTCTCCCGCTGGTTATCCAGATGCCAATCTTCCTGGCGTTGTACTACATGCTGATGGGTTCTGTGGAACTGCGCCATGCGCCGTTCGCACTGTGGATTCATGACCTGTCTGCACAAGACCCGTACTACATCCTGCCGATCCTGATGGGCTTGACGATGTTCTTCATTCAGAAGATGTCGCCGACCACTGTGACCGACCCGATGCAGCAGAAGATCATGACCTTTATGCCGGTCATCTTCACGGTGTTCTTCCTGTGGTTCCCGTCAGGCCTGGTACTGTACTATATCGTCAGTAACACAGTGACCATCATCCAGCAGCAGCTGATTTATCGCGGTCTTGAGAAACGTGGCTTACACAGCCGCGATAAGAAAAAGACCTGATAAAAATTAGCGAGTAGCTTACGAAAGGCGGTCAATTGACCGCCTTTTTTATTTCGTAGGGTGGATAAGCGAAGCGCTATCCACCTTCAATCTCGAAAGGGAAAATCATGAGCCATAACGAGACAATCGTTGCCCAGGCGACACCGCCGGGACGTGGTGGGGTCGGTATTCTGCGCGTCTCCGGCCTTCAGGCGCGTGAAGTCGCGCAAGCGATTCTGGGTAAACTCCCCAAGCCACGCTATGCCGATTACTTGCCATTCCGTGATGCGGACGGCAGCGTGCTCGATCAAGGCATCGCGCTGTGGTTCCCTGGGCCAAATTCCTTCACAGGTGAAGACGTGTTGGAATTTCAGGGGCACGGTGGTCCGGTTATCCTCGATTTGCTGTTAAAACGCATTCTGGCGCTCCCAGGGCTGCGTATCGCAAGGCCAGGTGAGTTCTCCGAGCGTGCATTCCTGAATGACAAGCTGGATTTGGCTCAAGCTGAAGCGATTGCTGACCTGATTGATGCCAGCTCAGAACAAGCTGCTCGCTCAGCCTTAAACTCTTTGCAGGGCGCATTCTCGGCTCGCGTAAACCATCTGGTTGAAGCGTTGACCCATCTGCGAATTTACGTAGAAGCGGCGATTGATTTCCCGGATGAAGAAATTGATTTTCTCTCTGACGGCAAAATTGAAGCGCAGCTAAACCAGGTGATCGGCGATCTGGACGCGGTTCGCGCCGAAGCCCGTCAGGGAAGTCTGCTGCGCGAAGGGATGAAGGTGGTAATTGCCGGTCGTCCAAACGCCGGGAAATCGAGCCTGCTGAACGCCCTTGCTGGCCGCGAAGCAGCGATTGTGACGGATATTGCCGGCACCACGCGCGACGTATTACGCGAACATATCCACATCGACGGTATGCCGCTGCATATCATCGATACCGCAGGTCTTCGCGAAGCAAGTGACGAAGTTGAGCGTATCGGCATCGAACGTGCATGGAATGAGATCGAACAGGCCGACCGCGTGCTGTTTATGGTTGACGGCACAACGACCGACGCCACCGATCCGGCAGACATTTGGCCTGATTTTATTGCCCGCTTACCGGCACGTTTGCCGATTACCGTGGTGCGAAACAAAGCTGATGTCACAGGCGAAACGCTGGGTTTGAGCGATGTGAATGGTCACTCACTTGTACGCCTGTCTGCGCGTACCGGTGAAGGTGTAGATGTGCTGCGCGATCATCTAAAACAGAGCATGGGCTTTGAAACCAATATGGAAGGCGGCTTCCTGGCGCGTCGTCGCCACTTGCAGGCGCTCGAACAGGCGGCAACGCACCTGGAGCAAGGCAAAGCGCAGCTTCTGGGCGCATGGGCCGGGGAATTGCTCGCTGAAGAGCTGCGTCTTTCTCAGCAGAGCCTGAGCGAAATCACCGGGGAATTTACTTCGGATGATTTGCTCGGACGTATCTTCTCGAGCTTCTGTATCGGCAAATAAGTGAAAAAGTAAGCAGGTGCTCACTTTTCATTCATCCCGCAATATATCCAGTATTGCGGGATTTTTTTGCCCTTTTGTCTGGTGCATTAAAAGCTAAATATTCATAGAGTTGATCTATTGACGATTTTTTACACACACCTGTCCGTGCGTTTCCGCTTTAAAAAACCTACAATCGATCGCTAAGTACAGTGCCCATTATCAAGGAGAGACAAATGGCAACGCACTTCGCAAGATGGACGATCAACCAGAAATACCCCTTTTCGAGCCGACTGAATAAAGAGTGCCAGGCTGAAGCTCTGCAAATGCCCGAGCATCGCCGAACACGGTATTTAGCCTCTCGTAGCCTGCTAGCTGAATTGCTACATATGCTTTATGGCATTCAACAACTACCGAGAATAATCGCCACGGCAGCTGGACGCCCGCACTTTGCCGATCCTTCATTGATGGACTTCAGCATTGCCTATGCCGGAAACAATGTCGCCGTTTTGATAACAACAGAAGGCCGGTGTGGATTAGATATTGAGATTAATCAGTCTTTTGGCCATCTCCCCTCTGTCGCTTCAGGCTCCACTTTTCGCAGCAATGAATCCATCTGGATAAACAATCAAAAAAACCCAGCTGAAGCCCGCGCACAGCTACGCACATTGCATCAAAGCACTTTTAAACTGACAGGCCGCGAAGAAAGTTTGCAACTTCTGCCAGGCGCTGGGCGAATACGCGCTAACGACCAATCAGAAATTGAAGCGATCAGCGATGTGGAAGGACTATTGATCTGGGGATGCGTGGTGTCACCAGCCATTGAAAAGCTCAGTTTGTGGGAATTTGAAGCTCCGCAGAACTGGCATAGTCTGGGGGATGTAAAATCTCGCTATCGGGATCCCAATGGCAGCATTATTCGCTTAACCAGCATGCCATCAGAAAAAGTGTTATATCAAAACTGATCGTTTCCGAACGTACTGACACCAAGGAGTACTCATGTCCGACACGTTAAAGATTGTGACGCTATTAGGTAGCCTGCGTCATGGCTCATTCAATGCCATGGTTGCTCGTACTTTGCCCGGAATCGCTCCTGCGGGAATGAGCATCGATGCGTTGCCGTCGATTAAAGACATTCCATTGTATGACGCGGATATGCAACAAGAAGAGGGTTTCCCGGCGACAGTTGAAGCCATTGCCGAGCAAATTCGCGCCGCTGACGGCGTGGTGATTGTCACCCCGGAATATAACTACTCGGTACCGGGCGGGCTGAAGAATGCCATCGACTGGCTATCTCGTTTGCCTGAGCAGCCTCTGGCGGGTAAGCCTGTGCTGATTCAAACCAGTTCAATGGGTGCCATTGGCGGCGCACGTTGTCAGTACCATCTACGCCAGATTCTGGTGTTCCTCGACGCGATGGTCATGAACAAGCCAGAATTTATGGGCGGCGTGATTCAGAATAAAGTCGATACGCAAACAGGTGAAGTGGTCGATCAAAGCACGCTCGACCATCTGGCTGGGCAGCTCACCGCATTTGGCGACTATATTCAGCGCGTTAAACGCTAGTTAGCCAAAGCGCGCCACATCGTTTCAAAACCAAGCGCTTTAAAATCGCCAGCTCGTTCCGGTTCGCGGCTGGCGAACTCCATCGTCGTTTCTGCCAGTGAAGAAAAAATAGCATCGCTAAACGCGCGATACGGCCCGCTGCTGAAGGCTTTTAAGATCGATTGCGAGCAAATTTCGTGTAATTCCGGGAACAACTCAGCCACTTTCTGCTTAGTTTCTTCATCAATTTTATCGCTCACTGCGAGCTGGCGAATCGCGCGATGCGCCTGCGGATTGGCAATCGCCCAGTCGATATAGCTGTTCCAGATATAGCGGGTGTATTCCTTGGGTTCCTTCAACGTGCGGTCGAGATTCGCCTGCATCGCAAGCAGCAAACCCTGCTTCAAATGGAGATAAAGCTCGTTGAGCAAATCATCCTTAGTGGCGAAATAGCGAAACAGCGTGCCTTCTGCAACCCCTGCGGCACGGGCAATCTGCGCCGTGGACGCAACGATACCCGACTGACCAATAGCGATGGTCGCCGCTTCCAGTAACGCTAGTTTTTTATCTTCACTCTTCGGACGAGCCACAACGTTTAACCCTCTAAATTTACGAAACCGAATTGAATCACGCGAGCTACGCCACTGCAACGCTGAATGTCAGCGTTTGAAAAGCATCTTGACGCAAGTCACTTGCCACCTATAATGAGTGCTTACTCACTCATTATCAAGTTTTGTTCGCAACGTTCCAAAGGATGGGGCGTACATGCAGGCCAGGATATGAAACGTCTCTCCTTATGCGCGGTTATTATTATGTTGATTGCTACAGCAGCCAGTTTGCCTTTTGTCCTGAATGCCGGATTTGGTCAGGCTCCGCAGGGAGAAGGTTTAAGTTTAGTAGAACGTTCAGCCCATTATGTTGACGGCCAATTCCGCAACCAGGTGCCAACCCAAAGTTATACCGGGAAGAAAAGTATCCTCGCGGCATCGTGGGAATTTTTAACCACGCGCACTGAAAACGCGCGCCCGCAGCAGCCGTTGCCGTTAGTGAAAACCGATCTGGCCAGCTTGCCGCTGGAACAAGACACCATGGTTTGGCTCGGCCACTCTTCATGGTATCTGCAACTGGCGGGAAAACGCATTCTTATCGATCCAGTGTTCAGTCATTACGCCGCGCCCTTTCCGTTTCTGAATAAAGCCTTCCCAGGGGATTACCCGTGGACGGCGGAGTCGATGCCTGAAATCGACCTGCTGATTATTTCCCACGACCATTACGATCATCTGGATTACGCCACCATCAAAGCGCTGAAACCTAAAATCCGCCAGGTGATCACGCCGCTCGGTGTCGGTTCGCACCTGCGTTACTGGGGAATAAATAGCGACATCATTCATGAAAAAGACTGGAATCAGGCCGTAAAACTCTCGAACGCACTGACCGTTCACGTTTTGCCTGCGCGTCATTTTTCAGGCCGTGGCCTGAAAAGAAACCAGACGCTTTGGGCGAGTTTTATGTTCGTGACTAATGATCACAAAATCTATTACAGCGGCGATACCGGCTACGGGCCGCATTTCAAAGCTATCGGCGAGCAATTTGGATCAGTGGATTTGGCGATTATGGAAAACGGCCAGTACGACGATGACTGGAACAATATTCATATGATGCCGAAAGAAACCGCGCAGGCTGCCGTAGATTTGAACGCGCGCGCTATTTTGCCGGGCCATGCAGGCCGTTTTGTGCTGGCAAAACATACCTGGGATGCACCCTATAAAAGCCTGACCGAAGCAAGTTCCGGCGAACCATTCCGCCTGTTAACACCAAAGCAGGGCGAACCCGTACTGGTGAATGACAACGCACAACAATTTAGCGCCTGGTGGGAATCTGCCAGTGCCATGTAAGCGAACCGCGCAGGGGGACGTATGACGATTTCCGCTCAAGTTATCGACACCATCGTTGAATGGATTGACGACAATTTGCACCAGCCATTACGCATTGACGATATCGCCGGTCATGCGGGTTATTCGAAGTGGCACTTGCAGCGTTTGTTTATGCAGTACAAAGGCGAGAGTCTTGGGAAGTACATTCGCGACCGCAAATTGCTGCTGGCGGCACGTGATTTACGCGATACCGATAACAAGGTTTACGATATTAGTTTGAAGTATGGTTTTGATTCGCAGCAGACGTTTACGCGGATATTTACCCGCACATTCCACCAGCCGCCGGGCAGGTATCGCAGAGAGAATCATAGCCAGTCGCAATAACTGGCTATTTTATAGTACATCCAATACCCAAAATAATTCGAGCTGCAGGAAGGCGGCCAGGCCGTAAGTCCCCAGGAACATAGATAACTATGTGACTGGGGCGCGCGGCCGCAGCCAACGCACCTGCAACTTGAAGTATGACGGGTATTAGTGTGCGTCGATAAACACGATCTTCAGAACAAACATCAGCGCCACAACAATCACGCATGGGCTGATTTCACGCCAGCGACCGGTGCCGAGCTTCATCACGCAGTAAGAGATAAAGCCGAGCGCGATGCCTTCGGTGATTGAGAAGCTAAATGGCATCATTACCGCAGTAATAAACGCCGGAACCGCTTCTGTCAGGTCATCCCATTTCACGCGCGACAGGCTGGATGTCATCAACACGCCAACGTAAATCAGAGCGCCTGCTGCTGCATACGCAGGAACCATACCCGCTAATGGTGACAGGAAGATTACCAGCAGGAACAGCAGACCAACGATCACCGCCGTCAGACCAGTACGCCCGCCAACCGACACGCCAGAAGAACTTTCGATATACGCGGTAACGGAAGATGTCCCGATAAACGCACCCGCAACAGATGAAACGCTATCAACGTACAGCGCCTGCTTCATGCGTGGGAATTTCCCTTTTTCGTCGGCAAGCCCTGCTTTATCTGTCACGCCAATCAGCGTGCCGGATGAGTCAAACAGGTTAACCAGCATAAAGGAGAAGATAACGCCCGCCAGACCGATGTTCAGCGAACCGGCTAAATCAACCTGACCAACAACCGAAAGCACGCTTGGTGGTGCAGAAACAATGCCGTTATATTGAACATCGCCCAACATCCAACCCAGCAGAGTAGTCACAACGATTGAGACCAGCACAGCTGCATGAATGTTACGTGATGCCAGAATAGCGATGATAAAGAAGCCCAGCGCGCCCAGCAGTACGCTGTGCGAAGTCAGGTTACCAATGGTCACCAGGGTGTCTTTGTTCGCCACGATAATACCGGCGTTTTTCAGGCCCATCATCCCGATGAATAGCCCAATACCGCTGGTGATACCAACGCGCAGGCTCATTGGGATATTGGCAATCATCCAGTAGCGCACGCGGAAAATGGTCAGCAACAGCAGGCCTACAGCACCCCAGAAAATGGCGCCCATCCCAATTTGCCAGGAGATCCCCATCGCGCCAACCACCACGAAGGCGAAGAACGCGTTCAGGCCCATTGCCGGAGCCAGTGCCACTGGCAGGTTGGCGAAAATACCCATCAGGATGCTACCTAATGCGGCAATCAAACAGGTGGTGACAAAAACGGCCTGGGTATCCATACCAGCGGCGCCAAGGATCTGCGGGTTGACGAAAACGATATACACCATCGTCAGGAAGGTCGTAAGACCGGCGATCACTTCAGTGCGTGCCGTGGTGCCGTGTTCGCGCAGTTTAAACACGCGCTCGAGCAGCCCCGGATTTGCGGCCGGAGTAGATTGTGGTTGGCTCATTAGTCTTAATTCCGAACATTGAGAGGGAAAATCCGTCGCTATCCTATACCAAAAATGACAAAACATGATGTCCAACGCAGATTTTTTTCATTGAATTTTCTTATACGGCAACGATTGCGTGCCGCAAAAATTGCGCAAATTGGGTAAGATGGCCCTTCACTTTAATAAAAGGAAGAAGTATGTCCCGGATAGATGCGGTGTTCTTCGACTGCGATGGCACGCTAGTTGATAGTGAAGTGATTTGCTCCCAGGCCTACGTGCATATGTTTGCGCAATACGGCATCGAACTTGCGCTCGAAGAGGTTCATAAAACCTTTAAGGGTATCAAGCTCTACGAGATCATCGACACGATCAATGCCCGATATGGAGTGAACCTGGCGAAAGAGGAACTTGAGCCGATTTATCGCGCCGAAGTTTCACGCTTGTTTGACAGCGAACTGGTGGAGATTGAAGGAGCAACCGAGCTGATTGCGCAAATCAACGTGCCGATGTGTATTGTTTCCAACGGCCCGGTCAGCAAAATGCAGCACTCGCTGGGCAAAACCGGCATGCTCCATCACTTCCCGGACAAACTGTTTAGCGGCTACGATATCCAGTTGTGGAAACCGGACCCGGCGCTGATGTTCCACGCAGCCGATGCCATGCGTGTTGATGTGAAAAACTGCGTGCTGGTGGATGATTCGATGGCTGGTGCACATTCAGGCATTGCTGCAGGTATGGAAGTTTTCTATTTCTGTGCCGACCCGCATAACAAGCCGATTAACCACCCGAAAGTGACAACCTTTACCGATTTAGCGCAGTTGCCGGAGTTATGGCGCGCGCGAGGCTGGAATATTATGGGTTAGCGAAGATGGCGGATAGCGATTACGCTTATCCGCCCAATGACTCAGGTACTTTGGCGTAATTCAATCTGATAACTGAATAGTTCAACGCGCGCTTCATCTAACTCGTCGTCATCATCGTTATTGAGCAACTCAATCAGCATCTTACCCGCCTCTTTGCCCATTTTTTTATAATCTATACGTATGGAAGTCAGCGTAGGGTGCGTTTGATCGCAACTGTCTGAGCCATCGAGACAAGCGACAGCAATGTTACCTGGAATTTTTAGCAAGCGGCGCTGGCACTCAAACATAATCCCAAGGGCAATGTCTTCATGGCTGCAAATAACAGCATCGAGTTCCGGCTGGCGTTGCAGTATTTCGGTCAACGCATAACGCCCGAACTGTAGGCTTGCGGCTTCCGGAGTGGTAATCACCTGATCAGAGTTCTGGTAGCGGCTGAGCATCGCTTTATGCCAGCCATTCAGCTGCTGGCGTTGCAGGCGATTGTCCATGTGCGCACCAATAAAACCGATATTTTTGTAACCCTGATCCAGCAGGTGTTCGGTCAGCTTATGCGCCGCCTCAAAAAATGCCGTTTCGAGGGAAATCTTCGCCTGGCTAAACGGGGAACCCACAACGTTTATCGTCGGAATGTTTGTTCTTTCGAGAATCTGATAGGTTTTTTCCGCCAGCTGCGAGCCAAAAATCACCAACGCGGCCGGGTTGCTTTGCAGCAATGTCATTAGTATTTCAGCTTCTTTATGCTGATTATGTTCGTGGCAACCTAGCAGGAGCTGGAATTCATTTTTATTTAGCACCTGCTGTAGCGACTGCATAAAGCGCGAACTGGCTTTGTCGGTTAAAGAAGGAATCAGAACGGCGACCGTATCGCTATGGCCGGAAGCCAGTGCTCCCGCAGCCCGATTGGGGATATAACCCAACTCCTCCACTGCCTGCTCAATCTTCTCTCGCAGTTTGTCAGAGACCTGCTCCGGGGTTCTTAACGCGCGGGAAACGGTCATGGTTCCGACACCCGCATAATTGGCAACTTCTTGCAGTGTGACTCGCCCGGTACCTCGGCGCTTACGCGGCTTTTCCATTCTGGCTCCCCGAGCTAATACAACCAACTGTTTTCATTATTCTTATTTCACCGTCTGTTCTTCAGACCATTGATCACGTTAGCAAAAACTCTCACGCATTGTATATGCAGGAACTCGATATAGCCAAAGTCGGACCCACGAGAAATGATAGCGCTATCACAATCCTTGATAGCGCTATCAGGTAGCGCTATCAAATGGGATATTCATCACATTAATGTCTGCGCAAAAAATCTACCCTCCTGTTAATTATCATCGGGAGTTATCAGTCGCATGTTAAAGAATCTACTAACCACAGAGGTCATTCAGGTCGTCACGCAGGCTAAAGACTGGCGCGATGCCGTGGCTATTTCATGTTGTCCGCTGATTGAAAATGGTTCAATCGAGCCTCGTTATGTCGATGCTATATACCGCTCGCATGAAGCCATCGGCCCGTACTATGTAGTCGGCCCCGGCATTGCGATGCCACACGCACGACCAGAAGAAGGTGCAAATAAACTGGCACTGGCGCTAACGCTGATTACTTCTGGTGTGAATTTTGATGCCGATGAAAATGATCCGGTGAAGTTATTGATCGTGTTGGCCGCACCCGACAGCACCAGCCACATTGAAGCGATTTCTCAACTCGCCCAATTATTCGATAACGAACAAGACATTCAGGCCATTTTGACGGCCAAAACAACGCAGGACATTTTGTCCGTCATTGCGCGCTATTAGAGCCTGGCCCAGTAGGCGTAATTGTTGCAGACCGTTTGGGATCGGACTGCGCGGAAAAACCGTAGCGTACACGTAGTACGTGAGGATTTTGAGCACAGCCCAAGACCAAACGAACAAATAAAATAGCCTAATGGGATAGGCTCTTAATCCAGGGGAAAATTATGAAAATCACAGTGGTTTGCGGTAACGGTTTAGGCACCAGCCTGATGATGGAAATGAGCATTAAAACCATCGTGAAAGATCTGGGTGTCAGTGCGGATGTTGACCATGTTGATCTTGGTTCAGCCAAAGGTACGCCGAGCGATATTTTTGTAGGTACCAAAGACATCGCTGAGCAGTTAGTCGCCCAGTCCGTCGGTGGAAAAATCGTCGCACTGGATAACATGATCGATAAGAAAGCCATGAAAGAACGTTTGTCCGTGGCATTAACCGAGTTAGGCGCACTGTAAGCAGGGGTCGATATGGATTTCTTTCGTTTTTTGATGAGCGATGTGCTTTCCGAACCAGCGGTGCTGGTCGGTTTAATCGCTTTGATTGGCTTGATTGCACAGAAAAAACCAGTCACCGAATGTATTAAAGGCACCGTCAAAACCATTATGGGTTTTGTGATTTTAGGTGCGGGTGCAGGTCTGGTAGTGTCATCGTTAGGTGACTTTGCGAACATCTTCCAGCACGCCTTTGGTATTCAGGGCGTGGTGCCGAACAACGAAGCGATTGTTTCCGTGGCGCAGAAGAGCTTCGGTAAAGAAATGGCGATGATCATGTTCTTCGCGATGGTTATCAACATTCTGATTGCCCGTTTTACGCCGTGGAAATTCATCTTCCTGACCGGTCATCACACGTTATTTATGTCGATGATGGTAGCGGTGATTCTGGCAACAGCTGGTATGAGCGGTGTTACATTAATCGCTGTAGGCTCTCTGGTTGTAGGTGTGGCGATGGTGTTCTTCCCGGCCATTGCGCACCCTTACATGAAAAAAGTTACCGGTTCTGACGACGTGGCAATCGGCCACTTCTCAACATTGTCTTACGTGCTGGCCGGGTTTATCGGCAGCAAATTTGGTAATAAAGAACACTCGACTGAAGACATGAATGTGCCGAAAAGTCTGCTGTTCTTGCGCGATACGCCGGTAGCCATCTCCTTTACCATGAGCATTATCTTCCTGGTGACGTGCCTGTTTGCGGGCGCAGATGTGGTGAAAGAACTGAGCGGTGGTAAGAACTGGTTCATGTTCTCCATCATGCAATCCATTACCTTTGCGGCGGGTGTGTACATCATTCTGCAAGGTGTGCGCATGGTGATCGCGGAGATCGTTCCAGCGTTCAAAGGTATTTCCGACAAGCTGGTGCCGAACGCGAAGCCTGCACTCGATTGCCCGGTCGTCTTCCCTTATGCGCCTAACGCCGTACTGGTTGGTTTCCTGAGCAGCTTTGCCGCAGGGTTAATCGGTATGTTCGCGCTCTACCTGCTGAACATGACCGTGATTATCCCAGGCGTGGTGCCACACTTCTTCGTAGGTGCAGCCGCTGGCGTATTCGGTAATGCAACGGGTGGACGTCGTGGAGCAATTCTGGGTGCTTTTGCGCAGGGCTTGCTGATTACCTTCCTGCCAGTGTTCCTGCTGCCAGTACTGGGCGATATAGGCTTTGCTAACACCACGTTTAGTGATGCTGACTTTGGTGCGCTGGGTATTCTGTTAGGCATTATCGTTCGCTAATCGTTGAACGATGCACCAATAAAAACGCCAGCGATTCGCTGGCGTTTTATTGACGTTTTTTTGATCACTCTTTCGGATCTTTACCCGCCAGCAGCTTATCCAGCTCATCGCCGCCGACATGACGGAAGTCCTGCCCTTTAACGAAGTAGAAGATGAACTCGCAGATATTCTGGCAACGGTCACCGATACGCTCGATAGAACGCGCACAGAAGAGTGCGGTCAGCACGCTTGGAATGGTGCGTGAGTCTTCCATCATATAAGTCATCAGTTGGCGCACGATGCCTTCATATTCCTGGTCAACTTTCTTATCTTCGCGATAGATACGCACCGCTTCGTCGAGATCCATACGCGCAAATGCATCCAGAACGTCATGCAGCATTTGCACGGTGTGGCGGCCCAATGATTCCAGGCTAACCAGTAACGGCTGGTGTTGCTGAGAGAATTTCTCCAGCGCCGTGCGGCAGATTTTGTCTGCGACGTCGCCGATACGTTCCAGCTCAGATATCGTTTTGATGATGGCCATCACCAGGCGTAAGTCACTGGCTGTTGGCTGGCGCTTAGCGATGATGCGCACACAGGCTTCATCGATTGCCACTTCCATCATATTAACTTTCTGGTCGCCTTCGATAACGCGCTTTGCCAGCTCGCCATCTTGATTGTGCATGGCGGTGATCGCATCAGAAAGCTGTTGCTCCACCAGCCCACCCATGGTCATCACCTGAGTGCGGATATATTCCAGCTCGGCGTTAAACTGGCCGGAAATGTGTTTGTTGAGGTTGAGGCTATCCATTTTGTTCTCCCGGATCAGCCGTAGCGGCCAGTAATGTAATCTTCGGTTTGCTTTTTAGCTGGTGTGGTAAACAGCGTGTCGGTTTCGCTAAATTCAATCAGCTCACCCAGATACATAAACGCGGTGTGGTCGGAACAACGCGCCGCTTGCTGCATGTTGTGGGTCACGATTACCACGGTGTAATCTTCTTTCAGCTCAGTGATCAGCTCTTCGATGCGACCAGTAGAAATTGGGTCAAGCGCTGAACACGGCTCATCAAGCAGCAACACTTCCGGGCGAATCGCAATACCACGCGCAATGCACAGACGCTGCTGTTGGCCACCGGAGAGACTGTATCCGCTCTGATGTAATTTATCTTTGGTTTCATTCCACAATGCGGCTTTGGTCAAAGCCCACTGCACACGCTCGTCCATGTCGCTGCGTGACAGCTTTTCAAACAGACGCACGCCGAACGCGATGTTGTCATAAATCGACATCGGGAATGGCGTCGGCTTCTGGAACACCATGCCGACTTTGGCACGCAGCAGGGCGATATCCTGGCTCTGGGTGAGGATATTTTCCCCATCCAGCAGAATCTCACCTTCGGCACGCTGCTCTGGATAGAGCGAGTACATTTTGTTGAATGTACGCAGCAGGGTGGATTTCCCACAGCCTGACGGGCCAATGAATGCGGTAACCTGGTTCTTAGCGATATCCAGATTGATGTTTTTCAGGGCATGGAACTTACCGTAATAGAAGTTCAAATCACGAACCTGAATTTTGTCTGGGGTAGTATCGACCATACTCATCTGTTTCTTAATCTCCATCCGACGCCGCCTTTGCCGCGTCGCAAAATTTAACCGTGTTTACTCTTTGAGAAAATCACGCGCGCCAGAATATTTAGCAGCAGCACACAAAGGGTAATAATCAGAACACCAGCCCAGGCTAACTGTTGCCATTCGGCAAACGGGCTCATCGCAAATTTGAATATCGTCACTGGCAAGTTGGCAATCGGCTGCATCATGTCAGTGCTCCAGAACTGGTTGGAGAGCGACGTGAACAGCAGCGGGGCCGTTTCACCCGCGATACGAGCAATCGCCAGCAACACCCCGGTAATAATCCCGGAAACAGACGCTTTGAGCGTAATCGCAGAAATCATTTTCCATTTTGGCGTGCCCAGTGCGTAAGCCGCTTCGCGCAGGCTGTCTGGCACCAGTTTCAGCATGTTTTCAGTGGTACGAATAACGATTGGCACCTGCAACAGCGCCAGCGCAATCACCCCAGCCCAGCCGGAAAAGTGCTGCATTTTCGCAACCACAATGGTGTAAACAAACAGGCCGACAACAATGGATGGCGCAGAAAGCAGGATGTCGTTGATAAAACGAATCACCTCAGCCAGCGCTGATTTGCGGCCATACTCCGCCAGGTAGATACCCGCCATGATGCCCAGCGGCGTACCAAACACGGTCGCCCACAGGATTAACAGGCCGCTACCTGCAAGGGCGTTGGCTAAACCACCACCTTCGGTGTTTGGCGGTGGCGTCATTTCGGTAAACAGCGCAATCGACATACCGTCGATACCGCGAGTCACCGTAGAGAATAGGATCCACACCAACCAGAACAGGCCAAACGCCATGGTTCCCATTGAAAGTGTCAGAGCAATGCGGTTTTTAAACCGACGACGAGCCTGCATTTTGCGGCGAGATTCTGCGAGCGCCGCGCGGCTTTGCATTTCCATTGTCGTCATGAACGCGCTCCTTCATTCTTCGCCAGACGCATAACCATGAACTTAGAGATAGCCAGTACGATAAAGGTGATCACAAACAGAATCAGTCCAAGCTCCATCAGCGCTGCGGTGTGTAGGCCAGATTCCGCTTCAGCAAATTCGTTCGCCAGTGCAGAAGTAATACTGTTGCCCGGCATATACAGCGAGGCGTTATCGAGCTGGTAGGTGTTACCGATAATAAAGGTTACCGCCATGGTTTCACCCAGAGCACGGCCCAGACCCAACATCACACCACCAATCACACCGTTTTTGGTAAACGGCAAAACGATACGCCAGATAACTTCCCATGTGGTGCAGCCAATGCCATAGGCTGACTCTTTCATCATCACTGGGGTTTGTTCGAATACATCACGCATAACAGCGGCAATGTACGGAATGATCATGATGGCCAGTATTACGCCTGCGGCGAGAATACCGATACCGAACGCCGGGCCTGAGAACAGCTCACCAACAATCGGCACCGAAGAGAGCACGTTACCGACAGGTTCCTGGAAGTATTTCGCAAACAGCGGAGCAAAGATAAACAGGCCCCACATGCCGTATACGATACTTGGGATCGCAGCCAATAGTTCGATGGCGATACCCAGCGGGCGGCGCAGCCAGTTTGGCGCCAGCTCCGTAAGGAACAGAGCAATACCAAAACTCACAGGCACAGCAATCAACAGGGCAATAAACGAAGTCACCAGCGTGCCGTAAATCGGAACCAGTGCACCGTAAATATCGTTAGGAGCATCCCACTCTTTGGTCCATAAGAACGAGAAGCCAAACTTCTGAATACTCGGCCAGGAGGAGATGATCAGGGAGATGATGATGCCGCCTAGCAGAAATAGCACAATCAGCGCAGCCAGTTTTACCAGCGCACTGAAAATGACATCACCTTGTTTACCAGGGGACTTGAACGTCGGCTTACTTACCGCCATAGCTTACTCTTTAAGTTAAATATATTTCTTACAACATGTCGGATGTCGCTAACACTAATCCGACCTATGAAATCAGTTGTAGGGCGGATAAGCATAAGTGCCATCCGCCTTTTTCGTTAATTAATAAAGCGCCTTACCGGAGCTGTCTTTCACGTTGGTCTTCCATGCCGCACGAACCTGCTCAACCACAGCGTCTGGCAGGGCGGCGTAATCCAGGTCACTCGCCTGTTTTGCACCGTCTTTATAAGCCCAGTCGAAGAACTTCAGTACTTCAGCACCTTGCTCTGGGTTTTTCTGCTCTTTGTGAACCAGGATGAAGGTTGTGGACGTGATTGGCCACGCAGCGTCACCTTTCTGGTTAGTCAGATCCTGAGCAAATGATTTGCTCCAGTCTGCACCCTTCGCCGCATTGGCAAAGTTCTCTTCAGAAGGCGCTACTGGTTTACCATCAGCAGATACCAGTTTGGTATAAGCGAGGTTGTTTTGCTTAGCGTAAGCGTATTCAACATAGCCAATTGAACCAGGCAGACGTTGAACGAAGGCTGCGATACCGTCGTTACCTTTACCGCCCAGACCCGTTGGCCAGTTTACCGTTGAGCCCGCACCGATTTTGGTTTTCCACTCTTCGTTTACTTTCGCCAGGTAGCTGGTGAAGACGAAGGAAGTACCGGAACCATCAGCACGACGCACAACTGCGATATTCTGCTGTGGCAGTTTCATGCCTGGGTTGAGTTTAGCAATTGCTTCGTCATCCCATTTTTTGATTTTGCCCAGGTAGATGTCACCCAGAGTTTTACCATCGAGCACCAGCTCACCAGATTTCACGCCCGGCAGGTTAACTGCCAGAACGACACCGCCGATAACAGTTGGGAACTGAAACAGCCCTTCTTGTTGCAGTTTATCGTCAGACAGCGGAGCATCAGATGCGCCGAAATCTACAGTGTTAGCAATGATTTGTTTAACGCCACCGGAGGAGCCGATACCCTGGTAATTTACTTTGTTACCAGTTGATTTATTGTAGGTATCTGCCCATTTGGCATACACCGGCGCAGGGAATGTTGCACCGGCACCAGTCAGGCTTGCAGCGGCGTTTGCGCCAAAAGCAGTCAGGGATAAGGTCGCGGCGACAACAGTTGCGACAGTGGTACGCATAGCTTTCATAGTGTCTCCTGCAGAGGTGATATACCCCTCATACTTCAAATTGCAGATGCGTTGGCTGCACTCTCTCACCCGAATCACTTAGTTCACTAAGCTCATCGGGATTCGTTCTTTTGCCGCCTTCCTGCAACTCGAATTATTTGGGTATTAACGTAATTCATTGTTTAGTGGATGCAGGATAGAAAATAGGACAGTTTGGTGACAGTTAAATGTACGAATTATGACAGTTTTATGACAGGCGATTTTGCAACCAAGTTACGCCTGTCACATTGCAGATTCTGAGCCCTCAATCCGTCTCAATAATTCGCGTTTTTCCTCGCAGCTCAAATGGCGTGATTCCCCTAATGCCAGGCCTTGCAGGTGGATATTCATGATGCGGACACGTTCAAGCCGGGTCACTTCATAACCGAAATATTTACACATCCGGCGGATCTGGCGGTTCAGCCCTTGCACCAAAATAACACGAAATATCAGCTCAGATTCTTTCGTCACATTACAGTGTTTGGTTACCGTGCCAAGTATCGGAACGCCCGCGCCCATTCCAATAATAAACTCGTCAGTTATCGGCTTATCGACGGTGACCACATACTCTTTTTCATGATTGTTACCGGCACGCAGAATTTTATTAACTACATCACCGTGGTTGGTCAGTAAAATGAGCCCCTGCGAATCTTTATCCAGACGCCCGATAGGGGAAACGCGTTTGTCGCTATGAATGAGACCGCTGATGTTATCGCGCACACTCTTTTCCATTGTAGTGATGATGCCCACAGGCTTATTCAAAACCATCAGCACGAGATCGTTGTCATCACGCGGCACAATAAGCTGACCGTTTACCTTCACCACATCACCGGAAAATACCTGAGCGCCAAAACTAGCCAGGCTGTCGTTAATAAACACTTCGCCCTGCTCAACGTAACGATCGGCCTCACGGCGGGAGCAGATACCGCAATCGCTAATGTATTTATTAATTCGTATGGGTGAATCAGTGGGCATTTTGCGATGCGTTTTATTCAAATTTTGCATAATTACCATTAACCCATCACTTAAAAAAATGTGACACACGTCACATACGCTACCCGTTAGGGGTAGATTACCCACAAAAAATTGAGATTAATCACAAATAAAAGTGAAACACAGGTTCATTATCAACACATAGTGTGATCTGCATAACAAAAACAAGTCCAGGATGGGCCAAACCAGAATCCTCGACGTCTTCTGAAGCGCCGCTGATTTTTATCTCCTCTGAATTATTTATTTGCCTGCTGCCTTGCAGCGGTCAGGCCACTTATTGCTTGAAAAACGGGGATTCATTATGCGCAAAACAGGCCACAAGCGCTGGTTTATGCTGTCACTGGTGACATTAGGCACCATTCTTTGCTATTTAACCCGAAATACTATTTCTGCCGCAGCGCCAACATTACAGAGCGATCTGCACATTACCACCCAGCAATATTCTTACATTATTGCGACATTCTCAGCGTGCTACACCATTGCACAACCTATTGCCGGTTATCTGCTTGATACATTGGGTACAAAAGTGGGTTACACCATTTTCGGCCTGATGTGGGGCGTGTTCTGCATTGGTGCGTCATTCGCGACTGGCTGGAAAGGCCTGGCAATGTTCCGCGGCCTCGGCGGTTTCGCCGAAAGTGCGATGATACCTGCTGGTTTGAAATCAGTAACTGAATGGTTCCCGGATACTGAACGTTCAGTCGCCGTCGGCTATTTCAACGTTGGTTCCTCTATTGGCGCGGTGATTGCCCCTCCACTGGTCGCATGGGCAATCTATATCAGGGACTGGAGACTGGCGTTTATTATCGTCGGTGTTTTCAGCGTGCTGTGGGCCGCTGGCTGGTATTTCACTTATAACCGCCCGTCAAAAACCAAATCACTATCGAAAGAAGAATATCTGTATATCACTGGCGGCCAACCTGAAAAACCAAAGGTTGAAAAGGTTCGCATTGGCCACCTGCTGAAACAGCGCAAGTTTTGGGGTATCGCTCTGCCGCGTTTCCTGGCTGAACCTGCATGGGGGACGTTTAACGCGTGGATCCCACTGTTTATGGTGCACACCTACGGCTTTAACCTCAAAGATATCGCTATGTTTGCCTGGATCCCGATGCTGTTCGCCGATTTTGGCTGCATTATTGGTGGTTATTTGCCTGGTATGTTCCAGAAAGTCTTCGGCGTGAATATTGTGGTTTCCCGCAAACTAGTGGTCACAATGGGTGCCGCGCTGATGATTCTGCCAGGCATGGTCGGTTTGTTTGGCAGCCCAATGGTGGCAATTGCATTGCTATGCGTTGGTGGCTTCGCTCACCAGTCACTGTCTGGTGCGTTGATTACACTGTCTTCCGACATGTTTGATTCAAACGAAGTTGCCACCGCCAACGGTTTTACCGGCATGGCAGCCTGGACCGCCAGCACCATGTTTGCACTGGTTGTGGGGGCTCTGGCCGACACGGTTGGCTTCAGCCCGCTGTTCGCTGTGCTTTCGGTGTTTGATGTAATCGGGGCGATTGTCTTGTGGGTTCTGCTGAAATCCCCTGAAGAACCAAAACTGGTGACGCAGGAAGAGAATTGATTTAGCAGTAAAAAGGCCGGTTGTGCTTAGCGCAACCGGCCTTTTTTATTTTGTATTACCGATCAGAGCAATTACTCAACCGTAACTGATTTTGCCAGGTTACGTGGCTGGTCAACGTCGGTGCCTTTAATTAGCGCAACGTGATAAGACAGCAACTGCAACGGTACGGTGTAGAAGATAGGTGCGATAACTTCTTCTACATGCGGCATCTCAATGATGTGCATGTTATCGCTGCTGGCAAAACCTGCATCTTTATCTGCAAATACATACAGATGGCCGCCACGCGCGCGCACTTCTTCGATATTCGATTTCAGCTTTTCAAGCAGTTCGTTGTTTGGAGCCACAACGATAACCGGCATATCTGCATCAATCAGCGCCAGCGGGCCGTGTTTCAGCTCGCCTGCCGCATACGCTTCAGCGTGAATGTAAGAGATTTCTTTAAGCTTCAGCGCGCCTTCCATTGCGATTGGGTATTGATCGCCACGGCCTAAGAACAGCGCATGATGCTTGTCTGAGAAATCTTCAGCCAGCGCTTCAATGCGTTTGTCCTGAGACAGCATCTGCTCAATACGGCTTGGCAGCGCCTGCAGGCCATGAACGATGTCTTGCTCAATCGCAGCATCCCCGCCTTTCAGGCGGCTCAGTTTCGCCACCAGCATCAGCAGAACGGTAAGCTGAGTGGTAAACGCTTTGGTGGATGCCACGCCGATTTCAGTGCCCGCGTTGGTCATCAGCGCGAGGTCGGATTCACGCACCAGGGAAGAACCCGGAACATTACAAATCGCCAGCGAACCCAGATAGCCCAACTCTTTAGACAAACGCAGCGCCGCAAGTGTATCTGCCGTTTCGCCAGACTGGGAAAGGGTGATCATCAGGCTGTTACGACGCACCGCTGATTTACGGTAGCGGAACTCAGAAGCGATTTCGACATCGCACGGCACGCCTGCCAGTGATTCAAACCAATAGCGCGACACCATGCCTGAATTATAGGAAGTGCCACACGCGACAATTTGAATGTGCTCAACCTGAGACAGCATTTCGTTGGCTTGCGGGCCAAGCTCAGAAAGATCGATAGCGCCATGACTGATGCGGCCAGTCAGGGTATTTTTAATCGCGTTCGGCTGTTCGTAGATCTCTTTCTGCATATAGTGGCGATAAATGCCTTTGTCGCCCGCGTCATATTGCAGACTGGATTCGATATCCGGGCGTTTAACCTGCTCACCTTTGGTATCGAATACGGTTACGGAGCGACGAGTCACTTCCGCGATATCGCCTTCTTCAAGGAAGATGAAACGACGCGTTACCGGCAGCAATGCCAGTTGGTCGGATGCGATAAAGTTTTCACCCATGCCAAGGCCGATAACCATCGGGCTACCTGAACGAGCTGCCAGCAGCACGTCTGGGTTACGGGTGTCCATGATAACGGTGCCGTAAGCGCCACGCAGTTGTGGGATGGTACGCAGCACAGCTTCACGCAGACTACCGCCTTGCTCCAGTTCCCAGTGAACCAGGTGAGCAATAACTTCGGTATCGGTTTGTGAAACGAAGATGTAACCGCGACCCTGTAGGGCTTCGCGCAGCGGTTCATAGTTTTCGATAATGCCGTTATGAACCACCACAATATGTTCGGAAACATGTGGGTGAGCGTTAACTTCTGATGGTTCGCCGTGAGTCGCCCAGCGAGTGTGTGCAATACCGGTACCGCCATGCAGCGCAGTTTCTGCGGCAGCTTCGGCCAGTTTGTTCACTTTACCCAGACGGCGCAGACGGGTCATTTGACCTTTTTCGTCTACTACAGCCAGGCCCGCAGAGTCATAACCACGGTATTCCAGACGACGTAGTCCTTCGAGAAGGATTTCAGCGATATCACGTTGCGCGACCGCGCCAACAATTCCACACATAAGATTAGATTCCTGATAATGGCATTACGCCATGTGTTGTCGCTGACCTGTTTTACCCGTTGTCTTTCGCACTGCAGATGCGTTGGCTGCACTTGCTCAACCAAGTCACTTACTGATGTAAGCTCCCTGGGTTTCTCAAGTTTGCCACCTTTCTGCCGCACGAAATTCTTTGGGTAAATATCCCGTATTCCGGGGCCCCGAGCCTTGTAGAGAGTGGGGTTATAGTTTTAGTACTGCTACGGAGCGGGTTATTTTCGAGAACAACCTTCACTCCAACCCTCTCCCTTGGGAGAGGGTTAAAAATTATTTTTTCTTAACCGGACGCTGCCAACCCTGGATATGAGTCTGCTTTACGCGACTAATAACCAGTTCATCTTCACCAACATTACGTGTGACCGTCGTGCCTGCGCCAATCGTCGCACCGCGTGCAACGGTGACCGGTGCCACCAGTTGGCTATCAGAACCGACAAAAACATCATCGCCGATGATAGTTTTGAATTTGTTCGCGCCGTCGTAATTACAGGTGATGGTGCCAGCGCCAATATTCACGTTGTCGCCAATTTCAGCATCACCCAGGTAACTCAGATGCCCAGCTTTTGAGCCTTTGCCCAGGCGCGCTTTCTTCATTTCCACGAAGTTGCCAACGTGTGCGCCTTCCGCCAGTTCCGCACCAGGGCGCAAACGAGTGAATGGCCCAATGGTGCAAGCTGCCGCAAGGGTCGAATCATCTACAACGGTGTATGGACTGATTTCACAATCATCGCCAATCACGCTGTTTTTGATAACGCAGCCGGTGCCAATTTTGACGCGATGACCCAGGGTCACCGAACCTTCAATAATGACATTAGTATCAATTTCTACATCACGCCCGTGCGTCAGTTCACCCCGCAGGTCGAAACGCGCCGGATCGCGCAGCATCACACCTGCCAGCAGTAGTTTCTCAGCTTGCTCACTTTGGTAGACGCGCTCAAGACGTGACAGTTGCAGACGGTTGTTCACGCCTTCCACTTCACTTAAACGGTCCGGGTGAACGGCGGTGATTTCATGACCTTCGTGGTGAGCCAGCGCGATAATGTCAGTGATATAGAACTCACCCTGAGCATTGTTGTTATCGAGCTTCGCTAGCCAGCGTTTCAGATCCGCGCCATTCGCCACCAGAATCCCGGTGTTGATTTCGTCAATTTTGCGTTGTTCTTCAGTCGCGTCTTTATGCTCAACAATACCAACGACCTTGCCATTCTCACGAGCGATACGGCCATAACCGGTTGGATCGTCGAGTTTTACCGTCAGCAAACCAATGCCGCCCTGTGGTTTGGCATCACGCAGGCGCTGTAGAGATTCGACGGAAATAAGCGGCACATCGCCGTAAAGCATCAGAATGTCTTCGTCGTCAGCAAAGAAAGGTGCGGCCTGCTGCATGGCGTGGCCGGTACCAAGCTGTTCAGCCTGCAATACCCAATTAAGAGAGCTATCACTGAGTGTATTTTTGAGTAGATCGCCGCCATGGCCGTAAACCAGATGTACACGCTGCGCGCCTAAATTATTAGCCGCATCAATAACATGTTGAACCATCGGTTTCCCAGCAAGAGTATGTAATACCTTCGGGAGGTCTGAATACATGCGGGTTCCTTTGCCTGCGGCTAGGATAACCACGCTCATCGCATTGTTTGACATACGCGTCCTGACTTTAATTTGAGAGGGAAGTAAAACGATTTCACGTTGAAAATTCTACATATTTTGCAACAAAAAACGCGATGCCTAAAAAACAGGCTCTTGATGCGCTTTTGAGTTGCTCATGTGCTCAATTGTAGGTGGATAAGCTCGTAAAAAGTACTTCTGAAATAACAAAAGCCATAGATCTCTGTGGATTAAGACTTCTTTTCGGCCGGAAACAAAGCTACTCCACATATTTGAAATGTTAGTGTTTTAAAAATCACCCTTTGTGACAAGCATAAAAGAAACAACGTTTCATTTTTATAGATAATGGCTTGGACATTTATAAGGAGAATAATAATGGCGTCAAAAATACCTCTGGCTCTTACGCTTTGCGGCGCGGCTTTATCCCTGCCAGCAACCGCAGAGCAACAACCCATCTGGCACGCGATTGCTTTCGGGCAATCAACAGATGTTAACTTTTCATCTAACGTCTTACCTGAAAAAGTGGGTGTGAACAACGTAACGATCGATGGTAAAAAGCTGGCAACAGCGGATTCCGTCGACCTTTCGAAACCCATCACCATCGAAAGCCGTGGCGGTAAAATCGCTAACTCTCACGATGGATTAACGTTCTTCTATACCGCATTACCCGCCAGTGAGAATTTTGTCTTACAGGCAACAGTCACTGTCGATCAGTTTGGCCCTGAAAATGGTGCGAAACCGGCCGCGCAGGAAGGTGCCGGGATGCTGGTAAGGGATGTATTAGGCAATCCGCGCCAGGAGCCGCTGAAGGAAGGCTACGAAGAGTTCCCTGCGGCTTCCAATATGGTGATGAATGCCATCATGACGCAGGATAAAAAGGACGCATCACGCGTGAAAATGCAGGCCATTGCGCGTGATGGTATTACTCAGCCATGGGGAAATACCGGCTCAACTATTTCTCGTAAAAGCTATCAGGAAGCCATTGATCTGAGCAAAGCACCGACTTTCCGCATGAAGCTCGAGCGAACCAACGAGGGTTTTGTCACTTCATGGGCTCCAGCCGGAAGCGATGCATGGGTTTCTGAAAATGTTAAACGCGCTGATATCATCACCGTACAGGACAAAAGCCAGTACTACGTTGGTTTCTTTGCTTCACGTAATGCAAAAATCACCGTCAGTGATGCGTCATTAGAAACCAGCGCGGCAAATACTGTTGCTTCCACACCTTTCGTACCGAAAGCATGGCCTGTTGTGATGCAAATTGCCTCTCCAGCAAAAAGCACCACCAGCGAGTACGTGGTACAGGCTCGCGCTAACTATGACGGCAACTTCACCGTACGTCAGGATGAAGTTGTGATCGGTCAGGAAAAAGTGGCCAAGGCCGGAGAGATGTTCACTCTGCCAACCACACTTAAAGAGCAAGCACGTTTCACCGTGACGTTTACCCCGACCAGCGGTAAAGACAAAACCCCTGTCACCCAAAACTTCATGGTTGAGCAAGTCAAAAACATGGAGGGTAATACGCTTTACGTAGCGCCAGATGGTGCATCAAGTAACAATGGTTCTAAATCCGCACCGCTTGATTTGGCCAGTGCCATCTCTCTCGTCTCTCCTGGTGGGAAACTCATCTTAAGCAGCGGTGAGTACCCACTTACTACCATTTCGACAGCGGACAGTGGCTTAAAAGGCAAACTGAAAACCCTCGAGGCCGATGGTAAAGTCGTGATTCGCGGCCTGGCTTTGGATGGCAACTACTGGCATGTCAAAAGCATTGAAGTTACCGATAAGAGCTTGCGAGTTCAGGGCAGTCATAACCTTATCGAAAGTGTAGTCGCCTATAAAAATGACGACACAGGCATCCAGATTTCATCTCCTTCTGATGTAGGCCGCCCGTTGTGGGCAAGCTACAACAAGGTTGTTAACGCTGAATCCTTCAGTAATGAAGACCCAGGCAAAATCAATGCTGATGGCTTTGCGGTGAAGATGCGTGTGGGTGATGGCAACCGTCTTGAAGGATGCTATGCGCACGACAATATTGATGATGGCTATGACCTGTTCAACAAGATTGAAGACGGTGCCAATGGCGTTGTGGTGATAGAGAACTCTATTGCCCGCAACAACACCAGCAACGGTTTCAAATTGGGCGGGGAAGGGCAGCCTGTCGCGCATGAAATCCATAACAGCATTGCGATTGGTAACCACCTCGATGGCTTTACCGATAACTTCAACCCTGGTGCGCTGGTGGTGGCGAACAACGTCGCAGTGGATAACCAACGCTTTAACTACATCTTCCGCCCAAGCCCTTATGGGCGTGCAGAAACTCAGGGTAAATTCACCGATAACATTTCATTGCGTAGCGTTGAGGGGAAATATGATGACGCTATCTCCGGAAATGTTGATAACAGCAACTATTTCATTCGGGATGGTAAAACGGAAAACAGCGAAGGTAAGCAACTGAGCATAAAAGATTATCAGTCTTTGACGCTGCCAGTCCCGCTGCAACGCAATGCTGATGGTTCGTTCAAAACAGGTGAGTTTTTAACGAAGCAGTAAAAGGTTCAGACGAAAAAAATGCCAGTCAGGGAAACCTGGCTGGCATTTGTCTTTTCAAGCAGGTAGTTACATCGCTTTTCTGGTCAACTCGATAACGCGAAGTTTCGCGATCGCCTTAGCCAGTTCAGCAGAAGCCTGAGCGTAGTCCACATCACCGTGGGAACTATGGATGCGCTCTTCCGCTTTACGCTTCGCTTCCAGGGCTCGAGCTTCGTCGAGGTCCTGACCGCGAATTGCGGTATCGGCCAGCACGGTTACCGTGCCAGGCTGCACTTCCATCACACCACCAGACAAGTAGATATACTCTTCATGTCCGTGCTGTTTAACGATGCGGATCATACCAGGCTTAATGGCGGTGAGCAGCGGGGCGTGGCCAGGATAAATCCCCAGCTCACCTTCGCTACCCGTTACCTGGATCTTCTCAACCAGACCGGAGAACATTTGGCTCTCCGCGCTGACGACGTCCAGGTGATAAGTCATTGCCATGTCACCCTCCGATTAAGGCGTTAAAGTTTTTTAGCTTTCTCAACGGCTTCGTCGATAGTACCAACCATGTAGAACGCCTGCTCTGGCAGATGGTCATATTCGCCGTCCATGATGCCTTTAAAGCCACGGATAGTATCTTTCAGCGATACGAACTTGCCCGGAGAACCGGTAAAGACTTCTGCTACGAAGAATGGCTGAGACAGGAAGCGCTGAATCTTACGCGCACGTGCTACAACCAATTTATCTTCTTCAGAAAGTTCATCCATACCAAGAATGGCGATGATGTCTTTCAGTTCCTGGTAACGTTGCAGAATAGACTGCACGCCACGCGCGGTGTCGTAGTGTTCCTGGCCAACAACCAGTGGATCTAACTGACGGCTGGTGGAATCCAGTGGATCTACCGCAGGGTAGATACCCAGAGACGCGATGTTACGGCTCAGTACCACGGTTGCATCCAAGTGAGCAAAGGTGGTTGCTGGAGATGGGTCAGTCAAGTCATCCGCAGGTACGTATACCGCTTGAACAGAAGTGATTGAGCCAGTTTTGGTGGAGGTAATACGCTCCTGCAAAACACCCATCTCTTCTGCCAGAGTTGGCTGGTAACCTACCGCAGATGGCATACGACCCAGCAGTGCAGATACTTCTGTACCGGCCAGGGTATAACGGTAAATGTTATCAACGAACAGCAGAACGTCACGACCTTCGTCACGGAACTTCTCAGCCATGGTCAGACCGGTCAGCGCAACGCGCAGACGGTTACCTGGTGGCTCGTTCATCTGGCCATAAACCAGTGATACTTTGTCCAGAACGTTGGAGTCGGTCATTTCGTGGTAGAAGTCGTTACCCTCACGAGTACGCTCACCCACACCTGCAAACACAGAGTAACCGGAGTGCTCGATCGCGATGTTACGGATCAGCTCCATCATGTTTACAGTTTTACCAACACCCGCACCACCGAACAGACCAACTTTACCGCCCTTAGCGAACGGGCAAATCAGGTCCATTACTTTGATGCCGGTTTCCAGCAGATCCTGAGAGCTTGACAGCTCTTCGTAGCTTGGAGCAGAACGGTGAATAGCCCAACGCTCTTCTTCGCCGATATCGCCTTTCATGTCGATAGGCTCGCCCAGGACGTTCATGATACGACCCAGAGTTGCTTTACCTACCGGCACTTCAATTGGGTGATCGAGGTTAGAAACTTCCAGACCACGACGCAAACCATCAGAAGTACCCATGGCGATAGTACGAACTACGCCACCACCTAACTGTTGCTGAACTTCCAGCACCAGACGGTCTTTACCATTTGTAACCTCAAGAGCGTCGTACACTTTTGGTACGGCATCCTGAGGGAACTCGACGTCCACCACGGCGCCGATTACCTGGATAATCTTTCCAGTAGCCATCTCGAATCCTCTAAATACGTAAACCTGGTTATACCGCGGAAGCGCCACCGACGATTTCGGTGAGTTCCTGAGTAATGCTGGCCTGACGAGCTTTGTTGTAAACCAACTGCAGCTCTTTAATCAGGCTGCCGCCATTGTCGGTAGCGGCTTTCATCGCCACCATACGTGCGGCCTGCTCGCTGGCCAGGTTTTCTACGACGCCCTGATAAACCTGAGATTCCACATAACGGCGCAACAAGGTGTCCAGCAGCGCTTTAGGATCAGGTTCATACAGATAATCCCAGGATTTCTTCTTCAACTCGCCGTCTTCTGCTGGCGGTAACGGCAGCAGTTGGGTAAGGGTAGGAACCTGAGACATTGTGTTAATAAATTTGTTGCTGACAACATACAGCTTGTCCAGACGGCCTTCATCGTAGGCCTGCAACATCACTTTCACCGGGCCAATCAACTCGGACAGGGAAGGGTTATCACCCATACCAGTCACCTGAGCAACAATATTGCCGCCTACAGAGTTGAAGAAAGAGACGCCTTTAGAGCCGATCATTGCGATTTCGCTTTGAACGCCTTTATCGGACCACTCTTTCATGTCAGCCAGCAGCTTTTTGAACAGGTTAGTGTTCAAGCCACCACACAGACCACGGTCAGTGGACACCACCAGGTAGCCCACGCGTTTGACTTCGCGTTCATCCAGGTAAGGGTGTTTGTATTCAAGATTACCCAAAGCCAGGTGGCCGATCACTTTACGCATAGTTTCTGCGTAAGGACGGCTGGCAGCCATGCGTTCCTGCGTTTTACGCATTTTGGACGCGGCGACCATTTCCATTGCTTTGGTGATCTTCTGCGTGTTCTGGACGCTTGCGATCTTACTACGTATCTCTTTTGCGCCGGCCATGAGCTTCTCCTCAATGCCTTGCGGCTTGCCCTAAGACAAGCCGCCAGACTTTACCAGGACTGAGTTGCTTTGAAGGAATCGAGGATGCCTTTCAGCTTGCCTTCGATTTCGTCGTTATAGCCACCAGATTGGTTGATTTCTTGCATCAGTGGAGCATGGTCACGGTCAACGTAAGCCAGCAGAGCGGCTTCGAAGCTACCGATTTTAGCCAGTTCCACATCTTCGAGGTAACCACGTTCAGCAGCGAACAGAACCAGAGACTGCTGCGCAACAGACATCGGCGCATATTGTTTCTGTTTCAGGAGCTCGGTCACTTTCTGACCATGGCTCAACTGCTTACGGGTCGCATCGTCAAGGTCTGATGCAAACTGAGAGAACGCAGCCAGTTCACGATACTGTGCCAGAGCGGTACGGATACCACCGGACAGTTTTTTCATGATCTTGGTCTGAGCAGCACCACCAACACGAGATACGGAGATACCCGGGTTAACCGCAGGACGAATACCGGCGTTAAACAGTGTTGATTCCAGGAAGATCTGACCATCGGTAATAGAAATTACGTTGGTCGGAACGAACGCGGAAACGTCACCCGCTTGCGTTTCGATAATCGGAAGCGCAGTCAGGGAACCTGTTTTGCCTGTTACTTCACCCTTAGTGAATGCTTCAACGTATTCAGCGTTTACACGCGCAGCACGTTCCAGCAAACGGGAGTGGAGATAGAATACGTCGCCTGGGTAAGCTTCACGACCTGGTGGACGACGAAGCAGCAGGGAAATCTGACGATAAGCAACAGCCTGTTTAGACAGGTCATCATAAATAATCAGTGCATCTTCACCGCGGTCACGGAAGTATTCACCCATCGCGCAACCGGAGTACGGTGCCAGGTATTGCAGTGCAGCAGATTCTGATGCAGTTGCAACAACAACGATAGTGTTAGCCAGTGCGCCGTGCTCTTCCAGTTTACGAACCACGTTAGAGATAGTGGACGCTTTCTGGCCGATAGCAACGTAGATACATTTGATGCCGGAATCACGCTGGTTGATGATGGCATCGATTGCCAGAGCAGTTTTACCAGTCTGACGGTCACCGATGATAAGTTCACGCTGACCACGACCGATTGGGATCATGGCATCGACGGACTTATAACCAGTCTGTACAGGCTGGTCTACGGATTGACGTTCGATTACACCAGGTGCGATCGCTTCAACGGCAGCAAAACCGTCATGCTCAAGCGGACCTTTACCATCGATAGGTGCACCCAGGGTGTTCACCACACGACCCAGCAGGCCACGGCCTACCGGTACTTCAAGAATACGGCCAGTACACTTAACTTTCATGCCTTCGGCAAGGTCAGCGTACGGACCCATTACTACTGCACCTACAGAGTCGCGCTCGAGGTTCAGTGCAATGGCGTAACGGTTTCCCGGAAGGGAAATCATCTCACCCTGCATTACATCGGCCAGGCCGTGTACGCGGATGATACCGTCACTTACAGAAACGATTGTACCTTCGTTGTGAGCCTCGCTCACAACACTGAACTGAGCAATGCGCTGCTTGATCAGTTCGCTGATTTCGGTGGAATTCAGTTGCATGCTCCAGTCCCCTTAAGACTGCAAGACGTCTGTCAGGCGATCAAGACGGCCGCGTACGCTACCATCAATAACCATATCACCTGCGCGGATAATGACACCCGCCATTACAGACTTGTCAATTTTGCAATTCAGCTTAACTTTGCGTGACAGACGTTTTTCCATCGCGGCGCTGATTTTCGAAAGCTGGTCTTCGTTTAATGCGCTGGCAGAAGTCACTTCGACTTCAACGGTAGCCTCTTGGGCTGCACGCAGTTGAACGAATTGCTCAAGAACATCAGGAAGAACTTTCAGACGCCCATTTTCAGCCATCACCTTAATCAGGTTCTGGCCATTGGCGTCTAGCTGGTCACCACAGATGGAGATAAACGACGCAGAGAGCGTATCCGGAGCTAATGCGCCGGAAAGAAGCTCTGCTATTTGTTCGTTTTTAGACACCTCAGCGGCGAAACCCAGCATATGCTGCCAGTTATCAACGCTTTGGTGCTCGACGGCAAAGTCAAAAGCTGCTTTGGCGTAGGGGCGAGCTACAGTTACAAATTCAGACATCAGCCCCTCCCTCCTTACAGTTCAGCGACCAGTTTATCAACGATGTCGCTGTTAGCAGCTTCATCCACGGAACGTTCAATGATCTTCTCGGCACCGGCGATAGCCAGCAGAGCCACTTGCTTACGCAGTTCTTCACGAGCGCGTTTACGCTCTGCGTCGATTTCTGCCTGAGCCTGTGCAACGATTTTGTCACGTTCCTGCTCTGCCTCGGTTTTAGCTTCTTCAAGGATCTGAGCACGGCGTTTGTTCGCCTGCTCAATAATCACCTGAGCTTCACCTTTGGCTTTTTTCAGCTGGTCGGTCGCGTTGGCCTGTGCAAGGTCAAGGTCCTTTTTGGCACGTTCTGCAGAAGAGAGACCGTCAGCAATTTCTTGTTGACGCTTCTCGATGGCAGCCATGATTGGCGGCCATACGTACTTCATGCAGAACAGAACAAACAGGACAAACGCGATGGCCTGGCCGAGGATTGTTGCGTTAAGATTCACAGCACAATGCCTCTTTGTTAGTTAACGTTCTGATATTGCTTGGTGTATTAAGCAATGCTTACTACGCGACGGCGAACATCACGTACAGACCCAGACCAACAGCGATCATCGGGATAGCATCCACCAGACCCATAACGATAAAGAACTGAGTACGCAGCAGAGGAATCAAATCAGGTTGACGCGCTGCGCCTTCCAGGAATTTTCCACCGAGGATGCCGATACCGATCGCCGCACCGATTGCCGCAAGGCCCATCATAATTGCGGCAGCCATGTACAGCAGATCCATATTCAGGTTTTCCATGACAGTCTCCAGTTTGTTTCAGTTAAAACGCAGTAGTGGTAAGTAAAATCAATGCTCTTCAGATGCCATCGACAGATAGACGATCGTCAGAACCATGAAAATGAAGGCTTGCAGCGTAATGATCAGGATGTGGAAAATGGCCCAAGGCACACTCAGAATCCACTGTGACCACCACGGCAACAGACCAGCAATCAGAATGAAAATCAATTCACCGGCATACATGTTGCCGAACAGTCGCAGACCAAGAGAAATAGGTTTGGAAAGCAGGCTCACACCTTCAAGGATTAAGTTGAACGGTATAAATGCCCAGTGATTGAACGGCTGCAGCGTCAGCTCTTTCGTGAAGCCGCCAATGCCTTTCATTTTGATGCTGTAGAAAAGAATCAGGATAAACACGCCAAGCGCCATAGACAGGGTGATGTTCACGTCCGCAGACGGCACCACACGCAGGGCTGGCAGGCCAAAGATATGCTCGCCGATGAACGGCAGGAAATCGATTGGCAGCAGGTCCATCAGGTTCATCAGGAATACCCAGACAAAGACCGTCAGAGCAAGCGGTGCAATGACCTTACTCTTGCCATGGTACATGTCTTTGACACTGCTATTAACAAAACCGATGACCAACTCAACTGCTGTCTGGAATTTCCCTGGGACACCACTAGTAGCGTTTTTTGCTACTTTGCGGAATAACACCAGGAACAAGAAACCCAGAACCACGGAGAAGAACATGGAGTCAATATTGAGTGTCCAGAAGGTAGCTGGGGGGTGATACGGATCAACCAGCGAGAAAGTACGCAGGTCCAACTGAAGGTTATTCAGATGGTGGCCTATATACTCCTGCGGTGTAGAGATTTCTCCTGCAGACATGATGCCTCTTACCCTTTGTTGTTAATTACAGCTGGTGCGAGTATCTGCACAACCAGCACCGAAACCCACGTCACAATAAGCGGCAACAATACCGCCTTAAAACCAGCTAACGCCACCACCAGTATGGTAAAGCTCGCTATCACCTTTAATACTTCGCCGATAGCGAAGGTCCAGGCCAAACGGCCCTTTGACGGTGTATGCACTTGGTGACGCCAGGCAAAATTCATAAATACAGCATTTGGCAACCAGGCTGCCAGGCCTCCGCCAAAAGCAGAAGCACCCCACGCGGGGTCTTTGAGGCAAAACAGCAATCCAATTGCTATCACTGCAAGAAGCTGAAGGAACAGAAGCTTACGAGCAACGTTTCTACTCAATAGCGACACAGACATGGCGTATCCTAACTCCTGCTCCCTTCGGGGTATGTCGCGCTGGTATAAAACTGCCTTTACGTCTTTGAGTCAAGCCTCAAAAAGCGAGCAAATTATACGGTGCGGCCCCGTGATTTCAAACAATAAGTAGCAAAAAGGTGAACAAATGTTTAAATATTTTCCAACGCAGTTATTTTTCAACTTTTTCTAAATACTGGTTATTTTCCCTAAAAGGGCAAACAACCGAAATAGTCGCCTAATAAAGCGTGCACAAGATCACAAATCAAACATGTCACAGCCATTATGCATTTGTCTGTCTCATTAAGTGCGAAACACAGATGTCTGATAAATAAGCTGATTACTGTCTACTCTATTTAAAATAGCCTGAAACATCATTAAAACATTTCATTGACATTTTTATTTATATTTTAACAATTATCCACATTTGATACTTACGTAATATTTAGCAGGGTTATATTTTCATGCTTAACTACTTTTAAACCTAACTCTGCATTTCGAGTTAAAAAAGCGATAATGGGAAGTTAAACTTACGTTAAATGTAACCAGAGGTTTCAGGCCTTTTCTCTTGATTTTTTAACCAAAAAGAAACAATCCTTTTTCGCCTTTTTTTGATAAATATTAATTTTTGTTTGGCTTAATCATCACCAGATGACGTTCACCATCAAGCTCTGGCACCTGCAAACGAATCACTTCTTCAACCGTGAAGCTTGCGGGTAAGGCTGCAATTTCATCATCCGGGCGCAATCCTTTGAGAGCATAGAAGCGACCATGCTCAGCAGGCAGATGTTTACACCAGGTCACCATGTCAGTCATTGAGGCAAAAGCACGACTGATAACCCCATCAAAAGGTGGCTCGGCCGGGAACTCTTCTACACGGCTTTGTACTGGCGTGATGTTATCAAGGTGAAGCTCATGCTGGACCTGGCGCAGGAAGCGTACGCGCTTACCGAGGCTGTCGAGCAGCGTAAAATGCGAGTCCGGGCGCACAATGGCCAGCGGGATCCCTGGTAAACCAGGACCTGTTCCCACATCGATAAAACGTGAGCCCTGCAAGTACGGCTCTACAACGATACTATCCAGAATATGGCGTACCAACATGTCTTCAGGAAGACGAACAGAGGTTAGGTTATACGCTTTGTTCCACTTGTGGAGCAGTTCAACATAACCCACCAGCTGTTGTTTCTGGTTTTCTGGCAGCGTAATGCCTGCGCTTTCCAGCAGGCGATTCAGTTTGTTAAGCACTGTGGTCAATACCCATCAAAAAAACGGGCCAGGAATTCCTGGCCCTGAAAATTTATAAATCAGGCGCTACGGCGTAGCAGGCCTTGTTTTTTTAGCCAGACAAGCAAAATGGAGATCGCCGCCGGGGTTACCCCTGAAATGCGTGATGCCTGGCCTATTGAGACTGGTTTGTGATCGTTAAGCTTAGCGATCACTTCGTTAGAAAGACCACTCACCTGCCGGTAGTCCAGCGTTGCAGGAAGCAACGTATTTTCGTTACGTTGTTGTTTTTCAATCTCTTCTTGCTGACGCACGATATAGCCTTCGTATTTGACCTGAATTTCTACCTGTTCAGCAGACTGTGGATCTTGAAGGCCTGGCGCAAATACTGACAGTTGCATCATCTCAGCATAGGTCATTTCTGGACGACGCAGCAGATCTTCGCCATTTGCTTCACGCGATAGTGGAGCACTTAGCTTGGCGTTCACTTCTTCAACACTTTCAGAGTGAGGATGCAGCCAGATGTCTTTCAGACGCTGACGCTCAAGCTCAATGCTTTCCAGCTTTTCGTTAAAGCGTGCCCAACGTTCGTCATCCACCAGACCCATTTCACGGCCAACGGCGGTTAAACGCAGATCGGCGTTATCTTCGCGCAGCATCAGGCGGTATTCAGCACGTGAGGTAAACATGCGGTACGGTTCTTTCGTGCCAAGGGTGCAAAGGTCGTCTACCAGTACGCCGAGGTATGCCTGTGAGCGAGCTGGTGCCCAACCCTCTTTCTCTGCAGAGAAGCGTGCTGCGTTCAAACCAGCCAATAAGCCTTGTGCCGCAGCTTCTTCGTAACCGGTAGTGCCGTTGATTTGGCCAGCAAAGAACAGACCCTGAATGTATTTACTTTCCAGCGTTGGTTTCAGATCGCGAGGATCGAAGAAGTCGTATTCGATAGCATAGCCAGGTCGCACGATCTTCGCATTTTCCATGCCTTCCATCGAACGGACGATCTGCATCTGAACATCAAACGGCAGGCTGGTGGAGATGCCGTTCGGGTAGATTTCGTTGCTGGTTAGCCCTTCAGGCTCGAGGAAGATTTGGTGCTGGTTGCGGTCAGCAAAACGCATCACTTTGTCTTCGATTGACGGGCAGTAACGCGGGCCAATCCCTTCGATAACACCTGCATACATCGGGCTGCGATCGAGGTTATTACGAATAACGTCATGCGTTTTTTCGTTCGTATGCGTGATGTAACACGGTACTTGCGCAGGATGCTGGTTCACATTTCCCATGAACGAGAACACCGGCATTGGGGTATCGCCATGCTGCTTTGCAAGTACGCTGAAATCGATGGTGCGTGCGTCGATACGTGGTGGTGTGCCTGTTTTCAGGCGACTGACACGAAGTGGCAGTTCACGCAGACGACGTGAAAGCGAAATGGATGGCGGATCGCCTGCACGGCCACCGCTGTAGTTATCCAGTCCGATATGAATTTTGCCGTCCAGGAACGTACCGACAGTCAGTACCACGGATTTAGCGCGGAACTTCAGACCCATTTGTGTGACAGCACCGACAACGCGATCGTTCTCAACAATCAGATCTTCAACAGCTTGTTGGAAGATCATCAGGTTCGGCTGGTTTTCCAGTGCAGTGCGTACCGCCTGGCGATACAGCACTCGGTCTGCCTGAGCACGAGTAGCCCGTACTGCAGGGCCTTTACTCGCGTTTAGTATCCTAAACTGGATACCGGCATGGTCGATAGCTTTTGCCATCAAACCGCCTAAAGCATCCACTTCTTTAACCAGATGTCCCTTGCCAATACCACCGATTGCTGGGTTACAAGACATCTGTCCCAGAGTGTCGATATTGTGAGTCAAAAGAAGGGTTTGTTGGCCCATCCGTGCAGCGGCCATTGCAGCCTCAGTGCCTGCATGACCCCCGCCAATGATGATGACGTCAAAAGGATCTGGATAAAACATGGTACTGCCTCACGGTTTTGCAAATGGGGGATGACTGATTCCCGAGGTTGGCGATTCTACTTAACTTTAGCCTTTCGAGAAAGTATTGGGATCGTAGGTAATTAAAAGAAGATCTTTTTTATTTAAAGATCTCTTTATTATGATCTCTTATTAGGATCGGCATGTTCTGTGGATAACCGTTTTTATGCTAAAGAGATCAAGTGATTAAGAAGGATCATTAGCTGTGAATGATCGGTGATCCCAGAACGTATAAGCTGGGATCAAAATCACTAGTTATGCACAACTCAAAAAGTGAACAGGAGTTGTTATTGGGATAACTACTGCTTAACCCAAGGTTTTAAGCATACTTATACACAGATAAAAGTTAGATCTTTACAAATCCAGGAGTAATTTCTTCCATGATCCGACCCAAATCTCTGCCGGATCCTCAGGAATATCGTGATCAAGGATGTTCACTTTGAGTAAAGAGCCCACTCTTTTAGCTCCGCACTCCGTCAGAAGGGTGTCCAATTTTTCAATTGCGCCGCAAAAAGTGTCGTATTCACGACTACCAATTCCGATTGCACCATAATGAAGAGAACTCAGATCCGGACGTTCTTCATTTATAGCATCGAACAACGGTTGCAGATTGTCAGGAAGATCACCTGCTCCATGAGTAGAAGAGACAATCAGCCATATCCCACTGGTTTGTAGATCTTCAAACAGTGGCCCATGCAGCGTTTGGGTCGTAAAACCCGCCTCATCTAGCTTCTGCGCTAAATGTTCAGCCACATATTCAGCACTGCCCAGGGTACTGCCGCTAATCAGAGTAACTTCTGTCATTGCGATCCCACCTTTTCGAAACGATGGGCATTGTACGCTGTGTAAGGCCTGCGATCTACCTGTGGATAATATGGGTATTAAAAATAGCTGTCAGGGCTTGATGGTGCGCATGATCGGGTTCTGGAGGGAGATCAGTGTTTCGGTGGACTGAATTTCATCAATTGTTTGGATCTTGTTGATAAGTACCTGTTGCAGCGCATCGATAGATCGACACATCACCTTAATAAAGATGCTGTAGTGCCCGGTGGTGTAATACGCCTCGGTGACTTCTTCGAGGCTTTCCAGTTTTGCCAGTGCCGAAGGGTAGTCCTTCGCACTCTTTAAAATGATGCCGATAAAGCAGCAAACGTCGTAACCCAGTTGTTTAGGGCTGATATCGATGCGTGCGCCGGTAATGATCCCGGCCTGCTTCATCTTCTCTACGCGTACGTGAATAGTGCCAGGGCTAACACCAAATTGTTTAGCCAGTTCTGCATAAGCAGTACGAGCATTTGCCATTAAAGCGTCGAGGATGCCGCGATCGAGATTGTCGATCTGATAATTATCCATCACTTTTTCCTATGATTAGTAACGATAGTTCAGATTTTATAGCCTTAAATTAGTCGATTGAAAACCAGTAAGGCTTTTTTATTGTTGATTATTGAATGTTATGCCGAGTTTGTTGCTTAATCATCGTCAGTAAAACAACACAATAAAGAGAAAACCATGAAAACTGCCTACATCGCTAAACAACGCCAGATTAGTTTTGTTAAGTCCCACTTCTCTCGTCAACTGGAAGAAAAGCTTGGTCTGATGGAAGTCCAGGCTCCGATTCTCAGCCGCGTGGGTGATGGTACTCAAGACAATCTGTCTGGTTGTGAAAAGGCGGTGCAGGTGAAGGTGAAAACCTTGCCTGACGCGCAGTTTGAAGTGGTGCATTCGCTGGCTAAATGGAAAAGAAAAACACTCGGCCAGCACGACTTCAGCGCGGGCGAAGGGCTTTACACGCACATGAAAGCTCTTCGCCCCGATGAAGACCGTTTGACCCCTATTCACTCTGTGTACGTTGATCAGTGGGATTGGGAACGAGTTATGGGTGAAGGAGAACGTCATCTCGGTACGCTCAAGCAAACTGTAGAAAGCATCTGGGCGGCAATGAAAGCCACGGAAGCCGCAGTGAGCGAGCAATACGGTTTGACGCCTTTCCTGCCTGAACAAATCCACTTTGTTCATAGCGAAGAGCTACAACAGCGTTTCCCCGACCTTGATGCAAAAGGGCGTGAGCGTGCGATTGCCAAAGAGCTGGGCGCGGTGTTCCTGATTGGTATTGGTGGCAAACTGGCAGATGGAAAACGCCATGATGTTCGTGCACCGGATTACGATGACTGGTCAACCGCCTGTCAGGGCGATTTCAAAGGGTTGAACGGTGACATTATGGTGTGGAACCCGATCCTCGAAGATGCGTTTGAGCTCTCGTCTATGGGGATCCGAGTCGACGCTGAAACTTTAAAACGCCAGTTGGCCGTAACGGGTGATGACGATCGTCTGCAACTTGAGTGGCACCAGTCACTGCTCAAAGGTGAAATGCCGCAAACTATTGGTGGTGGTATTGGCCAGTCTCGCTTGGTGATGCTGATGCTGCAACAGCCGCACATTGGTCAGGTACAGTGCGGCGTGTGGCCTGCTGAAGTCCATACGAAGGTAGCATCACTGTTGTAAGAATTAACGCCGCCAGCGACGCAGCAGGCGGCTACGCATCCCGGTATCGAAGCGCCAGATATGATCGAATATGCGCATGATGCCGGGCTTACCATGCCCCGACATCGCGACTGCATGAAAACGATGTAAATGTTTACGCTGCAGATCCTTCACTTGTGTGACGACATCATCTGGCAAGCGTTGAGCAATAAAGTCAGAAATCACAACCGCATCGGCATCAAACCATTCACTTCCCTGCATTTTTTCTGCGATTGCCCTAAAGCAACTGGCGAGATCGGTACCACCGCGAAAACGCTGGCTCAGAAAACGGATCGCTTGCTCAATACCATCTGCACCACACACCTCGTAGCGCACCACTTCACTGGAAAACAGCATGATGAAACAGCGACGGTTATCGGCCAGCGCCACGCGCATCAGTGCGAGGCAAAACGCTTTGGCACATTGTTCGTTAAAACCACCCATTGAACCTGAAGTATCCACGCAAACAATGAAAGGCCCGCGTGGCTGCTCGTCAAAATTCTGGTGAACGACAGGGCGCTCGACAACTTTCTCGCGCCAGGAATCACCATGTAACCGATAAGTCAGCAACTGCTTTTCCACCAGCCGACGATAGAACTCAAATTCCAGCTCACTAATGCCAAGTGTTGCCAACTCTGGGGGTAATAACCGCAAAATGTCATCGCTACGCTGAAGCCCGTCAACCTGTTCTGGCACCGTTGCGGGCTCACGCACCAACATGCGCCAGGTTTCGGTTGGAGCATCTTTTCTCGGCACCGCTTTTGCTTCTTTAGAGCGACCAAGCTGTTCGGCCAGTTTGAGCAATTCAGGCTGGCTGGCAAGAAAATCACCGTACTGAACGATGAGCTGATAATCCCCACGTTTAAGCGAACCGGCACTCATATCCCACAGACGCCCTGCGGCGTTATCGCTATCGACTAAAACTGGTTCTAGCTGGCCGCTTAATGCCAGACGCTGCTGCACTTCAGCGAGCAACAGGTCACGCTCGTCTTCCAGTAATTGTTGGTTAAGTGATGTGGTCTGAACCACCAGACTCAGACGCCAGCGTTGCAGAAACAGCGTTTGTTGGGCGGGTGTCAGTCGAGGTGTTTCGGCCACCAGCTTCTGGGCTTGCTCAAAAAAGGGTGAATCGACGCTTTTCAGTAACTGTAAAATTTCCGACAGTTTTGCAGAAAGCTGGCTGGTGGTAAGCAACTGGCTTTCCTGATAACACTGCACTTCCCGGGCTAATTCTTGAGGGATGTTGGTGTCATGCAAGCGGGCTTTCAGCAATTCGCGCCAACGGGGGATGTCTTTGGTCACCGCCTTTTTCATGCGCGGGAATTTCTCAAAGAATATAGCCAGCTGCGGGGCTGCCAGCAGCGCGATAATCACTCCTTCTATTAATTCACCCTCGCTAATCGCGAGGATGACATCAAGAGCCTCAACGCTGAGCATTAATGCCGCGCCTGTTTAATCTGTTCGGCCACATCTTGCAGACTGGCTTCGATCTTTCCAAGCCAATCGTTGTGGATAAACAGGCATTTTTGCTGATCGTTAAATCGTTCATGTTGCTGGTGGAGAGTCTCTTCGAGAGAGTCAAATTGCTGCTTGATCTCCTCTGGCATGCCTTCCTGCTGTTTGCCCGGCATCATCAGCCGCGTGCCTTGCAAACTGATATCGCGCAAAACCAGATGCTGGCTGCTGTCGACTTCCATATTCAGAACCTGGGCAAAACCAATACCGTTGAGTTTACCGCGTAATTCGCCACCTTTTATTAGCCATTGAGCGCAGGCTTCACGGGGAATGGATACATGGAGAACTTCGATATCATGCAGTTTTAGCGGTTGCTGGAGCAGCAATGTCAGCGTTTCGCCCATCAGATTGTCAGGCAACTGATACTGAGGGCGACGGGCAAACATGCCGCCCTGTTTGGCCACCGTGATGGCTTCGCGGTCGCTATGCTGCTGTTGTAACTGAATCCGGCGCTGCACGATGGCTGCTAATTTACTGAGCATGGCATGTTGTTGCCACGCGTGCCCTGTCATCAATATTTCCAGCTGTTGTTGCATCAAATTCATCGCTGCGGTGTCGTGCCACAGGCAATCTTTCAGCAGGATTAAATCAATTGGCGCGACGGAATTTCGGCCATTAAAGAAGGCGCTGGCTTGCAGCAGACGAATGGCTTTCTTCCAGCGGCGGTCTGATACATAAGGTGCTCCCGACACATTCTCTAGCTGCTGGCGCAAAGTGAAGATCAGCTCAAATACATTATCCGGTAACGAAACCGTGCCAATATCTTTCTGCCACTGGAAATACTCATCGTCAGTGACTTGCAGGCTTTCGGGAACCGGGTTGTCGTTCTCATCATGTTGGCTGACCAGCATTGAGCGGAAATTGCCTTTATCCTGCACTTTGTCGAGCCACAGGCGAATCAGCATACGGTCGTATAAGGCTTCCAGGCTGCTGTCTGCTTCCGGGAGTTCATTGGAGGCGGCCACCAGCAAACGCATTGGGATTTTTTCTTCACTTGCCCCATTACGGAAACGGCGTTCATTTATTGCGGTCAGCAGAGTATTCAGAATTGCTGGGCCTGCCTTCCAGATTTCATCGAGAAAGACGATTTCAGCTTCTGGCAAATAGCCCGCAGTCAGACGTTCATAGCGGCCTTCATCTTTTAAAGCCTGAATGGAAAGCGGACCAAACACCTCTTCTGGGGTCGAGAAACGCGTCATCAGGTATTCAAAAGCGCGCGCATGCTGGAATGCAAACTTCAGTCGGCGGGCAATCAAACTCTTGGCTATACCTGGAGGGCCAAGCAAGAAAACACTTTCTCCGCTTAGCGCTGCCAGCAGGCAAAGACGCACCGCGTGTTGGCGTTCAAACAATCCTTTTTCCAGTGCCTGGCTAAGCCGTGAAATTCTTTCAGCCAATAAATGTGATTGAGCCATAATTAGCATTGCATCCTTACGCGGTATAAAACTCATTGGGTACAGCGAGTATATCGTTCATCTATATTATCGTTAATGGATTGATGAACGGCTCTTTTTTCCCTGACATAAGTTAAGCCTGTTGTATTTAGGGGTACGATTTACTTCATTATCGTGCATACTGTGCGCCTTTTTGTGGGCCAAGGGACTAAGCACACGCTTTCAGGATTCCAACAAAAGATTAGTCTATGAGCGCTGATAATAAACAATCATTGCCTGCGATAACGCTGGCTGCAATTGGGGTGGTATACGGTGATATCGGTACTAGCCCGCTTTATACCCTTCGTGAATGTCTGTCTGGTCAATTTGGGTTTGGCGTAGAACGTGACGCCGTATTTGGCTTTTTATCTTTAATTTTCTGGTTATTGATCTTAGTCGTCTCTGTTAAATATCTCACTTTTGTCATGCGTGCTGATAACGCCGGTGAAGGCGGTATTTTGACGCTAATGTCTTTGGCTGGGCGTAATACTTCGGCAAGAATGACGTCGGTGCTGGTGATCATGGGATTGATCGGCGGCAGCTTCTTCTATGGCGAGGTAGTCATCACCCCGGCAATATCGGTTATGTCGGCCATCGAAGGGCTTGAGATAGCCGCGCCGCAGCTTGACGCCTATATCGTTCCGTTGTCGATAGCAGTACTGACTCTGCTGTTTATGATTCAGAAACACGGTACTGGGCTGGTGGGTAAACTGTTTGCTCCTGTCATGATGCTATGGTTCCTGGTTCTGGCAGTGTTAGGTGCGCGCAGTATTATCGACAACCCGGAAGTGCTTCATGCGCTGAATCCTGCGTGGGCGGTGCACTTCTTCATCGAATACAAAACAGTTTCATTCTTTGCTCTCGGCGCTGTAGTGCTTTCTATTACCGGGGTTGAAGCGTTGTATGCGGATATGGGCCACTTTGGTAAGTTGCCGATTCGTATTGCGTGGTTCTCGGTGGTATTGCCGTCACTGGTGCTTAACTATTTCGGCCAGGGCGCACTGCTGCTCAAAACCCCGGAAGCTATAAAGAACCCATTCTTCTTGTTAGCTCCTGACTGGGCACTGATCCCGCTGATGATTCTGGCAACACTGGCAACGGTTATCGCTTCTCAGGCGGTTATATCCGGCGTGTTCTCGTTGACTCGCCAGGCTGTGCGCCTGGGTTACCTGTCGCCAATGCGCATCATCCACACCTCGGAAATGGAATCCGGGCAGATTTATGTGCCAGCAATTAACTGGCTCCTTTATATCTCCGTGGTGATTGTGATTGTGAGTTTCGAGCACTCCAGCAACCTGGCAGCAGCTTACGGTATCGCGGTAACGGGTACGATGGTGCTGACGTCCATCCTTTGTTGTACCGTCGCCACCAAAAACTGGCACTGGAACAAAATTGCTGTGCTGCTGATGGGCTTTGCTTTCCTGTGTATCGATATCCCGTTGTTCTCAGCAAACGTGGTCAAAATCTTCTCCGGTGGTTGGCTGCCGCTGTGCCTGGCGCTAGTGATGTTTATCATTATGACGACCTGGAAAAGCGAGCGTTTCCGTCTGCTGCGCCGTATGCATGAGCACGGAAATTCACTGGAAGCGATGATTGCCTCCCTGGAAAAATCACCGCCGGTACGCGTGCCGGGTACAGCAGTTTATATGTCCCGTGCGCTGAACGTGATTCCTTTTGCCATGCTTCACAACCTCAAGCACAACAAAGTGCTGCATGAGCGGGTGGTACTCCTGACGCTGCGAACAGAAGATGCACCGTACGTTCATAATGTACGTCGTGTTTCTATAGAACAGCTTTCGCCTACCTTCTGGCGAGTGGTCGCAAGCTACGGCTGGCGCGAAACGCCAAACGTGGAAGAGGTGTTCCATCGCTGTGGCCTGGAAGGGTTGAGCTGCCGAATGATGGAGACGTCGTTCTTTATGTCCCATGAATCGCTGATCATCGGTAAACGCCCGTGGTATTTGCGACTGCGCGGCAAGCTATTCTTAGCCTTGCAACGAAACGCTCTGCGAGCGCCTGACCAGTTCGAAATCCCGCCAAACCGGGTTATCGAGTTAGGTACCCAGGTCGAGATTTAACGCCAACGCCTCTTCAATCGAAGGGGCGTTTTTCTTTGCCTCTTGACTGAACGCGCTCTCATTTCCTTCTTAATGAAACAATGCAGCGAAACGTTTCGATGGCGATCACATTTCCGCAATGTGCTGGTTGTTTTACCATCACTATATTTCCTACACTTTACTCCAGCGAAACGTTTCGCTAGTGGAGTAAGAAAATGAAGAAAGGCACAGTTCTCAACGCTGATATCTCGTCTGTTATTTCCCGTCTTGGCCACACCGACACGCTGGTGATTGGCGATGCAGGATTGCCGATCCCGCGCAATACACCGCGTATAGATTTGGCTCTGACTCACGGCGTACCGGGTTTTATGCAGGTCGTTGAAGTCGTAACGCAAGAGATGCAGGTTGAAGCGGCGATCTTAGCTTCGGAAATTAAACAACATAATCCCCAACTCCATGAAACGTTGCTTAGCCATATCGAGCAACTGCAACAACACCAGGGAAACACCATTTCTATTCGTTACATTAGTCATGAGCAGTTCAAGCAACACACCGCTGATAGCCAGGCGGTTATTCGCAGCGGGGAGTGTTCCCCGTATGCGAATATCATTCTCTGTGCTGGCGTAACTTTCTGAGGCCGGCATGGAACCGTTACTGCAATTAAAAGGGATCGATAAAGCGTTCCCGGGCGTAAAAGCCCTGTCAGGAGCCGCGCTGAATGTTTATCCGGGGCGCGTGATGGCGCTGGTAGGTGAAAACGGCGCAGGCAAATCCACCATGATGAAAGTGCTGACCGGCATTTATCAGCGTGATGCGGGTTCGCTGTTGTGGCTTGGCAAAGAAACCATCTTTACCGGCCCAAAATCCTCACAGGAAGCGGGCATCGGGATTATTCATCAGGAACTCAACCTGATTCCGCAGCTCAGTATTGCGGAAAACATCTTCCTCGGTCGTGAATTTGTTGGCCGTTTCGGCAAGATTGACTGGACGAAAATGTACGCCGAAGCAGACAAACTGCTGGCGAAACTGAACCTGCGCTTTACTAGCCAGAAGCTGGTGGGCGATTTGTCGATTGGCGATCAGCAGATGGTCGAAATCGCCAAGGTTCTGAGCTTCGAGTCGAAAGTCATTGTGATGGACGAACCAACCGATGCTTTGACCGATACCGAAACCGATTCTTTATTCCGCGTTATCCGCGAGCTGAAAGCTCAGGGGCGTGGCATCGTCTATATCTCCCACCGCATGAAAGAGATCTTCGAGATTTGCGACGACGTGACCGTGTTCCGCGACGGGCAGTTTATTGCCGAACGTGAAGTGGTGACGCTGACCGAAGATACGCTTATCGAAATGATGGTCGGCCGCAAACTTGAAGACCAATACCCTCGTCTGGATAAGCAACCCGGCGAAATCCTTTTGCGCGTCGACAACCTTTCCGGACCAGGCGTACATGACGTGAGTTTCACTCTGCGCAAAGGTGAAATTCTTGGCGTTGCCGGTTTGATGGGCGCGGGCCGTACCGAATTAATGAAAGTGCTGTACGGCGCACTGCCGCGCACGGGCGGTTATGTGGCGCTGGACGGTCGTGAAGTGGTGACGCGCTCACCGCAAGATGGCCTGGCAAACGGCATTGTTTATATCTCGGAAGACCGTAAGCGTGATGGGCTGGTGCTCGGCATGTCGGTGAAAGAGAACATGTCGCTGACCGCACTGCGCTACTTCAGCCATAACGCGGGCCGCCTGAAACATAAAGATGAACAGCAAGCGGTGCAGGACTTTATCCGTTTGTTCAACGTGAAAACCCCATCAATGGAACAGCCGATTGGGCTGCTTTCAGGGGGGAATCAGCAAAAAGTGGCGATTGCCCGTGGCCTGATGACGCGCCCGAAAGTGTTGATTCTTGATGAACCAACGCGCGGAGTTGATGTTGGGGCGAAAAAAGAAATTTATCAATTAATCAATCAGTTCAAAGCCGATGGGTTAAGCATCATTCTCGTTTCGTCCGAAATGCCGGAAGTCCTAGGTATGAGCGACCGAATTATGGTGATGCATGAAGGCCGTTTGGGCGGGGAATTTACCCGTGAAGAGGCTACCCAGGAAATACTCATGGCGGCGGCCGTCGGCAAGTTAAATCGCGTGAATCAGGAGTCTGTAAAATGAGTACCCAGTCTATTTCGACACGTCGCTGGTTCACTAAAGCGTGGCTATTGGAGCAAAAATCACTGATCGCACTATTGGTGTTGATTGCTGTTGTCTCGAGCCTTAGCCCTAACTTCTTCACTGTAAATAACCTGTTCAATATCCTGCAACAAACCTCCGTGAACGCCATTATGGCGGTTGGGATGACGCTGGTCATTTTGACTTCCGGGATCGACCTTTCCGTCGGTTCTTTACTGGCGCTGACCGGAGCTGTGGCCGCCTCGATTGTTGGTTTAGAAGTGAATGCTCTGGTGGCTATTGCCGGTGCACTGGCGTTGGGTGCTGCAATCGGGGCTGTAACAGGGGTGATTGTTGCTAAAGGGCGAGTCCAGGCATTTATTGCCACGCTGGTGATGATGCTTTTGTTGCGTGGTGTGACGATGGTGTACACCAACGGCAGCCCGGTAAACACTGGGTTCTCTGATAACGCGGATCTGTTTGGCTGGTTTGGTATTGGCCGCCCACTGGGGATCCCAACGCCTGTGTGGATCATGGGTATCGTTTTCCTGGCTGCATGGTACATGCTGCACCACACTCGCCTGGGTCGTTATATCTACGCGCTGGGCGGTAATGAAGCTGCGACGCGTTTGTCCGGTATCAGCGTTAACAAAGTCAAAATTATTGTTTACTCACTTTGCGGTCTGTTGGCGTCTTTGGCCGGGATCATCGAAGTGGCGCGTCTTTCCTCTGCACAACCAACGGCGGGTACCGGCTATGAGCTGGATGCTATCGCTGCGGTGGTTCTGGGTGGAACAAGCCTGGCGGGCGGGAAAGGGCGAATTGTTGGGACGCTGATCGGTGCGCTGATCCTGGGCTTCCTTAACAACGGGCTGAATTTATTAGGTGTTTCTTCTTATTACCAGATGATCGTCAAAGCAGTGGTTATTTTACTGGCGGTGCTGGTGGACAATAAAAAGCAGTAACAATCATAACCCTACAGGACATCTGACTATGAATATGAAAAAACTAGCTACCCTGGTTTCCGCTGTTGCACTGAGCGCCACGGTTAGCGCTAACGCGATGGCGAAAGATACTATCGCGCTGGTTGTTTCCACGTTGAATAACCCGTTCTTCGTTTCACTGAAAGACGGCGCGCAGAAAGAAGCCGACAAACTGGGCTACAACCTGATTGTTCTGGACTCGCAAAATAACCCGGCAAAAGAGCTGGCCAACGTGCAGGACCTCACGGTTCGCGGCACTAAATTGATGCTTATCAACCCAACGGACTCCGATGCCGTAGGTAATGCGGTGAAAATGGCCAACCAGGCTAAAATCCCTGTGATTACCCTCGACCGTATGGCGAATCAGGGCACCGTAGTGAGCCACATTGCTTCTGATAACGTTGCTGGCGGCAAGATGGCTGGTGACTTCATCGCTAAGAAATTGGGTGAAGGCGCGAAAGTTATCGAACTGCAAGGTATTGCGGGTGCATCTGCTGCCCGTGAACGTGGCGAAGGCTTCAAACAAGCAACGGCTGCGCACAAATTTACCGTTCTTGCGAGCCAGCCTGCTGACTTCGACCGTACTAAGGGCCTGAACGTCATGCAAAACTTGCTGACTGCGCATCCAGATGTGCAGGCGGTGTTTGCTCAGAACGATGAAATGGCGCTGGGCGCGTTGCGTGCACTGCAAACCGCTGGTAAATCCGACGTGCTGGTGGTTGGTTTTGACGGTACTGCTGACGGCGTGAAAGCTGTTGAAGGAGGCAAGCTGGGCGCAACCGTGGCACAGATGGCCGACCAGATTGGTGTTATCGGCGTAGAAACCGCAGACAAAGTATTGAAAGGCGAAAAAGTCGACTCCAAAATCCCGGTCGACCTGAAGCTGGTTACTAAATAAGACAACAATAGAAAAGCAGGGCACCGTGCCACTCCAGAAATGGGGGTGGCACACTTAACTGGACGGATAAAAATGAAAACTAAAGGCAATCTCGTCGTCCTGGGCAGCATCAACGCTGACCATATCCTGAACCTCGAACATTTCCCAACGCCGGGTGAAACCGTTACCGGGCAAGAGTATCAGGTCGCGTTCGGTGGGAAAGGGGCAAACCAGGCAGTTGCTGCCGGGCGCAGCGGCGCAGACATTGCCTTTATTGCCTGTGTGGGCGATGACGACACCGGAAGCCGTGTTTGCAAGCAACTGGCAAGCGACAAAATCGATACTTCCCCAGTCAGCACTATTAAAGAAGCCTCTACAGGTGTGGCACTGATCTTCGTGAATGGCGCCGGGGAAAATGTAATTGGCATTCACGCCGGGGCGAACGCGGCATTAACGCCAGCGCTTGTGGCTGAACAGAACCAAAAAATTGCAGAAGCTTCTGCACTTTTAATGCAGCTTGAGTCACCGCTGGAAAGCGTGTTGGCGGCGGCTAAAATTGCTCATCAGAACAAAACTAAAGTCGTGCTCAATCCTGCACCGGCCTGTGAATTATCAGACGAGCTGCTTGGGCTGGTGGATATGATCACGCCAAATGAAACCGAAGCGGAAAAGCTGACGGGCGTGCGCGTTGAAAACGATGACGACGCAGCAGTTGCGGCCAAAGCTCTGCATGCGAAAGGCATTCAAACCGTGATTATTACGCTTGGCAGTCGCGGCGTTTGGCTTAGTGAAAACGGCAAAGGTCAGCGCGTACCAGGTTTTAAAGTTAAAGCCGTGGATACCATCGCCGCTGGCGACACCTTTAATGGTGCGTTGGTGACGGCCTTGCTGGAAGAAAAACCAATGAATGAAGCGATTCGTTTTGCACATGCGGCTGCCGCTATTGCCGTGACTCGTAAAGGTGCGCAACCTTCCGTGCCATGGCGTCATGAAATCGACGAGTTTTTGCAACAGCAAGGATAATCATGGCCACCATGAAAGACGTCGCGAAGCTGGCGGGAGTTTCGACTTCTACCGTTTCGCACGTCATTAATAACGACCGTTTTGTGAGTGATGCCGTTCGTGCAAAGGTTGATGCGGCAATCAAGACTCTTAACTATGCGCCATCCGCTCTGGCGCGTAGCCTCAAACTCAATCAAACGCACACTATCGGGATGCTAATCACCGCTAGTAGCAACCCATTTTATTCGGAACTGGTACGCGGTGTGGAACGGAGTTGCTTTGAGCGCGGCTACAGCCTGGTTCTCTGCAACACCGAAGGCGACGAACAGCGGATGAATCGCAACCTGGAAACGCTGCTGCAAAAGCGCGTCGACGGTCTTCTTCTTTTATGTACTGAAACCCATCTCCCTTCGCCTGACATCATGAGTCGCTATCCTTCTATTCCAACCGTGATGATGGACTGGTCGCCTTTCGAGGGCGAAAGCGATGTGATTCAGGACAACTCGCTGCTCGGCGGCGAGACTGCAACGCAACATCTTATTGATAATGGCTATACCCACATCGCTTGTATTACCGGCCCGCAGGATAAAACGCCAGCGCGTTTGCGCCTCGAAGGTTATCGCAAGGCGATGAACCGCGCAGGGCTTGAGATTCGTGAAGGGTATGAAATTATTGGCGACTTTGAGTTTCAGGGTGGTTTCACAGCGATGAATTCCCTGCTTGCACTGGAACAACCGCCGCACGCCGTATTTACTGGCAATGATGCGATGGCGGTTGGCGCATATCAGGCTTTGTATCAGGCGGGATTGACGGTTCCACAGAATATGGCGGTTGTTGGTTACGATGATATAGAACTGGCGCGTTATATGACGCCACCGCTCACAACTATTCATCAGCCTAAAGATGAATTGGGTGAGTTGGCCGTTGATGTGCTGATACACCGAATGGCACAACCCTCCCTGGAGCAACAGCGCCTGTTTCTGACGCCTGAACTGGTGGTGCGTGGTTCGGCCTAGCGTTTAATCATGTTGCGCCCATCTTTCGGGCGTAACAGTAAGAACACGAGAGCCGAAACGAGCGTCACCCCACCCATCGTCAGGAATGTATAGTGGAACTGCTCGACAGTGTTAATACTCTCGACGCCCTCATATAGACGAAGTACAGCTGCACTTACCGCGACGCCAAGGCTAATTGCCAGTTGTTGCGTCACCGCCAATACACTATTTCCGCTACTGGCATTTTCATCGGTGAGGTCCGCAAGCGTAATAGTATTCATAGCCGTGAACTGCGTGGACATCGCCATCCCAAGAATAAATAGCGGCAGAATCAGTAGCCACACTTCCATCCCCGGCGACTGCAATGAAAATTGTCCAATCAGCAAACCGATGATCACAGTCACACAGACTAACGTTTTCCTGTAACCCAGTCGGCGTAATACCTGAGTCACGGTGGATTTAGCCAGCAGAGAACCAATTGCAGTCGGTGCCATCATGCAGCCAGCGATCAGCGCCGAATAGCCAAAACCAACCTGTAGCATTAAAGGCATAAGGAAGGGGACGCAACCGGTGCCGAGGCGCGATGCGAGATTCCCGATAATACCGACAGAGAAGGTTCTGGTACGAAACATCGGCAGCGCGATCAGTGGCGTAGGATGTCGGCGTGCATGCCATATATAAGTGGCTAACAGAACCAGACCGCCAATAATGGTCAAAATGCCGATATAACTTGAAACAATTCGCTCGCCGAATAATTCCACTCCGCTTGAGAAAAGCACAAGGCTTAGGCCAAACAGAAGAAAACCTGTCATATCAAAGCCACGACGTGAAGTCGTAAAGTTTGGCATGTACTTACGTGCGTAAATCAGCCCAAGGATACCAATAGGTATATTAATGAGGAAAATCCAGTGCCAGCTCGCCCATGTAACCAAAACACCGCCGAGTAGTGGGCCGAGGATGGGGCCGACCAATCCGGGCATGGTGACAAAGTTTAAAACCGGTAAGAGTTCACTGCGCGGATAGGCTCGTAGTAATGCTAAGCGGGCGACCGGCATCATCATCGCCCCGCCGATACCCTGTATCACACGGAAGACAACCAACTCACCGAGCGAGTTTGACATCGCGCAGGCAAACGAACCGAGAGTAAAGAGGGAAACCGCAAACATAAACACGCGCCGAGTACCAAAGCGGTCGGCAAGCCAACCACTGACGGGGATCAGCATCGCAACGGTTAAGGTATAACTGATAATCGCGGATTGCATTGCCAGTGGAGAGCGCCCAAGACTATGAGCAATTGCGGGTAAGGCTGTGTTGAGAATTGTGGCATCCAGCGCCTGCATAAAGAAAGCCATTGCCGCTATCCACGGTAACCCGGCCATACTGCGAGCTGTTTTGGTCATTTTTATCCTGATGTTTTAAACGCATCCAGGAGAAGGCGAGTCTTTACCCTTGAGCGGAGGGTTCTTTTAACAGTGTCTGGCCGGCGATTAACGCGGCCTGGCTGTCGCCCTGGGTAATGGCATCAACGATTGCCTGGTGCAAGTCGAGCTTAATAACGTCGTTATTAGTTATTGCGGTAAAGTAATTGTAATAAATAGAGCGGAATAAGTTAGCGAAAGAACAAAGGAAAGGGTTACCACTCATTGCATAGATTTGTTCATGGTAAGCCATATCGATTTCTATCCAGCGTTGGCGGTCAAACGAGCCTTTCAGCTTTACCATTTCTACCATCATCTCGTTGAGAAATGTTTTCTGCTCTTGAGTGCCATTAATAGCGGCCATGGCACAGGCTTGTGGTTCCAGGCTATTACGCATAACAAGGAAGTAATCCACCACATCATTAAAGTTCTCCTCTGTCATCCACCACGTGAGCAACTCCTTATCAAGGAAGTTCCAGTGACTGCGAGGCATAACTCGAGTACCAATACGCGGGCGAGGTAGAACCATTCCTTTTGCTGTTAATGTCTTTACTGCTTCTCGTACCGCTGTGCGACTAACTCCGAAGATCTCACCCAATTCGATTTCACCAGGCAATATACTGCCCGCTTCGTACTCACCTCGAAGAATGCGTTGCGCTAGTTTTTCCGCAAGAACATAGGAAAGGTTCTTTTGTGCCGCGAGTTGTTGTGCAGATAGAGACATAAATGCAATTCCTTTAGCGTTGTTTCTATTTGTAGTATGCCACCAGGTGTCTTTTACTGGTGCTTAAAACAGCAAATATCCCGTGTAACAGCTGTTTTGTAGTGCTTTTGGCGAAAAAAAAGACGCTTGGTAATCTATTTGCAATAAACACTTGTCAGCCCCCAGAAAATCCCTATACTGCGCCTCCACTGACACGGCACAACGGCTTACAAACCGGCTTGTCAGCCAGATGAAAAGCGAAAATAAACGCTTGACTCTGAAAGAGGAAAGCGTAATATACGCCACCTCGAGTTAGCAAGCGAAAGCGCGCAACTCACTGCTCTTTAACAATTTATCAGACAATCTGTGTGGGCACTCGCAGGATTGATATCTCAGATACCTTCGGGTATCAAAAAAATATCAAGTCTTGAAGAGTGACCAAGCAGTAATTCATTTAG